>CAYTCO010000011.1:22597-26969 GCA_964436385.1 uncultured Gammaproteobacteria bacterium
AATATCTGCAAATACGGGACTCCCGACCATTCTTGGTTGGACTGTTCATGAATGGCTATGGAGAGGTGACTATAGCTATCCAAACTCACGACTTGAAGATGTAAGACTTTTTTATGAAGGCTCGGCTGCCCAAACCCTACAGATTATTAAAAAATATAATATTTCCTATGCATATATTGGCGACTTAGAGAGGGAAAAATACATAAGCATTGATGAGAAAAAGTTTGACGTAATTGGCAAGATAGTCTTTCAGAAGAACAAAACAAAGATTTACAAACTTTAAATACTTACTTAACTGTGGGTGTTGGTGTTATTAAATTGTTTTTTCCAATAGTGCATGTTTGTCCACTAATTACGCATCTTACATACTCTTGAATTTCAGAAAAATTACCGTTTCCTTTTCTTGGAACAAGAACCCATTTCAATCTATATTCATCTGAAATTCCTGGATGCATTAAGAGTCCATACTGATCAACTGCATTTCCCTCATCGAAGACATAGTTAGTTACTTCTCCTCCCTGAAGCTTGTTTGCAAGTTTAATAAAATCGTCAATTTTTTCGATATCAATATTTGTGTCAATATTTTCTTTCAAAATATTATAAACTCCCAGTAATTTTACCGGATTTAATATTACACCAAGTGAAAAAGCTTTTTCTTTAAGCCCTGATATGACCAGCTGTTGTCTTCTTGATCTTGCAAAATCACTACCTTCAGATCCCACACCATGCCTGGACCTAACAAACTCTAATGCCATTTGACCATCAAAATGATTGTCTCCCTCCTCAACATGTAAGTGTTTATAACGACATGGGAAATAATCCCATAATTCAGTCTCTGCCGATGTTGTCGCAGTAAATGCCTTTATATCCTCATCTGTTTTACCACAGGTATCCTCTTCTAAGCCTTCTATGGGGTAGTGGTAATCATCAAGTGTTTTTGCAACATTTACGTCAATTCCCCCCAGATGATCTACTAGTTTTATGAATCCTTCGAAATCAAGCACTAGGACATAGTCAATTTTTTGTCCTGTAATCATCTCCAAAACTGCTTCAACGGAGGAAATACCGTTGCTTTCCTTTTTTGCGTTTGCATAAATACTGTTAATCTTATCCTTGTCCCCCGGAACCCATAAATCACGGGGGATAGAGAACATATGAACTTTATTTTGCTTTAAGTTAACGTTTGCAATAATGATCGTGTCTGAAAGATCAGGACCGTCGTGTCTTGCTCCTCCGATTCCTAAAATAGCAATGTTAAAATACTCTTTCTCACGATTTGTCAGATTGATTGCCTTATCGATAGTAACTCCATAAAAAATTCTAAGAAATGAAGACAATTGATTATGAAATATACCAACAAGAATTAAAAGCAATACACCTGCAAGAAGCAGTAAATTTTTCTTTTGGAGTTTTGTTTCTTTAGCCATTGAGAAGAGAGAGGAACGATTTCGCATCTAAACTTGCCCCACCGATAAGAAAGCCTGAAAGCTTTTCGATTGACATAAATTGGTTTATGTTCTCAGGCTTAATGCTTCCCCCATATAGGACTTTAACGTCAGGATTTTGCTCAGTAATAACCCTAAAGACTTGGGCAATATGCTCGGGATCGTCAGGATCACCGCTTCCAATTGCGCTTGGTGGCTCATATGCAATCAGCTCTGCTCCCTTATGCACCCTGCTTTCTTCGTTCTGTATGCATTGGACCACCTTTAGACCCTCTTGCAAGGCTTCTCTGACTTTGTTTTCAAGATCATTGTCTTGTTCATGAAGATATTTAAGCCTTTCAGAGTGACCAATAATAACATAGCTCACAAACTCTTTTAACTGTTGTGCATTTATTTCTCCTGTATATGCACCTGGGGGGTAGGACGAAACGTTCTGAGATGAAAGTGTAACGGGCAATGAATTACTAACTATAAATTCTTTGCAAACATCAAGAAGCGTGTATGGAGGTGCAACAATTACTTCTTTACCTGTCAGATCAATAGACTTTATATTGTCTTTTAGAAAATTCAGAAAATCTAAAGCCTCTGACTTTTTCTTGTTGGATTTCCAATTTGCAATGAAATATTTAGTGTCCATGAAATGAAGGGTTAAGTTATAATAATTATACTTAGTAAATCAACAAGATTATACTAAGTAAATTGTTCTTCTCAGAATAATTATAGCAAATGCAAGACGTTCTCAACAAACTCAATACCGACCAAAAAGAAGCTGTAGTACATACTGATGGTCCCGCTATCATCCTTGCTGGAGCAGGAAGCGGGAAAACAAGAGTGCTTGTCCATAAAGTACTTTATCTAATCTCAGAAAAGGGTATTCCTGCACAAAATATCTTAATGGTTACCTTTTCAAATAAGGCAGCCGGAGAAATGAAAGAGCGTATAAAAAAGCTTGTACATGACACTCCGACTGTTGCAACTTTCCATTCTCTTTGCGCAAGAATCCTAAGGAGAAGTGGGGTTGCTATAGGAATTCCGCATAACTTTGTCATATACGACACAAATGATCAACTAGAGACAATAAAAGATTGTTACGAAAAGCTTGAAATCTCAATCAAGGATATAAGACCCAGGGCTGCACTTGAAGCAATTTCATCCGCTAAAAATCAGATGATTAGTGAGGAACAGTATGCAAAATTTGCCAGAGGATACATCCAAGAACGCGTAGCAAAAATTTATCCCTTATACCAAAATTTACTTGCAGAACGAAACGCTCTTGATTTTGATGATCTTTTAAATAAAACTATCCAACTTTTTAGAGAATCGGAAAGTGCTCTTGCCTACTATCAAGATCAATTTTTATATGTGATGGTTGATGAATACCAAGATACCAATATTAGCCAGTACCGTCTTACCAAATATCTTGCTGGCAAGCACAATAATATCTGCATCGTTGGAGATTTTTCTCAAAGCATTTACTCTTTTAGGGGGGCTGATTACAAAAATTTAGAAAAATTTAAAAGTGATTTTCCAACCGCTAAAGTCTTTAGATTGTCTCAAAATTACAGATCAACCCAAACAATTCTTAACGCAGCCTTCTCAATCATATCCAATAATAATTCTCACCCCGTGTTAAAGTTGTGGACAGATAACAAAGAAGGTGAGGAAATAAGCATTTACGAAGCAGACAACGAACATAAAGAGGCTGAATACATCGTGCGCATGATAAACAGTCGAAAACAAACCGATCCGGAATTTAGTCTTTCGGATATTGCTATTTTGTATCGAATGAATGCTCAATCAAGAACTATTGAAGAAGTGCTTCTACATTTTGGGATCCCCTACAAGCTTATTGGAGGAGTAAGATTTTATGACAGAAAAGAAGTAAAAGATGTTTTGTCCTACATTTCCTATCTTTCCAATCAACAAGATGAGGTAGCCCTAACCAGAATTCAAAAACTAGGAAAGAGAAGGTTCGCTGATTTCGAATTTTATCGTCAAGAATTTAATGAAGCAAATTATGCAGAGACTAAAACAACCCTTGAAATAATTGATGATTTACTAAAAAAATCTGGCTACCTAGATCGGTACGACGCAGAAGACCCCGAGGACAGAGCGCGACTTGAAAACATAAAAGAGTTGAGATCTGTTGCCTTAGAGTTCCCGAATATAATCCAATTTCTTGAAAATGTAGCGCTGGTCGAACAAGAGTATATGCCGGATGGGCAAAAGGTTGTTGATCAAGAAAATGCTGTAACTCTTATGACGATGCACGCAGCAAAGGGGCTAGAGTTTAGGATGGTGTTTATAGTCGGACTCGAAGAAGGTGTTTTTCCTCACTCGCATAGCCTGTTTGATTTTGGTGATTTGGAAGAAGAAAGGAGACTTTGCTACGTAGGAGTAACAAGGGCAAAAGAGCATCTCTACCTAACCTACGCAAAGCAGCGTGTAATATTTGGCCAAAGAAATACTGCAACTCCATCTCGATTTATATTCGAGCTTCCAAGCGAGGTGCTCGAATACAACAACGTTGACACAAGCATTATTAATAATGAATATTGGTAAAGTTGTAGCATGAAGTATGCAGCATGTAGTAAGCTAACCTTAAGAGAGAGAGTTTTCATCTACTTGAAAGTGATTTGAAGGCTGACTCAGAAAGCTAATCGAACTAAGAAAACACGTATGGGAAGCCTTCACATAGTGAGGCTCCACACCGAACGTCACCTTTCGAGAGTGAAAACGAACGACGTAGAAAATTATGGAATGGATTGATATTTCTGAAGACAAAAAAGATGAATACAACTCGGTTGTATCACATCCCCTACAATCATTCGAATGGGGGGAATTTAGAAAGCTAACGGGCGTTAAAGTTGTTCGTCGTGCTTTGATAAAAAACGGGAAAATACAAATTGGGTTTTCACTCACTATAC
>CAYTCO010000011.1:27069-29728 GCA_964436385.1 uncultured Gammaproteobacteria bacterium
CGTCGTGCTTTGATAAAAAACGGGAAAATACAAATTGGGTTTTCACTCACTATACATAAAGTCCCAAAAACAAAATATACCATTGGGTATTTACCAAAAGGTGATAAGCCGTCAAAGGAACTGCTTGAAGAGTTAAAAAGGGTCGGGAAAGAGAACAACTGCATTTTCATCCAACTCGAGCCCAACGTTCTAAAAGCTGATAGCTTAAAGCTTAAAGCTGATAGCTTGCGTGGGTCTTTCCATCCGCTGTTTACTAAATTTACTTTTATCCTTGATATCACAAAGAGCGAAGAGGAACTCTTAAAGAATTTCCATTCCAAAACCCGATACAACATAAAAGTTGCACAAAAACACAATGTTGCAGTAAGTGAAAAAAAATCTCAAAAAGATTTCGATGAATACCTACGATTAACAAAGGAGACAACAAGTAGACAGAAATTCTACGCACACACACCCGACTACCACAAAAAGATGTGGCAAACACTCCAATCTTCCAACTCCAAAATCCCAACTCCCAACTCTCTGACCGCGCATCTTCTGACAGCGGTGTATCAAAAAAAGACTTTAACATCTTGGATATTATTCGTATTTCGTGACACTCTTTATTATCCGTATGGTGCTTCTTCGTCAGAGCATCGCAATGTAATGGCATCAAATTTAATAATGTGGGAGGCAATAAAGTTTGGAAAGAATCTTGGTCTTAAAAAGTTTGATATGTGGGGGGCATTAGGTGTTGATCCCAATCCAAAAGATCCTTGGTACGGGTTTCATAAATTTAAAGAAGGATATGGTGCCACCCACACAGAATTTGTTGGAAGTTATGATTTTGTAATAAATCCCACAATCTACCAACTCTATAAAGTTGCCGATCGCGCCCGCTGGCTTTATTTAAGGATAAGAAAATAACTATATCTTATATAAATAGATGCCGCTCTTTTTATCAACTAATTTTAATGGCATTTTGTATCGGTAACTCATGATTTTTGTTCCTGGTCTGAGTTCCTTTTTTAATTTAGGCATTATTCTTTTAATAACGGCAGGCACTAAATAAAAATACACAACCGTCGCATCATTTAAATTCACTTTCTTAAAGTCAGAACGAATAAATACGACGTTTATGCTTTTTTCTTTTTGCTTTTTAATTTTTGAAATTAAGTATCTTGTGTAATCAATCTCAATACCTATTGCTTTTTTTGCTTTAAATTCTTTGCTTGCCGTTAGTATAAATTCCCCATCACCACTACCCAATTCGTAAACAACATCCTTTTTTGAAACACCGGCAAGTCGACATGCAATTCTTGCGACTTTTCGACTTGTCCTCCACCAAGGACTCCAAGGACTATCTGGCGGCCAAACAAATGTGAGAATTATAAGAAGTATTAGAACTAAGAAAAGTGGTAAAAACATTAGAGCTTTATTATCACCTTCCCTATTATATTTTTTCTCTTTACAAATCCAAATTTTCTACTATCAATACTTTCTTTTTTATTTTCCCCCTCAACCCAGATTTCATCATTAATTATTTTTTTAATTCTCTTACAAAATATGAAGGGTGGAACTATATGCTTGAAAACGATGACATCACCAATTTTTGGTTTGCCAAAAAAATAGGGTAGTGTCACTACTTCATCGCGCTCGGCAAGATAAGGCACCATACTACTATTTTTTATCTTAAAGCGCTTCAGTGGGAAATTTGATAGGAGATTCACAACTAAGCTTTTGATTCGTTAAAAATTGTTGCTATTCCATTTACTGCGTCTCTTAGCTCCTGCGCTAACTTTTCATCAATATGCTGTTTGTTTTGGGAGCATAGCTTGGAGGCCTTCCAAACTTTATCGTGAAGATCCGGAAATTTTTCTAAATGCTCCGGTTTAAAATAGTCCGTCCAAAGAATTAAAAGCTCCTCCTTACATTTTCTCGCATGCTCTTCTTTTGTCCAAATCATCCGTATCAAACTATTTTTATAATTTAACCATTCTTCTTTTTCTTCCTTTCCAGGTTCTTCTAAAGAGTTAATCTTTTGAACCATTACAAGAACCGTAGCAGCAGCAATCTGCATTGCTTTCGGGTCATAAATACCGCATGGAACATCACAGTGAGCGCTGGCGTAGCGGATAGGAAGAATGCCAAAAATTATTTTGAGAAATCGCATATAACAACTATACCAAAGCTTTCTGAAACACGTCAAACACCAACTATTTATAATAATCTGTCGCGCTTCCGTTCTTGTAACATCCCCTTATCTTACCCCACTTAAAAGGTGCTTCTAACCAGTCTGTTACCTCCTTCTTTTCATCTTTTGTTAACACTCCTTTCTTCTCTGCCTCTATGAGAATTCTCTTACCACTAGTTAGTGCAAAGACTTTCAGATTGTGAGCAGCCATACTTTTTCGTACAAGTTTTATTTCGTAGTCAACAAGAGAAACACAATATTTAGTCTTTCCTCCCGCCAAACGTACGGTTTCACAATTATCAATTACTGCGACCCCTGTTGAGATAAGATCTTCTACTATTAGTACTCTTTTTCCATATGGTAGATGTCCCTCAATCTTCGTAAATCGTCCGTACGAAGATTTACTTTCTCTTATTAAGATGAGGGGAAGTTTTAGTGCAGCCGCAACCAGTACACCAAATGGCGCAGCAAATGAGAATGAAGATG
>CAYTCO010000011.1:29738-29986 GCA_964436385.1 uncultured Gammaproteobacteria bacterium
CATTTCTTTTAATAAACTTTACCATTTCATTAATAATAAAGTCTCGCTCTTTGGTCAAAGAAAGAAGCAGTCTGTTATCAACGAACATCGGACTCTTTAATCCAGTTGTATATGTAAAAGGTGTATCGAAATTAAAAATTGCCAAATTATTTTCTATGAATATTTCTTCTGCAGTCCTCCCTAGTCGATGAGATGTTTTATTGACCAGAGGTATACAAGGTCTACCAATGAATCATTCACGTCTATAC
>CAYTCO010000011.1:29996-39420 GCA_964436385.1 uncultured Gammaproteobacteria bacterium
GATTGATTCAAGAAATATGTTTATTTATGTAATGGTTTTTATTGCTTTTCGCTTAATAAATATTCTTATCAGAGCAAGAAGAGTATTTCTATTCGTGGGAATTCTTGAACCACGTTGCCAGTGTGAGAAGATGCTATTTTCAAACAACAACCCCTGTTTTTCAAATTCCTCACCAAGATGTGACAATGTTTTCAATCCAGCCTTTACCTTATATTTCCTAAATAAGTCAGCGAAGGAGTAATTTTCAAACATTTTCTGGAGTCTATCACCATTTTTACATATTGACAATATTGTCATTGAATCGTGAACTCAAATGTAATAAAACTTAGCTAGTTGATACGGAAAATTGAATAAGCTATAATTCGATGAAATCAGCTGAAATACGCTTAGATCAAGGGCAAGAATTTATTGGAGGCTTGTCTGGACATTATGATCCGCATGAGCTCTCTGCCAATCAAATAGTCAATTTGAGAAAATTTATTTGGAAAAAGCCCTGGGAAAATGAAACCGAAATGCTAAAAATACTAAGAACTGAACAAAAACCTCTAGTTGAAGAGATCGGACGCTCACCTTTACCTACCGAGTTTGGTGATTGGACGTACCTTGTTTTTGGAGACTACACAAACGGTTCCCATCATGAAATGCTAGTTTTTGGAAACATCGTTGAAAATGCCTTGGGAAACGGTGAAGATATTTTGGTTAGAATTCATTCTTCCTGTAGAACAAGTGAGGTGTATGGAGCAATAAATTGTGAATGCAAAGATGAATTTCGTGAGGCAATGAATCAAGTGCGCGATGAAGGGAGTGGAATAATAATGTATCTCGAACAGGAAGGAAGAGGCACAGGCGTTTCAGGAAAGATGGCCCAATTAAATGGGATGTTTGAGTGGAGAAATGGAAAGATATCTCAAAAGATAGATCCAAAAACTGGGGAACGTGTTGATACTGATAAAGCATACAAAAAGGCGGGATACCCATCAGAGGTACGTGACTTTACTATCGCAGGAGATATGTTGCATCATATTGGAGTAAAGTCGGTTAGACTACTAACAAATTATCCACGCAAGATAAAAGGAATTGAGTCAGCAGGCATTAGAGTAACTCCTGTCTCTATCCATATAGAGCCTGCCAATGAAATAATAGCCAGCGACCTCCGTTCAAAGGCTGTCAATCTTGGCCACGTAATACCCGAAGATAAATTTACAATGCGAAAAAATGATTCGTAGATATAAGCTTTTTATCTTTGATTTTGACGGGACGTTAGTTGATTCACGCCAACATATATCAAAAAGTGTAAATTACGCATTAGTTAAAAATCGATACGAAGAGGTAGATCCTTTATTGATTTATCCAACGATAGGTAAGGTACCTATTGGAGAAGCTTTTTCACTTTTAAAACCAGATCTTTCAAAACAAGAAATTGAGAAACTCACCGAGGATTTTAGATCTTACTTACTAGAAAGTGCTATCAAAGAACTCATCTTTTTTCCAGGCGTAGAGGAAACCCTCAGGAAATTGATTGGGTTGGATAGAAAGCTTGCTATTCTAACTACTAAGAAAGCGTCCTCGATTAATCGAATACTTAAGTCCCTTAAAGTAGATAGCTTATTCGAAGTCGTTTATGGTGGTGGAATGCCAGGAGGAGATAAACCAAACAAGGGATGTATCCTTTATATCGCCCGAAAAACAAAAATTCCGCTCGATGAAATAGTGATGGTAGGAGATACTAGCGTTGATTCACTTTCTGCTTCAAATGCTGGAGTTGACTCAATAGGAGTTCTTTATGGGATCGATGGTAAAAAGATAGAAAAAGCTGGTTTTACGCATACAATCCCTAATTTTATAGATTTATTGAATTTTACTTAACAATATGCCGGAGCTACTCTCTGTAGGATATGCTGCCATTGATAAAATTGAAGGAAATGATTATTTTGGGGGAGCTGCAGCAGGTATAGCAATCAACGGAAAAGTCTTTGGTGTCGATACGGGGTTGCTAGCTTTGTTTGGGACTGACGAAAGAAGCGTCAGATACACTAACCTTCTCAATGAAATAGGTGTAGATATAACACTTTCTCCTCGGCTTCCTGGTATATCAATACCTATAAACGAGATATCCGAACTTAATCAAATCGGTGAATGGCATGATAATGGAGTCGCAGAGCTGAGTCCTCATGTTGTGGTTTCAGGAGACGAAATAGAACCATACAAAGTGGTACATCTGGCAAGCGCGCACCACGGGTTGGCTAAAAATGTTGCAAGGAAAAGAGAGGGATTACTAACATACACTCCTGGGCCAAAGCTATTGAAGGCTGATGAATATCTGCATCTCGATGTCCTAAGACGATCTCAAATATTATTTCTTAATGAATCAGAATGGCAAAGGGCAAAAAGCATTCTCAATGTTTCAGATCAAAATGAAGTCCTCGATTATGGACCCAAAGTAGTAGTCACTACTCTTGGGCCGCGTGGAGCAACAGTTCACTATAGAGACGGTCAAAACCAGGAGGTATTTGTGCCAACCCAAAAACGGGAACTTACCGATACAACAGGTGCTGGCGATGCATTTTCTCTCGGATTTATTCTAGCTTTTATTAGAAAATTACCTCCGGAACAGTGTGCAGAAATAGGAACAATTCTTGCTTCACACGCGATTAAGAGAAATGGTGTAATTATTTCCCAACAAGACATAGATGAGGCAATTAAGAAGATGCAATCATACGGTATAGTTTTAAGATGAAAACAGCATTAATTACAGGAGCCCATGGTGATATTGGATTTTCAATTGCTAAACGACTTTCTGAGGATGGGTGGCACCTCATACTTCTTAGCAAACATAAAATCAGCAAAACAAACATAAAAACATTAGAAAATTTAGGCTCAAAAGTGAGGACTTTTGAGATAGATTTCTTAAATAAGAATGAAGTTAAATCTTTTTTTGAAGGATTAAAAAAAGAACAAAAAAAAATAGATGTTTTGATAAATAATGCGGGAGTTTATCCCATTGTTTCTTTCGAAAAATATACTGATGACTTGTGGGATTTAGTTATTGAAATTAATCTCAGTGCGACTTTTCGATGCATAAAGTATGCTTTGCCGTTTATGAAACACTATGGAGGAAGAATAGTAAATATTTCATCAACAGGAGCACATTTGGGTAGTCGCGATCCTGCTTATTCAGCTTCAAAAGCAGGCCAAATCGGGTTAACAAAATCTCTTGCAAGAAGCCTTAGTAAGTATAATATACTGGTAAATGCAGTTGCTCCTGGGATGATTGATACGAGAATGTCCAGAAGAATGAAAACCAAAGATAGGCAAAAGAACATAGAAAATAGTCTTGTTAAGAGAGCAGGAAATGTTAACGATGTAGCCGGTGCAGTCTTTTTTCTTCTCTCTGAAGACGCCTCTTATATTACCGGCTCAACTATCGATGTTAATGGAGGACTTTACATCCGATGACAATTGACTCACATTTTACGATCTGCTAATCTTAGACCAATAATTAATAAAGTCCCCTTTTATGATCCGCACTTAAGCTACGAAGATAACTACAATAAGGGTCCTTTTGGAGATTTCGCAAGACCCAAGAAATTAGTCAAGGAAAAAACTCTCAAATATGATTATCTTGGTCTAAAAGTTAACCTGCCTTTTGGTATTCCTGCCGGACCTCTTTTGAATAGCAAATTTATCAAGGGAGCTTTTGAGAACGGCTTTGATATTTGTGTTTATAAAACAGTTAGAGCAACGGCCTACCCCTGTCATCCCTTCCCAAATCTTTTGGCAGTCAAAAAAGGAGGAAGTCTAACTTTGGAAAAACTCGATAAACCTATTGTAGTTGATGGGCTATTTAAGGATCCGATTACTATTACAAATTCCTTCGGGGTACCTTCCAAGAATCCTGAAGTTTGGCAGGAAGATGTAAAAAAAGCTATTTCTTATGAAGGAAAAGGGCAAGTTATGGTATTAAGTTTTATGGGTACTGTCAGGGAAAACCAAACACAAGAAAAATTTATTGATGACTATGTCCTTTCTGCAAAATTGTCTTATGAAACCGGTGCTAAGGTTTTAGAAACAAACTTATCTTGCCCCAATATCGGCAATGAAGGACTTGTATGCTACAACTTAGATGTTACGAAAAAGGTTTGTGAAAAAATTAGAAAAGTAATTGGAAATACACCTTTCTCAATTAAGGTAGGCTATTACAAGAACACAAAAGATCTTGAGCGGTTAGCAGAAATTGCAAATGAATACGCGGATGATGTCTCGGGAATTAATACCCTGCAGGCAGCAGTTGTTAATTCCGATGGAGACCAAGCACTTCCGGGGCCAAATAGAGCAAGGAGTGGCCTTTGCGGTGCAGGAATAAAATGGGCCGGTCTTGATTTTGTAAGCAAACTTAAAAAGATAAAAGACAAGAAAAATTATAAATTTAGTATAACCGGAGTTGGAGGTGTGACAAAACCTGAGAACTATTTTGAATATCGGGAAAAAGGAGCAGATGCTGTTATGTCCGCAACCGGTGCAATGTGGAACCCTAATCTTGCTATTGAAATTAAATCTCAACAGAACAAACTGGCATGATCTAGTTGCTTAAAACGGGTCATGGTGGTAGGCAGTAACATAATCAGCCCACCAAACTACATATAGCTTGTGTTCTCGTGAATTATTCCTGGAGGCTTCCCTATTCTTGGAAAGAAAAATCAATCCTCTTTGTTCGGTTAAGTGGGGGTTATCTCCAAAAAGACCTTCAGGGTCAAGCGGATTAAAAAGTGTTTTAGGAAACGACTCTTCAGGATCAAATCTCTCCGGCTTTGCAACAACTGCCTCTACACCAACCTCTGTTGCATATGCAGCGGTATCCAAAATAAATCTTGTTGATCCTTTCGTGCCGCGGGAAAATTCGAGTAATTCAGAAAGATAATTAATGAATTTGAGATTTTCCACCATCTGAGGCTCCCCCAATGTTAACTGCTTTGGCAAACTTAAAAGCGCTATCTTTAACATCCCATTTTTCTCTGCAGGAGACAAAATCTCGCAAGAATTGGGCGATTCAACCTTATTATGACTCATGCCACGATTATATGCTTGGGGAGATTACTTTTCCACTGCCTTTCTTTACAGCTAATTTTCCGTTCTTGTAAATTTCTTTTCCGCGAATTGTGACGCTTCTGACTTTTCCAATAACTTTTCTTCCTTCAAAAGGTGACCATCCGCATTTTGTTTTTAAGTCTTTTTTGGTTAATGTATATTCTTTCATTTCAACATCAATTAAAGTGTTTTTGGCAGTTGGAACATTGAATGTTTTTGCAGGGTTGGTATGGCAAAGTTTGATAATTTCATCGACTGTTAATTTTCCTTCTTCTACTGCTGTAAGCAAAAGGGGTAGAGTAGTGTCAAGTCCCGGAACTCCAAATGGTGCCTCACTCTCCTTCTCCTTTATTGTATGAGGTGCATGGTCTGACTCGACAATATCTATGTAGGAAAGCTTATCCCACATAAATTTAACGTCCTTTTTGCTTTTAAGATAAGGCTTCATCTTCCCATAGACTCCGAGTTTTTTCTCGTCAGAATTTGTTAAAAATAAGTGATGCGGGGTTATGCCACAAGTAACTGGAAGTCCCCCTTCTTTTGCTTTTGCTATTTTTGTAAGTTCCATCTCTGATGAAACATGACAGATGTGAGTTCTTTTTTTTGTTTTTCTAACAATTTCAAAAACCATATCCAAGACGTCCTCTTCCGCGTGTAAGAGAATTGGCTGATTTGATTCCCAAGATGCATATATAGCTGTTAACTCTTTTTTCCCGATAATAAATCCGCCAGTGGTTTGATTTAGGTATAGTTTTAACCCGAATACCTTTTCCTTAATTTTTCTAAATTCAGATAGATTATCTCCCAATGATCCAAAATGAAATCCAATATCACAAATTGCTTGAGATCTGGCAATTTTTATTTTTTCATCCAAAAGTTCATATGTTGTTATCGGGATCCCGTTATTTGGCATATCAATGACGGTTGTAAATCCACCATTAACAGCAGCTTTTGTACCAGTGAAAAAATCTTCTTTGTGGGATTGACCAGGCGTGCGCATGTGAGTATGCACATCGATAAGCCCCGGAAGTGTAATAGTCTTTGCCATTTATTTTGCGGGCAGCGGACAGACTAATTTTGCATCTTCTTTCGCCTTTTGTAAACTGTTATTTCGTATCAAGGGATCTGCAAGTTCTGCGTCACTTCTTGTTAACAAGTCCGTGCAAAGCACAACATTTTTTTCAACGAGTCTTCTCTTTTCTTGTTCTGACAAAGATGTAAGAAGTGTAATTGGATACATGGCAGGCTCCTCAACCAAGTCTTGTAAATTTCCTTTTTCGGGATAATTCCATGCGATAGCAGGCATCCCTTTACAGTTGGCGTATGTTATTGCATCAGAAGTTAATTTAGTATTTGTTATCAACCAAACGTTATCTACTTGGTTCTTCTCTTTTACATCTAAAAATCTTGCGTAAGTATAAAGAGTTGTTTGAACATCAGTTTTTACGACATGATGGTTATGGAATTTAACCTCCACAATTTCTCGGTGACCATCTTTTTCAAGAACTAAATCAATTTCATGTCTTACACAATCTCCGTTCATGATAACATTTGGCGTGACTTTATACCCCATGTTTCGGAAAATACTTGCCAAATATTGCTCGAAAGGAAACCCTGTAGGTCCTAACTCAAAGATTGCCTGACGAAGGTTAAATCTTAGAGAGGATTTTCTGTCTCTTGGTTCTAGAAATTCTAGGACATGTCGAAAGATGTCATCTGTTGAAATTTCGTTATTTTGGAATTTTTCTTTTATGTGAGCTAATACCTCCGGCTTTATATTTTCAGGCACCCCTACGCGGTTCATCGATCGTCTAACTTTTTCCTCGTCATAAACCTCTCTTTCTCCGGACTTTTTAACAACCATCAAATGCTCCATACACATTTAGTATGACTAAAATTTGTTATTTTGACAATTCTTGTAGGCACGTATACGTCGTGGTAAAATCCGCTCATGGGTCCAGAATCAGGAATTGAAACACCAAATTTTTACGTACATCCCATAGGCGTTGACTTAAGATATGCGGAAAACGGAATCGGAGCATATGAGCTAATACCAACAGGTGTCATAAGAAGTGTTCATGTTAACCTTGAAATGAGAGAGGAAGTTACTGATCCCAACCTTCTAAAATGGCTTGATGAAGGTTATCTAAGAGAAAAAGCAGCTCTTTTTGGTTTTCGAAAAACTGAGGGATCCAGATACAGAATGCAGACTCCTTCTTCTAAAAGGTCTGTTTATCTTCAAAAAGATGCATATTTTGAAGACGAATTTGGTACCGGATACTCTGCAGTATCAGCAAAAGGAACAGGCGGATCTCTTGCTACACAAAAACATTTCTCATATTCAGATCCCGTGGGATTTTTCGGTGAACAACATGCCATTTTGGAGGAGGAAGTAACCCAACTTCTTGCGCACGCAGGAGCAAGAGTTGGTCGAGTTCTTGGGCGAATTGTCCTTGATCCGGAAAAACTCAAGCAGTGGTTTTCTGACAAAGGTGTTCACGATAAATATGATCCCATACATAATCTAAACAGACTTAGGTCACATCAAGAAAAACCCGCAATAGTCGTAAGGCTGGAAGGCGCTGACAGACTACCTGACCTCCGATACAGAAATCATTATTCATTGAGCAGAACTCTTGGTAGAACAGCTCGTCTTCTACTGCGAGAAATTGAGGGTCGCGGAGGAGTAGGTGCATTTTCAGACTATCATCAATTGCCCGATATTCCCACGCTACTTGATGACCTAGAAAGTCTTGATCAGGCCGGAAGGATAAAAGTCTTTGGCAACGATAAAAAGGCAACAGCAGAACAACAGGCAACTCTTGTTACTCTCTTTCACCATTTTACTGAGAATAACTATAGAGCCGCAAAAAAAGTATCAGACGAATACTACGGTGGTAAGTTAAGTATAAAGAATGATCCACAAGATAACGATATTGCAGGCTTTTGGTATGATTTTGAAACTTCAGATCCAGAGTATGATCAATATGACGAACCAAACGTACACTATGGATTCACAAGACCAAGCCACCCAGAACCCAATTTCCTAAATTCTGAAGTTTCTATAGATCTTAAAGAAAAAGCAAGAATACATGCCAAGGAACTCGAGCGAGAGTAGTAAAATTTATATAGAGGCCTTAAGAACCTTAAGATCTGCAATCAGATCTTGTCCAAAGGTTTTATCAATACTCCTACTTCTTGAGATAGTAATTATCATAAGATCCAATAGCGCTTTCTTAAGACTTATAAATCTGGTTTTTCTTGCAATTTCAAGCTCCGCAACAAGAGCCAAATAAGTAATCTTGTCCTTTATCTTCTTTGCCTTGTACCCCTCATTTATTTTAGTTTTTATACTATCAAAAGTAACGACATTCACTTTTTCAGAAGTACTAAGCGAAGAATTTTCTTTATCTAAGAATAATTTGTACTCGTCTGTTGCCCCAGCAGGAAGATTTCCGCTTGCGGTTATCTTCTTAACCTCTCCGTTCTGGTCGTAAAAGTACTGGTCCACTACATAAGAGCCTCCAGTTGCTGATGAAAGATAAAGTTGATATTCTCCCCCTTCAGGTTTTTTTGCATAAAGTATTTTAAGAGGGCCTACTGAATTTATCGATTCTCCTTCTGCATCATCTATCGGACCCTCGATTGACACTTCTGTCGGAATTGGGTCCCCGGCCTCGTCCAATAACTCAATTTCTACTTGTGGGTTAACTACAAGCATTATGTATGACAGGTCAGTATTTGACTGGGTATAAGTTCCCATTCTTGAATATGTATTGCTGTAGGGAGGATCAGATAATTTTACTATCGTATCAAAAGGGTCATTTATCCAGAACGTAGAATTCGGCGCATCAACACCTTTTGCAACAATAAAATGTCCTGGAACAGACAGAATTGCAGGGAGGCTATTGTCTAGAATATTTGCGAGAAATGCGTTATCTGGGTTTCTGCTTTCGTACTCCAAGGCGTCAAAAGTTACACCATTGTTATCTGCAATTTGCTTTGAAAGTCTTGAGAGTGAAAGCCAGTTCAGAAGCCCTCCTCTTACGTATCCGTCTACTTGATTTTTTAACCATTGATTAACGCTTCCTGGTGTTAAGTCTGAGTTGTCCTCCATTTTCTCAAGACCGTTATATTGAAAAATCATAGATGCAGAAGCAACAGCACATCCCCATCTAGACATGGTCAGACCATCGCTTGACCATGAGCTTGCTGAGTCATATATGTCGCTTCCCCACAATGGATTTGTCTGCTTCAGGAGTGGCACGGGAAGTCCAGGCTCTGGTTGTGGATCAACGTGATCCAGGGTAGTTATTCGAACATTATCAAACCAGGTCTC
>CAYTCO010000012.1:0-26831 GCA_964436385.1 uncultured Gammaproteobacteria bacterium
AACTTGGAACACAGCAAACTGAATATTGGTTGGTGGATTAAACTTGCCACTAACGTAAAAGCATTGGTGCCTGTTTGGGAATCAAGGCACAAAAGTTCAAATTAATAACTAAAAGTAAAATATATGCAAACAGTTGAAACTACAACATCAAGCCCAAATAGCACCAATGCGGCGTTAAATGAAGGCTCGTTTTCGGTACACTCTTATTCATTGATAGATATGGATGATGCTGACAAGTGGGTTCATTGGTCAAAAGGTTTAAAGATGGTAATTGAAAAAAATGGAGTTACAATAAAGTTAGAAGAAGATGAAATACAGCAACTTGTCAAATGCCTTCCAAGAACTTTTGGAGGGTCGTATTGAGCTTTCATTTAACATTTGTGTTTACGCATGTTTGTGTTTGCGCAATGCCTAATAATAGCTTTTTTACTAAAAAATGATAAAATAGAACTACCCAAACAACCCCTTAAGCCACTGCCAGAATGACTTCTTCTTCTTTGGAGGTTCATCCATGATCCCTGCAAAGTAAGGCTGTATAAGCCCATATCCATAGTCAACATCAAAACCTGGTTGACCAAGATCTTTTACACTCCTTTTAGTTATGTCGGAATATATTTCATAAAAACTAAGGTTCCCTTTGTATTGCAGATATAATATTATCATTCCTGTAACATGAGGCGTAGATTGGCTTGTCCCAGACATAAGCACCTTCCCATTATTAAGGTCATCCCCCAGGATATCTTTTCCTGGAGCTACCAGGTCTACATCTTTTCCTGTATTACTAAAGTCTGTTATATTATACCCCCTGTCTATAGCTCCCACGCAGAACACGTTATCTTTGTTAGAGGGGAAGGATGCTTCTTTACTTCCTTCATTACCACTAGCACAGCAGAAGACCATTCCTGCTTTTACGCACTCATCTATTACTTTTTGATAGACTTCTACCTGAGCCCCTTTATTAAAAGCAAAGCTGCAATTAACTATTTTGCATCCTTTTTCTTTAAGCCATAGAGTAGCTGCTATAAGGTTAGGAATAGAGCCGCCACCTGTTTTATCCATAGCTTTAGCCATATACATCTCAGCTTCAGGAGCAATAGCCTTTATAAGGGATACTACATGTGTTCCATGTCCATTATAGTCCTGAGTGCCTTCACCTGTAAAGTCTTTATAGCTAGTCACAAATTGCTTGCACCCGCTATCAATGACCCCCACCCTAATATTTTGTCCTTTCAGCCCTATATCATTAAGCTTGGCGCTACCTATCATAGCAAGGTTAAATTCTAGTTCTTTTAAGGATATATCTCCTACTGGCCTTATGCTATGAACCGGAATAAAGAAGTCATTTTCTGACTTTCTTTTTGAGATTGTTGAATTTGATTGCGGTTTCGACATCTTCAATATTTATTTCATCACCTCCCACCTTCAACCTCAGCCTGTCTCTCGCAACTTCTATAAGGTTAATCTTCCCCGACTCAGGAATCTTATAATTAGGCTTGCCCAAATATCTCCTTAGCTCAGCCAAATTTACATCTTTTATATCTACGCTGAAAATTCCCTTATAATACCTGTCATAAGATTTGGTATAATCCCCGGGCATATTAAACCCATCTATATCAAACTTTCTGCCAAAAGCTTCTATCTGATGTCCTATAGCATCAAGCTTGTTTGTAGCGAGCGTGACCTGCTCTTTTCTAGTGTTCCACTTAGCCTCGCCATACTTGCTCCAATCGATCTCTCTAAAAGACTTATGATAGTCATCTACGCCAATCTCTATCCCCGATGTCCTTCCTGCTCCCATTGGGTCTATAAAGTAGCCAAAGTGGGTCCCTGTGAGCCCCCATGCCCATCCATTATACATGCCATCCCAAAGATTAGGGTCACTTACCGATCCTGGAATTATAGGGCTATCAGTGAAGTCAAGTTTCTTTTGCGTCCCTCTGACCTCATCTATAACAGGATTTATTATCCCCAAAACACCTCCCGGATTAAGAACAGGTCCGAGCCCTACATAAGCGCCTGTTACATCTTTAACTATTTTCGCAAGCCTTGTAGGATTATCATCCCCCTGTCTGAAGTACTTCTCAAAAGCATTTGAGGGAATCCCCGTGCTAAATAAAGCACTGCCGGCATGAGCAAGGCTATCATCCCAATTGTTCTTCCCATACTTTATGACACCATAAATTATTCGTATCTGTATCATGGCAATCCTTAGCATGACGAGATGTACTAACGGATGATCATTCCCAAGGTCAAGCATACTTTGCTTTACTTTCTTCCAAATGGTCTCATACCATTCATCATCATCCCCTCCTACAGGACCCGCTGTCAGCACTGCAAGGCTTACGATAGCTGCCGTCCGAAGCCACGCATTAGATGATTCTTTAAGCCTTCTGCGAGCGATCTCATAGCTTTCATAAGCTGCCATAGCATCCTGCGTGTTGTATGACCTCCCATCACTATCTACCACGCCATTAACTATACGTTCATAAGCCTTTTTCCTTTTTCTGACAGTGCCAGTTACAATATAGCGTATGTTCACTATATCGCCAAACCCTTTGTCTGCCCACCTTGTAGCACCTCCCATAAAAGCAAAGGGACCTCCATTAAGAAGCATATAGCCCCACCCTGTAAGAAGGTAATTCCACACATGGTCCCCCGAAGGATCATTGGACAGATTTTTTAAAGCTTTAATATTAGCCTTACGTATTCGACTCAATAACGTAGAATAAGTATTTAAAAAGATAGGTATGTTCCATCTATATGTCTTTTCTCCTCCTTCAATAGTATGGTATTCAGCGCGTCCTAGCTGCATCTCTGTAAGGCGCTCTGCCGATTTCTTATATCCAATGACTCTCTCTGGATTCACCTCCTCACTTATCTTGCCGGACATGACGAAAGCCCGCTGCACGTTCTCTGACTCCATTGTGAGAAGCCTTTTATATCTTTTCGTCCCTACCGACGCTTCCGTTATTCCCGCTATACGCAAGTACTTTGCAGCAAGCCCTATTGCTCTTGCTGCGTTCTCAGGAGTGAATATAGAACCCATAAGTTCCTTTACTTTGGCATCTACCTTTGCCTTGTCTTCATGGCTATACTTCGCCCTGATCTCGCTTTCTATACCTTTATAGAAAGATCTGCTTATTCCATTATATGCTGCAAGCCCATCCATGCCATTAAGGAGCGCTGAGGAAGCACTTGAAATCACTGCCAATACTTTCTCTGCTGTCGTGTCCGCATCATATATATTCTTTATACCTGACACTTCTATTCTATGTGTCTCTGAATTATAATCGTTTGTCACATGCTGTATAATAACACTTGCCATCCTCTTGAAGGTACCTACTTTGGCGTAATCTTGACCCGCCACACTAATGCCTATACCTCCTGTGAGTGTGTTCTGTGTTACGTTCACCAAACCTGACAAAGTATTGCTAAGAACTACTCTCTGCCAATTCATAAGCATCTCTGTAGCTCTCACAGCCCCTATCTGGTCAGATAGTACCGATACTCTCAAAAGATTGCCCATCTTCTTTAATATAGCCTGTGGGCCTACTTGCGCGAACAGTGCTGGTGTATATCTCTGATTAAACCCTTCTTCGGGTGTATTATAATCCATTAAAGCCCTGTACTGCTGCACAAGCACATCCATCTTAGCCATAGCTATAGCACTTACATGAAGCCCAAGGATCTTTCCTGCCAGGGCGCTCGTAGTACCATCCAGACCCGTTACGTTCTGTAGCCTGGACAACCTGTCGAGCGCAGTTATCTTCTGCTTAAAAGGCTTGTTATTATGAGCCATAAGCCTGATCATGGAATCTTTTATCTGATCATACCTCTTATCCTCTATATATTTAGCTACCAGAGCTTCAAACCGCTCTTTGACAGTGCCAGTGGCAGGAATCTTTACCAAAGCCATCTCTTTCGTAAGCAGCTTTTCAGCGTCAATGCTCCTGGCATTGTAGTCCACGACTTTCTTTCCATCAATGGTTTTGAAGAAACCCCTGGATATAGCTACCTCTTCCGCAAGCCTTTTAACAATAGAAGTCCCTTTTAAGTCCATTGCTTCAAAAGCTTTTACATATGAACGAGCTCTCTTTATCTCCTCATATTCATCAATAAGTGCTTTATACACCCTTGACTTGTCCCCTTTATAACCTCTTTTATCCAAGGCATCCCCCAAGATTGAATCGAGAGTTTTATTTAAGTCCTCCTGTGCTGCAAGTTTAGGCCAATCTACGAAACGCCCATTCTTGGTATCTTTCCCATACTGACTTGCTTTAATGGCATCATATAGGATTTTCTTCCTTTTAGTTGCCGTTATACCCATATTAAAGCTTGCCGTCTGAATCTTACTTAGCTCGTTCTCAAGGATTTTCTTCGTCACCGGATCTTTCACTGCCGCCAGAGCTTCCTGGAGCTTCTCTTTCAGGGCTTCAAACATAGCGTCAGCCCCTTGCCCAAAGCTTTCTGACTCCATATCTTTCTTTAAGGCTTCAGACAATATATCTACTGTTTTGCCATACTTGCGCTCTCCCACCACTGACTTAGCGTAGTCGGACACTAATTGCTTTATGTCGTTTGATTGCTTTGAATTTGAAGTTGATTTGGAGTGGAAATGTACTTGATTAAGGAAGTCTACTAAAGCTTTTGCCGCAGCCATAGCCGGATTATCCCCCTTAAGCCCTTCCATTGCTCTTGTTAGCGCTGCCCCCCTAGCTATATTGTCAAGATCACCCTCCGAAGTCATGTGTGACTCTATATTCTTGTCCAACATAGAGGCTTCTATCTTTATCTCCTGATAGAGGAACGCAGCACTCTCGGCATCCATGTTCTCTATTATATTTGTCGCCATGAAGTGATTATAAACTGACTTGAAGTCAATCTCTTTGCCTGCTGCTGATAGCTGCACAAGACTATTCATCCAGAGTGATTTCATGGCATTCAGTGTCTCACTATCCGCTCCTATACAGTTTAATATCATTTACAGTGTTTTATCTTATCCTTTAAAGCCTGTAATCGTTCATTAGTTATGTTCTCGTATTCCTTTTTTATCTTCTTCCTGGCATTGGGAGTCAGAGGCACCGGCTTTCTTGTTTCCGTCATCCCCCGTGTCATAGCTCCCAGTTTCTTTATCTCCTCATGAGTGCTTTCATCTAAATCACTGTCATCCAAGGTAAATCCTCCTACTTCGGCTGCAAATTTAGACATCTTTTCAAAAGAAGGTCTAAAAGCATTCTCGCCCTTCATATAGTTCTCTGTGCCCATAGCGAGGATTATGCCCGCCATGCTCCGCGCTTCTGCTATACCCTGTGTATTGTTAAATAACTCATAGATGGTGTTCCAATAGGCGTGAGTGCTTCCTACGGGCCTATGCTTTACCAGGTCGTTTAAGATCACAAAGGAAGCCGTAGAAAGAGGGATAGCTGCTGTCTTTTTACTTCCATTGGCATTAAGATACTTAGAAATAGCTTCAAAGAAAGATATGGTAGTCATACCCTTTGACATATAGTCATTGTACCAATTACGCAAGAATGTCTCCGCATGAAGCAAAGTGTCTTGCATGCTTGTGCCAAGAATATTCGGATCTACCAAGTCCTTATTACCGCCAGTAATCTCTACCGTCCTAAATATTGTATTAGGTGTAGCATACTGATATAAAGCCAATTGAAAGTCTAATGCCGTTCCTACAGGCCCCTTCTTTTTCGTAGACTCAGGAATCTCTATTGACTCATTATTTTCTATCATCCTGTCAGTGAATGTAGTCAATTCTTTTAGCGCACTAGCTATCTTCCTAGGATCACCAGAGTTTTTTGCGACACCCTCAAGAAAAGCAATCTGTGAAGCCTGATCCTTATAAGAAGTCATCTCCTTTCTAAGGTCAATCAGTGATGATGGGTCATAGTAGTACTCTATTACCTTAGCAATGGTATTCACTGTCTTGTCAGACATGATATCATAGTTCCTTTTTAAGGCTTCTACAATCTCTTGTTTTGCTTTAAGTCCTAACTTAAAGATGTAGTCAACGCCAGCATTTATTAATTCCCTCTGCCTCTCTGCTGTTTCCCAGTCATCGTGTATTACACCTACCGTCTTAAAAGCATCCCACGCATTGTTAAGCCTCTCCCTGGCGGAAGCTACAGCATCTACTTTCTGATTCAGTGCTTCACTGCGCTGCTCCTTAACTTCCGGATAGTTGTCTTCAAGGATTTTCTCTATATAGATCTTGCTCTCTTCGGACACTTCTTCTGTGGCTGCAAAGTTTTTCACTGCAAGGTCAAGCTTTGACATGCTAGCTCTCTTAGAAGCATTACGTGCCTCCACCTCTCCTGCCACTCTTATATATTGCCGGAAAGCCTGATCATCATCTTCCTTAAGATGCTTTACAATATCTTCCCTCGTCTTTCCTTCTACTAAGCTCTTTACATTGTCATAGACTTCTGTAGCTCGCATTATTTCCTCTACTTCAGGATTGCTAAGAAATTCCTCTGTCGTCACTCCTCCCTCCACAAAAGCTTCAAGCCAATGCCTTACATCTATGTCTGTCTTATAAAAAGGCATAAGTGAACTGCCCCTGCCAAATCCTTCTATGTCCTGTACTGCATGCTGCACCTCATGGATGATGGAACTACGCACCTCCTCGACACTCCTTCCTCTAACAAATATCCTCTTTCCCGTAAAGCTGCCATCGCTCTCCCTTGAAGGGTCAACGACAACACTTGTAGGGATATTTCTTAGCTGTGGATAGGCTTTAAATAGTTCGGGCGCATCAAAGACATCACTTAACTTCCTGTCCTTGAAACTATAGCCACCATCTCTGCCTAACGCTTTAGCCAAAGCCCTCTCAAATTCTTTGTCTATAACCATCTCAGACATTTCCCCATAAGGGATTTCTGTCTTCCACTTACCATCTCCTCCAAGGTTCCAGTGTGTCAATCCCCATATAAGGCTGTCTGACTTTCCTTCTGCCTTTAGCTTTTGAGCTATCTCATAGTTAGCCATGACCTCTGCTGCATTCTCTAGCCTTTCTGCTCCTGTGCGTCCAATGATCTGGAACTGGGTTGTTTCTTTGAGGGATTGTTCTACTGCTTTTTTATTTAGATGTTTAGCTTTTTTTACACTATCGGGGAAGATAACGCCTTGCTGTTCGTCCACAACTTCTAATCCGTCATACCCTTCTTTTTCGTATTGTTTTATTAATTTTTCTTCTGCTCTTTTTGCTACATCTAAATTCCATTCGCCATTGTTTAATTCTTGTTCCTTATCATAAAACTCACTTCTTTTATTTAGATATTCTTCTTTTGTTACAGTCTTTATTTTAAGTCCACTTAAATCCAAATTAGCAACACCGCTTTTGCTTTCGGCTTCTGCCATATTCTTTACCTCACCTCTTGGCTTTGAATAGTTTTTAGCAAGACCTTCATTCCTTGTAAAATATACACCTGCTCCTAATTCACCACCACCCGAAGGTGTCAAATCACCTTTCTCGCCTATTATTGGAGAACCATGATAAACCACATCTCCCCCTACACCAACACTACCTGCTTTAACTTGTTCCGATATAGAAGTTCCGTATTTTTCATTATGCTCTCCAAGCATACCTTCATCGGCCATACTTTTATAGTAACCAGCGACACCGGGACCCTCACTGTTAGTGACAATGTAATCCAAAACATTTATTGAAAGATGCTTCAGATTCTCTTGTAAAGACTTTACGTTTTGTGTATTTTTTTGATTACCATAAAATATTACCGCCGTACCTATCCCGGTCCCGGAGACAAAGCTAGTTAGCTGGCCATAATCAATATCTCCCTGAAATACATAATTTCCTATAATATTATTTAATGCATCAAGAACAAGAACCGCGTTTTTAGGCATTGCAGTAAATCGAAACTGCTGTATAAAATTAATAGCATCAGCTGATTTAGTAACCCTACCCATTGGGGACCCCAATATTTTTTGAGTATCCATAATATGTGCAGGCAACTTCTTCGCATCTTTTTCAAGATCAAATTTTCTGCCATAACTACTATGCTCTAACCAATCATTAATGACCGTATATTCTTTTTTATAAGTGTTCATTATCACATGCTCCAACTCAACACCTAGCGGCTCCAGGCCTCGGCCTACGCTCTTAGTTAAATTAAGATCTGCTTGTGACGGCTTTAAATTCCCAGAAGGATGATTGTGGACAAGATATGTTTTTACAGCCTTAAACTTATTAACACCAGCCAATACTGCCTTGCCATCTACAACGGTCGCTGTTTGTCCACCAATACTTAAAAACTGAATATGGGAATTGCCTTTTTTGTCTATATGAACAGCAAAAGCATGCTCCACTGACTTATCTTCAAGTAAGCGCATAATGTTAGCCACATCAGCATGTGATGTAACTTTAGTGGTTCCGCTAAACTGTAAATTTTTAAACTTATTCCAAACACCTATTACTGTACGATTCCCGGATTGTTTGGTATCTCCTTCCCGTTGTACATTGTCGGCGCTGGAGTAACTATCGACACCGGACTCTGCGAAGTAGGGTAATCCTTCATTTGTTTCGTACCTTTTGAAGCCTGGGATAGCTCTTCCAATTCTTGCTCTGCTTTCTGCCTCGTACTTATTAAAGACTGCATTTCTGATGGAGTCAATAGAGTCGAATTTTTGTAAGTAAAGGCTCTGTTGTCTTGAAAGTCCCTTGATGCCATATTCATTAAAATATTTTTTTACAAATGAATCAAATTCACTGCCAAATTTAGCATTTAATATTTTACTTTCAATATTTCTTTTTAAAATATCTGTTCCCCCGACAGAAGCAGCCAACACCTCAAAACCAACAACAACGCCTCCCCTAGACTCAATATAGTTTTTAAGGTCATTTATTGTTGAGCCTGATGTAGTTATATCATCTACAAGATAATACTTCTTGCCAGGGACTACCTGTCCTTGATATTGCACCGAATTTAACATCCGATGCATCATATCAGCACCAGTATGCCAAGCCTTATTCTTTACATAAATTGTCTTATTAGTCTCATTGCCATAAATGTTACCTAATTTCTTAGCCATTGCCAATGGAATCATATTCTGTCCTGCCTTCTCTAAAGCTACAACAGGAACTATCTCTGCATCAGGATACTTCGCTAAAGTTTTTATTTTATTATTGACATATATATCATTCACCAAATTGTACGCCGACTTCACATCACCCGCCTTAGCCGCCTTATAGTTTTTATTGCCAGTAACTTTATTAACACTGGTGTGCTGGCCACTACCAATAACATTACTCTTAATTAAATTCTCATCGGCAACTACTCCCCCTACACCACTACCCCCTACAACTTCTTCCCCTGCCACTAATTGTCCTGCTACAAGGTCAAGGAACTCCCCTATCGACAACTTAGAAACCTGTTCAGGGGTTAAATCAGTGATCTTTCCTTTAAATAATCCTTTTATCTTTTCCCAGAAATCTTTTACCCATTCTTTGAATTTAGCTTTCGGCGCTTTCCCTATAATTGACTCCCCACGATCTCCTATTGCCATAGCCAAAGCTTCTTCCATTATTTGCGCCTTAGACAATCCTTTGTACGCAGTGTTTTTTCGCACCTTATCTACATAAGGAGTTTTGGCTATAAGTTCAAGCCCTTTGGAATAAATATCTGGGCGAAGATCTTTTATAATATTTATCCATACATGTCCATATTCATGGATTGGAGTATTGGCATTAATATGATCACCGTTAAGATAAATTTTGCCATCATTCCCTACAAAGCCATAGACAGTACCATCTATAGTGCTTATCTCTACGCCTGCCTTACTTTTTACTATTTTTGCAAATTCTTTTCCCTCAAAGACTCCTCCAAAAACTCCTTTTATTGCTTTATTTAAATTTTTTAGCAATTTGTCAAACAAAACAATGTCTAGCGGTGCTAGCTTGTCCTTTGTACTTTGTAGTTGCTTCTCACCTTCCTCAGCTTTTACATCAGTCAGTTCATTGATTACATCGGCCAACCTTTTCTTAGCCTCCTTTAATTCATCCTCTTTTGGCCATACAGATTTAACAGAACCTATATAAGATTCCAATTCTTTTTTAGTATCAACCAGAACCTTCTCTGCCTTAACTAAATTATCCGCGAATGAACTGATTGTATTAAAAGGGACAGAACTGGTACCATACACCATCTCTCCCTCTAGTTCATATTTAATTTCAGAAAAGTCTAACCCCCCCTGACCTTCTATTTTAGGACGACCTGTTACGTTTTCTGCTACATTCCGTGCAACGTAATTAAGTCCGGCCACCTGTCCAATTACAACGCTATACCCAATACCCTTTCCCTTTAACGATCCTATCTTAGCTTCAATAAGCTCTCGCCTAAGCTTAGGATCATCTATTTGCTTATAATCAATAACCCATATAGGTAATACCTTCCCATCTTCATCTGTCCTCATATTTTTAGAGGCGGTCTCCATATCCCTTTTACGTTTTTCGATAAATTCTTCCTGGCGCGGGATTGCTCGCTCGTTATTAACAATACCCATGCGTATCCTACTCTGCTCCCCTATAAATGCTTTGGATGACCGGCTTAATTTACTAATCGAAGCCTCTAGTTTTGCCTTTTCAAGCAATAATGGGTTTCCACTTAGCAGTGCCACAAACTCCTGGGCGCTCATATTCTCCCCTTCATCCTCTTTTATTGTCCTTTCCCCAGATAGTGCACCCAATTTAACCTGGTCTATAAACCGCTGCTTAGTTGCTATAAGTTGATATTTATACGCATCTACTGTTTGCTCAGTACCATACTGGAAGATAGCAACCTCACTGTTTATGTTACCCTGGCGGACTCCCCTTCCGTTTCTTTGCTCCATATCAGAGGGTGTCCATTTTGCATCTACATGATGCATCGCTACTATTCTCTCCTGAACATTTACCCCTGTTCCCAGTTTTTGCGTGGAACCAATAACTACACGAACCTTTCCGCTATTCACATCCGCAAAAAGAGACTTCCTTTTATTCTTGTTTTTATAGTCATGGATAAAAGCTATTTCATTAGCAGGTATTCCTTTCTGGACCAACAAACGCTTTATTTCATTGTAGGTATTAAAAGAGGTTAAGCTGCTATTTTTTGCTTCCTCAAAAGCATAATCAATCTCAGTATCACTATATCCCAGATATTCCTTAATACGCTCTCTGATCTGCTTTATTGGTTTTGTAGCGCGAAGCCCACTTTCTTCGTTAGGCTCACCAAAAATTAAGTTTATAGTATCAAAATCAATGTTCTTTTCATCTTCTAAATAGGACATGATATCATCAAAAACCTTACCCGTCTTAGGAGTGCCTATATCTGAAAAAATCAGTTGAGTTCCTTTAATGTCCTTACTATTTTCATACTCCTCCATCACCTTATTAGCGACAGCCACTAATTTGCCTTCAGGATTAAAATCAGCATTTTTATCTACTAACCTGATATCGTTGGATAGTTTATTCCCAATGGTGGTAATCATAAGCATGGCTGCACTCTGCTCTTCTTTAGTTAGATGACCCTTACCAATAAGATTACCATCCCTCTGTCCTTGTTTTTGTTCCGCAAATTGTATGATCCTATTAGTCCATTCTTGCTGTGCTTCGCTTTGTTTAACTGCAACTAACATGGGTTTGCCTCCC
This sequence comes from uncultured Gammaproteobacteria bacterium, assembly GCA_964436385.1. Classification (GTDB taxonomy): domain Bacteria; phylum Patescibacteriota; class Microgenomatia; order Levybacterales; family GWA1-39-11; genus JAUSNA01. The sequence goes on from CAYTCO010000012.1 coordinate 11,654, forward strand.
CTTATTGTAGGTCGTTTAATAGTAAGATTATGTTCATTCCTTACATCAGCTACTTCATTATATAAAAGGGATAACTCAGGCACATTGACAAACTCCCTAAACCTAGTCTTTTCCTTTATCCCTCCGGCAACAGTAAACTCTAGCTCCCTATTTTTTATAGCAAATTGGTTCACCCAGGCATCAAAAGTAGTGTACCCTAATTCCTGCATTCTTTTAGGACGCAAATATTTTAACAAAAGGTACATCTCTACCAATGAATTACTGATCGGGGTACCGGAAACGAATGTAAGCCCCTTATCTCCACCGTGAAACGCCTGTAATGTTCTGGCAGCTACCAACATATTGTAACTTCGCTTACTTCCTAGTGGATTACCAAGTCCTGATACTCTATTTATCCTTGTAGTATATGCTAAGTTTTTAAAAAATTGGCTCTCATCAACAAACAAGTGATCTATGCCTATTTCTTTAAATGAAAGCATTTCATCGTCTTTCTTGAAATCCGCTAACTCAGCAAGCTTGGAACGTAAATTTTCCTTCCTTTTTGTTAACCCCTGAATTAATTTTCTTGACGCAGCCTCCCCAGACTCCTCTTCAAGTGCTGCCAAAGCCGCTTCAATTTCTTCTATTTCTTTATCAATTATTCCTGCATGGAACTCTTTGTCTTGGGGGATAGCTCCAAATTGCTCATGGCTTATTATAATTAAATCCCAGTCATTATTTTGTATGGTTGCCAGAAGCCTCTTCCTGTTTTCTTTAGAGAAGTCTGCCTCCGATGGTGACAATACTTTTGCCATTGGGAACAACTTCTTCGCATCACTGGCAAGATCCTGAATGGTGCTCTTAAGACCAACAATCATTGGCTTGTTAGCTACCCCTAATTGCCGCATCTTTAATGCAGCACTGATCATAAGAAAAGTCTTGCCAGCACCAACCATATGATCAATAATACCTCCATTGTTCGCTACGATCATATTAGCTCCTGCTTTCTGGTGCTCCTTCAATATGATCTCATAACTCATACCGTTGACCGTAAAGACATCACTAAACTGCCGTTTAACGTTAGTGTTAAAAGAGTCATTATAGATCCCCTGTAACACCCCTGCTCGCTCCGGAGATATCGCTACCCACGACTTAAATTCTTCTCCCAGTTTTTCTACCTTCTCATTTGCCAACTGGGTATTTACAGGATCAATAACCCGACTACCTGGAGTAGGTCCAGACATATAAATAGCAGGGGAACTACCGTGCATAGCATGAATCAATAAATCAAACCCATCCATATTCCCAATAGCCCATGATACTGATGCCTCTCCTGCCCTATTACCATCTATGGCATATGAATCTATTATTGGATCGTACCTTATCTTTGTTCTTGTCTTAAAAATAAAATCGGCAAATTCTTTATAATACAACAAAGGCACCCAACGTTGACCTATATTAATGTCAATCTCTTCAATAGGAATATCTTTAGGGATGACTGCCGCTAAGGCATCTACATTTTGCTGATATATCTCATTGCTCTCAGCCAGCGCCAACGCCTCCTTATACTTCTTTTTTACATTCCCTGAAAGATAATCCTCACGCCCAACAACAGTGCCGTCAGAGTCGTAAAACAACGCTCCATAGTTATCTTCAACCACGCGATCAGGACTTACACCCAATAAGGAAGCAATTCTATTTACATTAACAACTCCGGTTTCATTGTAATTTATAGCTACAGCATCTTCTATATTGCTTGCCTTTGTAGCCTTTCTGGTGGATACAATACCCCTGCTTTTAAATATGTCGGCTTTGACAGTACGCCCCCCTTCAACCCTTTCAAGAGCTAGGACATTATATCCAAATTTATCACTTAAGACAAGTTTTATGTTTTTTGGAGCATTCAGCATACCAAATACACCAATAAATTTATCATACAACTTGTTAAGCTCTGCCCGGTTTTGCTCAACCATGTTGTCAGAAGCATCGGGGCTAGACTCTAACTTATACTGCCGGTCAAGAGCATTCCGCAAATCTATAAATGCCCTTGCTTTTTCCTTGCCCACATCAATAGGCTTTCGCTCGTTGTTGTTATAGACAAAAACACCTTCATCGTCAATGGCAATCCTGTTCTCTACCTTCTCTTCTCCAACCTTTTCAGTATCGACAAATTCTTCGGACTGCCTGGCATATACATTTGCAGGAAATTGCTTGTCTACAATATCTTTTATACGCCCTTCAATATCATTACCATCATACTCAACAACCAATTCCTTGCCATTTAAGCCAAAATCTAGCTTAATATCTCCAATAACATGATTTGGATTATTTACAAAATAATTGTTGATAGGCACATTACCTCCTGGCACAGCAATTTCACTGATCTGCACCATATCTTGATTGGTTTTAGGACCACTATTCTTTTTGAGAAAGAGAATGTCCGTCACCACCTCAGTACCCGCATTTACCTTAAATGTCGTGTTTGGTAGCCTGATCGCTCCAATAAATTCGGTATTGTCATTTATGTAGTTACGAACAAACTCATTCCCTGGGGAGTCTAAAACACCTGTGGATGTTACGAACGCAACAAGACCTCCCTCCCTGGCCTGCTCAATAGCTTTTACAAAGAAATAGTTATGTATTCTTTTAGCTGCCCTTTTTGCAATATCACTATCGCCTTTATTTGGAGTGACATTATAATTCCCAAATGGGATGTTTGAGATAACCAAGTCAATAGTGCCATTTGTTATCTTTACTTCCTGGTACCCCTTTATTTTGGTGTAAACAGAAGGATATAATTTCTCTAGTATTTTGCCTGTAAATTTATCTAACTCGATAGCTGTAATAGAACTCTTTTCCAAAACGTTCTTCGGAGCATACCCAATAAAGTTTCCGATACCAGCGCTAGGCTCTAAAATAGTACCTCCCGTAAACCCTAACTTATTTAAAGCGTAATATACACCCCTGATAACATCACCAGTAGTATAGTGGGCATTCTGGGTGCTGCGGCTAATGTCGCTCATTAACCCCTTATATCCTAACCCCTCAAATTCCGATACTAACCCTAACAACTCCTGATACATTGGCTTAAAGGGAAGATCAGAATTTGACCATAATGTACTGCTGGCAATTCTATTTACCGCCTTAATACCCCCCCATCCAACATAATCAGATAATATCTCTTTCTCCTCCGAAGTAGCAAGCCTGTCTCCATCTTTTACAATAGACAACAGGGTCTTTATAGCTTTTAGGTTTTTTGCGAAATGCTTTGTTTTGCTAAATGACTTAGCTGTGTCCTCTTCTTTGTCTGGAACATAATTACTAAGTGGAGCAGGGTTCGCCAATATTGTACCAACAATTATTGGAGGCTCATCTATTGAAACAAATTGTTCAGTAGCAAGCCTTTCTACCTCTGGCTGTGGAGCAAATAAATCCGGTATTACGGATACAGGCTTGGAAAGAGGAACATTTTTGCCACCTCCTCTGCGCCCCCGGGTGCGTAGTCGTGTTTGTCCTTTAGCTCCGCCACCTTCTTGTGATACGATTCCGTCTCCTTCATTGCTTGTTTCTCCAAGAGCCCCTTTTTCGTCAGCTCCTTGAAATAACCCCTCTCGTACTCCTTGATGTACTCTATCCAGTCCTTCCCTACCGGCTCCAATTTGTTGTTGTTCATTGGCTTTAGGTTTAATTATATCCTCAAATTTACTCTTTCTTGCACTTATAACATCCATTTTTTGCGCCTCCTCATCTGTGGAAGCTCCGTAATATGCGGTATATGCAACCTTTAACGCATCAAACATCTCCTTCACGACATCTCCAAATTCCTCTACAGCATCTTCAACTATGTCGCTAAATTTATATACTCCGGCTTTTATGTACACCCCTATAAGCTTAATACCCTTCTCTAACGAATCCGGATCAAGACCCCCAGAAGACAAGTTCTTACCCAGGCTCTTTCTAAAAGCCCTAAATGCTTCATCTGCCTCATCCCTCAAAGCTTCGTCTCTAATCTTCCTGGTTGTGGTTTTTGCCTCTTCTTGGGTAGGTTGGGATTGTTCTCCACTACCTGCTATGGGTGTTTCTTTTAGGGATTGTTCTACTTTCGTAAACCCACCATTATTTTCTGCGTTCCAATTTGATACGGCTCCGTTTGCTAGGTCATCAGAAATGGCTTGTAGCTTAACAACACCTTCGTTTTTTCCTTTAGAGTTTCCGAGTATTTTATACCTTTTCCCGCCTCTTTCAATAATATCGCCCACATTGAAAGAAGAAATGTTGTCACCTTCTTCTGGCGGCAGCTCTTCCCAAACCTTCTCCTTTTTATTCCACTCATACTCAGGCTTTACTTCTTCGGCTTTGACTTCCTCTTTAATATCGGCTTCCTTTTCTCCACTAACCTTTTCACCGCTTCCCTTATTTTGCTTTTCATTCTGTCGTTCATTGTATGTTACATTAAATTGTTGTTTAATCGCTTCTTTTTTACCGATACCCTCTGTAGCCTCACGGAACAGATCTGTGCTAGTTCCATTTACTAAATCAGCGTAATCGGAAAATATAGCTTTAATTTCAGTCTGATTTCTAGCGTCATCCAATTTCTTTGCCAAGGCTAATTCTATCGGTATATACTTATCTACCGGCCTCATGCCATCATTAAACACATCAGTTTGATTAAGCCAGGAATTAAAGTCTAGCCCACTTGCCTTAAATTCATTCAAAACAAGAATAGCAACCTGCAGTTCTTTGAGTAGCCCCTTGTTTCTAGGTACAGCATAAATAAACGGCAACGCCCTTTTTAACCCCTCTCTTTGAGTATGTGTTAGGTTGTCAAACAATTGTTGGAGAGCGATATCCCCGCCATCAAATATAAAGTACTCCACAAGAGACTCCATATCCTCAACTCCTGAAGCCGTTAACTGACCATCTTTTACTAATGTCGCCCGTTGCGTTGCATTTAGGAAAGGAGACACTAACTTTATAATAGCACCCTCATTCTTCTTTATTTGTTGATTCGTAGTGCCCTCTGCACCAGAAAACAACAACTTCAATATTCTGTTTTTTACCTCATAGGGAATACGCCTGGAAACAGCAATAGGATCAACACGCCTTTTACCTCCCGTCTCAAGATCCTTTACATCATAATTCCCTAACTCAATAGCTTTTTCATCACTTGCTTCAACTTCCCTAACCAACATAGGATTAGCCATGCCCTCTACCTGTTCTTTGGTAAATCCAAATCTCTCCGCACTGCCAATAAGAGCATTTTTATATTTATAATTATTCCCATATCGAACATACCCTTCCTTTATCCCTGAAGCCCTATTGTGACCCTGAATTACCTCATCAGTTTCCATAGCAACAGGAGCCCCGCTATACGCATTTGGACTCTGCCCAAGCTCATTAAACCTGGGATTGTCCGCAAACCCATTTTCCGCATTTATACTGTCGTCCCCTGTTCTGGGTTTAGGCTGCGCTTCAGATATAAAATACCTTTTATTTATTACTCCTCTTTGATGAGATGGCTGTACACGATCTGCTTCCACTAACTTGTAAGTAAAGGGAACGACAACACCGCTTGCAAACCTAACTTCTCCGGATTTACCCTTTATACCTTCCGATGGCTCATTCCTTTTATAGGTTACGCCATCCTCTTTAAACTCGCCATTATCCCTTCGCTCCTCAGCAGCAAACAGCGAATTATCTCTTTCAACTTCCGCATCATGCTCCAACTCCTCTAAGGTGGTTTCTGTAAGCCCTGCCTCTTCTTTCTTACCCAGGCTTTTGGCAACAATATCATTGAGTTCCTTATTCGTATAGTTTTTCTTGAAAGCACTCTGTAAAAGAGCAAGAGCTTCTAAGTGGGTTATCTCCCCCTTGTCAGCCATCTCTAATATTTCCGCCTCTGTCTTTTTAAGGTCAGGAACAATTACAGTAACACTTTTTACCTTACCATCTACAACAACCTTCGCTGTAACTATTTTTTGCCTGAGTTCTTGCTTGTTTGTTTCGGTTGTTGTCTCTCGTAATCCATCATTATTTTTAACTGCTCCTTCTTTGGTTTCTGTAGAAACTGATGCATCACCTCCTTGTCTGACATGTTCGATAAATCCTTTTTCATCTTTGCTTATTTTTTCTAAATGAATTTGATATGCTAATTCTTCTGCCTGGGGTCCTGTGAACTTTCTGCTCTTGGTAACAAGCTTTACATTGTTATAGCCAGCCTGCACTTCGTCTAGCTCTACACTTATGTTCCCTTTTTCGTCTACAAATACCGCACGGGAAGGGTTAGATAGGTTGTTTTGATAATACACACCATCAATAGCATACCTGTTATCTCCCAATGCCCGCACTTTGCCCTTAGCTACTATCCCTGCTTTACGCATATTCTCGCTAATGCCGCCAGACACATTACCAAGCTCCTTTACACCTCCTTTATATACAAACTCAGCCTTGCCTCCCTTATCAATAATTATCGTTCCTTGATTACCTTCACTGTCCTGATATGGTGTAGAAGCATCGTATTTTCGTTTAAATTTAAGGTCTGCTATTTCATCGTCTATTTTATCAATCGCATCTTGTATCTCTATAAACGGCCTTAGAGAATTAACCTTTCTACCTACCTCTTTTGGATTATTTGCCCGTTCCTGCCTCTCCTCTGCTGTTAGTTCTTGATTTAAAATTATTTTTCTAGCTGCCGATTCCACCACCTGTTCATTGCTTACAGTACCTTTGTCTATAAAAGAATTGTATTCATCATCTTGAATATCATCTGTTAAAACAGTAGAGGATTTAGATTGCTCATTTGCTGCTTGGGATGCTTTTAATTCTGCGTAAGCTTTTTTATCTTTCAGGGCATTAACAACATCGTCAGCACTCATACTTCCTGTCACCTCAATACCGTTCTCTTTAGCTATCTTTTCAAGTCTTTTAGAAATAAACAGTGGCTTACTACCATCCGTAAGATTAGCTAATAACTCTTCAGCTTCAGGTGTTAAAACGGTAGAGGCTCCTCCTTGTTTTTTTGCTTCCTCTTTAAGGGATTGTTCTACTGCTTTTAATTCTGCATCATATTTAGCATTGATTCTGTCTATTTCAGGTTTTAATAATTTAGCTAACTCTTTAGATGAGTAGCCCCCTCTTCTAATTATAGTGTCTAAAGTTTGTATTCCTGCATTAGACAAATCGTTTTTAAACGCTAATTCCATTAAATCTCTTGAAACAAAAGATTGTTTTTCTCCCCTAACTCTTGCTTCAGGGTCAATAAGTACTTTTATGCTATACTTAGTAGTTTCTCTTTCAGACGTTCCAAATTTCCTTAACTCTTCTTGTCTTCTTCTTTCTATATCAGCTTTTTTAGCTTCTATTTCAGATTGATTAGATGTAGTAGTTTCTTGTTGTTCTGCATCATATTTAGCATTGATTTTATTTTCTAACTTACTTGTAACCTCTTCTGTTTTATACGGTATAGTACTTTGTAAATCTAAATCTTCAAAATTATCTGCAGCAATATTATTACTTCCAGTAAAAGTAAATGTTTTATTACCAGCTCTATAAGTTGTTACAGTAATATCATTTCCATTAGAATCTTTATAATATTCTCTTTTTACAGGTATATCTTTAGCTTTTTTATCTAATTCAGTATTTAGCTCTTCTAATCTTCTTCTTTCTATATCAGCTTTTTTAGCATCTATTACAGATTGATTAGGTGTAGTAAATTGTTGTTCTAATGCTGTTATTTCTGCATCATATTTAGCATTGAGTTGTTCTACAAGTGATTTACTATTTAATGTTGATTCAATTACTAAATTTGGGAATAACTCCTTTAATGCGGATAATACCTCTGGTGTTGCAATACCTTCATTAACAATGATGCCACCAATTTGATTTATATTTTCTATTCTCCCATTATGATTCCTATTTGCAACCAATGTAAAAGCCCCATCCATATAAGCTCCACCAGTAGTAGTACCATCCGAAATACCCCCTGCTAAAGTTGCTACATCTAATGCTCCTTGTCCTCTAAATGGATTTATTCCTTTTTCAAAAAGATTTATTAAATCAGTAAAAGCATTTGCTATTGAAGTTTTACCCATACCATGAGCAGCATATTGATTTCCTCCAACAGTAGCAACTTCTCTTTCAACATTATACCATTCTGCAAACCCTTCATCTAATGCTTGTCTGTTTGATTGATATACTTTACTTATTGCTTTTTTTAATCTGTCTAAAATGCTCTGTTTATTAGAAAAATTATAATCACTAAATGACAACCTATTTGCATCACTTTCAATTTCTTGCTTTTCTCTATTTAAAGCCCACCATTCTTCATATTGTTTTTTAGCTAATACTTCTACTTCTTTACTATGATTATCGCTGTTATTTTCTTCTTCTATATTATGTATTATATCATTAAAATCTATCCCCCACTTACCTAAATCTACTCCTGCCTTTTCAAGTTCTCTTAAATGTCTTTCTTTAGTTTCTTCATACTTTTTTTCTAATTCTTCCTTTCTTTTTTCTATATCAGCTTTTTTAGATTCTAAAACGGTAGAGGCTCCTCCTGCATCTTGTCCGCTATTAGGTTGATTAGCTCTTCGTGCCGTTTCTTCAGCTCCTTGTACCGGGGACTCTGGTGGTTGGTTATTTGACACATCTCCGTCCACACTAACATTATCTCCTCCTGATTTTTGTCCATCATCTTTAATTTTTTCTTTTTCTACGTTATCAAATTCGGTTACATCACCATATTCATCTACGTTGTTCCTTCCTTCTTTCTCTCCAATATCATGATACTTCGTCCACAGATCATCTATCTTGGCCTGTATCTCAGAGGCTTTTGTTGCATATTTGGACTTGCCGGGACCTATCTCTATATTTTCAGAAGCCATCGTCCATCGGTCTTTCTCTGCCATCAAGTCTATTAATTCTGACTTGTTTCCGTTAGTAAGCTTTTCATCAGATATTATACCATCAAATGTCTTCTTAGAGTTGCTTAATATTCCTCTCTTGATATCTGCATGTTTTTTTTCTATAGCTCCCTCTGTCTCTAGTGCATCTATTAGCTCTTTTGCACCTTCAGGCTCCATTAATGCTTTAGCATAGCCGTTGTTCCACTTCTCGACATCTGATTTCTCATTTATGTGAGTAATGAACTCAAGCCCTGTAACGCTAAATCCCATAGACATAGCAGTATTGCCAAACCTATGTGGATCAAGTTTATAATCTACACCATTCCTTAAATGATTAAAGTAAGCGTTTTGCCGTGCCTGCACTTCCTCCTCTGTAAGCTCTCCTCCAAAACCTAACAGGAACTTCTTGTATGTGCCCCATGCCTCCCTTATAAAGTCAGGAGGATTTAAACCCATCTTTACAAATCCTTCTAGCTCCCTCTTTAGGCCCATTGTTCTTATTCCTCTAGCTGCAGCCTTACCCATGCCTGACTCTATAGCAAATCCCTGTTCTACTAATGCCTTGGAAAAGGTGGTCATAAGAGCCGTATTATGAGCATAGGTATATCCCTTTCCCTCCTTTAGCTGCTCCTGAAAGTCACTATGGAACATTAGAAGAGAGCTAGTACCAACACCTGCTAAATACTGTATGAGGGCTCCCTCTCCTCCCGGTATCATTGATAGGGCTGCACTCGCAGCTATTATGGGTATCATATTAAAGGCTACAGTAGCGTTAGACCCGACAAGTTTTCTGAGATTTATATGCCCATCAATGATACCGCTATTGACCTTATAAGCATCCCTATTACCTTCATACTTATCTATCTTGGATTTTATGTCTGAGTTTAATTCTATATTCTTGAATCTGTCGTCAATAGGAGACTGTATGTCGCCATAGCCATCTACAAGAAATTTCTGCCCATCTACTTCAATATACGCATCTATCGGAGTTCCCCTATAATCTGCTGGAAGCACTGCATCCGCCTCCTGTTCACCCCTGCTTTTAGTATCTTGCAAATACTCCTCATAGCTCTTGCTTTTACCATTAAGCATGTCATCAAAAGACCATGCTGCACTTTTCCATGCAAGGACAAATTGTTTCGCTGCCTGCTTTGCAAATACATTATCCCGCATAGACAACGCGCCTCTACCAAGATATTTATTGTCCCCTGTATTATTTGCTTCCGCATCCACCATAGCCATCTTAGCCTGAGCATATAACTCTATGCCTTGAGCCATGCTTGACCCTGCCGCTACCTCCTTGGCTTGTTCCTGCAAGTGAGCATATACATCCTCGATTCTTTGCTTATCCTCCTCGCTTCCTGTTGCCTTATAGTCATCTATAGCCATCCCTAGCTGCCTGCTTAACTTAGCTGCATGATCAGTAAGATTGTACCGGCTATTTATGTCGGCATCTTTCTGATCATTTCCTAGCTGCTTGCTGCTTGCAATAGCTGTCTGCGCCCTGATATAATAAGGAGCTTCAGTCTTTTCTTTCTCTAACTCACTATTTATAAATTCTACCCGTGCTTCCTTTTCTTTTGCCTTCTTTTGCTGTCCCTCTGCACTGGGGAGAAAAGGATTGCTCATAGCCATGCCCCCTCCAAACTGAGATGGGGTTGTAAATTCTGGCTCATTATCTACACTACTCGCCTCGTCTTGCAATGACTTTAATGAACGTGGACCTATAGCGCTTGGCTTAATTATTGTCACGTTAGGCATGAGGTCTTTTAGCTGCTGATCTGCCTCTATGCGCTTATCTATTTCGTCAAGACTCTCTGAATACCTTTTTTTCTGTTCCGTTGAAAGACCTGTTGCATGAAATCCACCACCCCAATTACCCGTGTTTACATCCCTACTCTTATTTTCCGTCAAGGATTTTTGTATGCCTTCATATTGTTTTTGAAGAGTAGAACGCTCCTCATCGCTAAGCCTATTGCTCTTAATGTACTCAGGAGTGATGACAGGGACATTATAGTCAGCGTGAATCTTTTTTTTTACTTCATCATCAAAAGTAGCATGTCCATTGCTTTCAAGAAGATCATCTATGGCTCTTGAATAATTACCGTCTGCATTTTTGATATAACTATCTATGTCGGCACTTATACCATTCTCTTTGGCAACCCGCTCTACTAGCTCCCTGCCTTTCTTTGCGATGTCAATAGGATCTTCTGCCACTTATTTATATTGTAGTGTTTTCTTCTTGTCTATCGGCGGTGCCTTATATATATTAGTTGTGTCTGGCGGTGTAGATGGCGGTGTTACAGGAGCAGCTTTGCCAATAAGTTCATCCCTAATAATCTTCTTGGCATCATCCACAGATAGATTTTGCCTTTCATTATCTGTTTTGATTTTATCAGGAGCAAGGGCTTGGGCTAGTCCTTGAACTGTGCTATACCTTTCATCCCCCGCTTTATGAATTACCTTTCCTTTATCATCTGTTATGTCTCTATCATACTTTGTGCCTGCATTAAATGCAAACGAATATACCTGCGTTTGAAGTTTTGGAGGCATCTTGTCCCATGCGTCCATGCCTATATTTTTCTCCACATAAGCTTTAATCTCTTTCTCTTTGGATCGGGAGTACCCGTCACCCATGTTCATTGAAGTGCCCTGAACAGTACCTTTTGTGTTCTCAAACTTATCAATAGCCTTATATCCCGCCTCTGTCAACAAAGAATCTCCCTTTCTCTCTCCTTTGCTTGTCTTGTCAAATTCGTCATAGGCAGCACTAATTTCTTTTGGACGCACTGACCATGAGTTCTTATATGCTTCTGGCTTGCTTTGCCCCAGAGAATTATATTGCTTGTCTAGAACATCTACGTAGGCATCATGTTTTTTGTTATCCACAACAGGCGTAGGCGCATCTTTTGGGGCTCCTTTAACAAATAATTCGTTGTAAGATGCAGGAGACTCTACCTTAACCATAGCTTTATTCATCAGTTGTTTTTGCTCCGGTGTAAGATCCTTCAATTTAGTGCCTTTTTTAACCACAGCATCAACTCCGTTTATAAGTGCATCAGTCATTGCATCTGTATTATCCCCACCATTTGATTTCCTTGGTGTACGAACTTCTATTAAATCTTCTACAGTAGCAAAGTCTTTATAATCTTTAGCTGCATCTTTATACTTATTCTTCATGTACGTAGACCCTTTCATAGCAGAACTATTGCCGCTTATCTTTACCTCATTATCTTTAACCCCTGCTTGATATCCCACTTCTAAACTACCAAATTTCCTAAATTCACCGCTAGTCGTGTCTCTTACATTAAACGGATTCTTGTTCCTTAATCCTGTATCATCCCCATTAGAAGGGGCAGGAGCCGCAGCCTTAACTATAGGATCTACCTTTATACTGAATGTTTTTTCTGTACCACTGCCTTTCTTTGTAGAGCCACCACTTGTCTTAAATATACTATCCTTGCCCTCATCATATATCGTACCAGTCTTTATGTCTCTTACCTTATACTTTTTGTTCGCTTCATCATATTCAAGCTCAAATCCTGCCTGCCTTAGAACTGCCGGATTATTGGTTTCTAAGTACCCATCTGTGAATTTGGCTTTCGTTTTACTAATACCTTGTCCATCTAAATATAGCTTATCTGTTAATGCCATACCACTACTCTCAATGGCTGTCCTCTCAAAACCCTTTTCTCCAAGAGCGACACCACTGCCATTAACTACATACTTGTCATAGCCTGCTCCTACTCCACTAATTCTTAGGTCTTCCTTAGACTGATCAGAAAGGTCGTTCCAGTTATCTTCTGCTGTCCCTAAATCCTTTCCGCTTTCATCTAATACGTGTGGAACTCCATTAATTACCCTGGTAGTTCCTTTTGCCCCATTTGAAAATGTAGCCTTTATCCCATCCTCATTAAGATCTTGTGCTACCTTCTCAGGATACGTTAATTTTTCTGTAGAAGAAGCCTTCTGAAGTTCATCCCTTTTATCATCACTATAATTCTCTCCATTACCATCTATTTTTGGGTTTTGATTGACAAGTTTAAAGTTGTCTACCTTTTCTTTGGCAAGAGTTCTAATCTTAGCCTCTGGATAATCCTTGAAGGCAGGATTTTCTTTATAGTGTTTTACAAGCCTCTCCTCCGCATCATCTGGAATCGTGTAAGTTGTTTGTTTCGATATTCTATTTGCATCTTCATCTTTTACAAACTCATCCTTAGAAGTTGTCATTGCCTTAATATAGTCATCACCCACCTTGCTTATATCATAAGTAATGGAAGCAGGGTTAAGGTCTGCAAACGTGAGAGGGGCATCTCTATTAGGATCATTGATCTTGCTATACATGTTCTCAAAAGCAACAGGATCAATCTTGTCAGTGCTGTTCTTAGTCCTTTCATGAAAGTCCTTTAAAGCAGTCTCCTCCGTTACAGCCTGCCTCATGCCTGGATCTGTCTTTTTCCATATATTGTAATCAAGCATGATACTATTTACTTTCCGGCTGTCGGTGCTTGCTTCTTTTAAAGCATTGGCAAATTCCGCTAACTTCCCTTGCTGCCTTTCATATATCCTCTGTGTATAGGGGGTGGTGCCAAAAAATTCCTCACTATTCATACTTGCAACAGCGTCTTTATAGCTGTCTAGGGCGCTCTTGTTCTCTTGCTGCTGCATAGAACTCTCCCTTTGAATCATCTCCAAGAGAATCCTTTCACTAAGCTGTGACTGCCTCCCCGCACTTGGGACAGCCACATCCCCTATTTTAGGGAGAATTTTTAAGACATCTACTGCCATATAATTAGTTTATACCCGTTAAACCTCCTTTAAACTTTTGCAATAGCGGCAACAACGAATTTAGACTGCTGCTACTTAGCGACTGCTGATCTTCAAAAGCATTAACCCTGTTCTGCGCTTTCTGGATCTCATTGAAGTAGTTAGTACCTATTCCTGCGGCTGCATTAAGCTGTGCATTTCTGTTCGTCCTAATCCGGTTAAGCGTGTCTGCTATGTTCTTGTTATACCTGTTCAGGCTTGCATCTTTCTTAGCAAGATAATTGTTCTCTAGCCCTATATCCGTCTGCGCATTCTGTACGCCAAGCCTTGACTTAGCATTGACAGCATTAGCATTCAAAGCGGACAGTGTGTTAGCAGCCCTATTAAGAGGCGTATTAGCTAATATTCCCGCAGTGCTACTCCTTAAAGATTTGTCTATATCATAGCTCTGAGCATCTTTTATGCTTTGAGGAACAGCCCTAATACCTCTATCAATGAATGTATCATCTTGCATAGGAGCGTTCTCTTGTGAGTTTTGCCCCAATATCCCCAAAAGAGAAAATAAGGAAGAGCCGCCAAGATTTAGCCGTGCTTGGGCAATTCTATTGTCAAAAGATTGCCTCCTGTTTGCAGCTAATAAATCTGCTGCCGATCCATATAAGTTATTGGGCATTTTTTGTAAGCTTTAGTTTATCCCTCAATGATTTGTTTTTCTTCGCATCAAGGCTTAATATCGCACTCACATACTTCGCTCTCTGCCCTATATTCTCCCTGGCTGTCTCTAGCGCAAAAGGATCATATATTTCTTCTTCTAATATAGCAGGAGTAGGAAGCATTTTTTTTGTCGCTTGCAACAGCTCTGCTACGCTCATCTTCTTTTTCTTTCCAAAGAGCCGCCCTAATGTAATCTCCTCTACAGGCTTCCCTTTTTTGAACTCATTATATTCCGTTATGGTCTGACCCATAATTACTTTGTCAGCCTCTTCTTTTGTGATCTCATTGTCCCCCGCCACATAAGTCCCCGGCATGAAGACATCTGTAATATCTTTGTCCTTCTTGCTTGTAGAGTTCACATCAACGATCATTCCGTTAGGCATGGCAGCAACCTCGCCTTTCATAGCCCTTACTGCTGCCCCTATACCTCCTGCCGTTGGACCTATTATGGTACCATGCCGCGCATAATAACTTGGCTGTATAGCTTTGTTCTTTATCATCTGCTCATTCTGCCTATTCAGGAAGGATGTGTTCTGGTCTTTACTTATCTTAGAAGCTAATAGACCACCTCCAACGCCAAAAAGAAGCCCCAAGAGACCTCCTACCCCCTGCATAGGGTTCTTATTCACATCAGGGTCAATATAATACTGCCCCGCAAGAGGCACTTTTGCTGATATATCCCCTAGCCTGTCCTGCCCAGGTTGAGCAAGAGGCTTTAAAATATCACTAACTGATGACAGAAGATTTATATTCCCCATTATTTTTTATTTAACAGTTTAATATATAGCAAAGATAGGCATTCTTCGACCTTC
>CAYTCO010000012.1:26931-35764 GCA_964436385.1 uncultured Gammaproteobacteria bacterium
TTATTTTTTATTTAACAGTTTAATATATAGCAAAGATAGGCATTCTTCGACCTTCTTTCTATCTACTTTGCACCTATATACATTATACATAAAGACAGCTACGGCTCTGGGATCTTTCACTTTAATAGTGTTGCTTCCATCTTCCCCATAATATAACTCGCCTTCCTTGAAGAACATTTTGGCGGGGATAAAGTCTCCTTCCGTAAGCCGCAGAGATAACGCTTCTTCTACAATATTTACTTCCCCCAATACAACACTATCCTTCTTGCTTTTTTCCATAGCCCATCACTCTTATAAGTTTTAACTCTATATTCTTTTTCTCAGGGTCATCAAAGACAAGACAGTGGCGCAAATAATAGTCCTCCATCCTGCTCTTATCTCCGTCGCCTCCCTTACAATCTACATTGTCCGTATAGTCCAAAAAGAAACTGCATTCTTCAGCCTTCAAGATAGCATTTTCTTTTGTTTTTATATAATCGATCAAATCATTAAAACGCCATAATCCAGGTGTGATCCTATACAGTTCTGTCTCAAACCCCTTATCTCTTATGTCTTTGTGGTCTTTGCACTTATAATATTTGGTGTCTAACACGAACATGCCCGTCATCTGATAGCTATTAGACCACCCTCCCATCGTGAAAGTCACATCCCTGTTCATTGTTCCCGCAGTAAGATCATCAGCAATAGTCTGTATATCCACTGCTGACACTTGCATAGCTGCAGGATGATCAGGAAGATCGGACAAGTTAGCGCTGTTAAACCACACTTTATATGGGGCATACTTGCCATAAAATACTTGCTTCGATGTTCTGCTATTATGCATCCATATCTTTTTGTCATACACACTAAACAGGGTAGCCCTATCCCACAGATATAAGTTAGGTACATAAGTATGGGCGCTGATCCAGCTACGCTCACTGAAATCATAACTCAAAGTCCAACTTCCGCCGCCGGTGCCGTCCTTTTTTGTCACTAAAAGCCTGTCAAGATCAGGGTCATACCCTAAACTAAACCACACACCACTTACTTTCTGGTCCCTGCAGGTGTCTCCATTACAGAAAGGCATGTAGCTATTCATAAGCTCTAAAACGCCATCATCGGTAATAGTCCTTGCGGCACCACCATTAAAAAGCACTACTGAGCGGTTCTTGTAATCCACCCAGGAAGCCCCATAAGGAGTGATAATAAAACTGTTGGGATCAACACAGCCCCGGAACCCCTCTTCTATCCCTTCTCCTATGCGGTGAGGAGTTCCTAGCGCCATGCCATTGCCTAGAAAATAGTCAAGATCTCTATAGTTAGCGTCTCCATTGCTTACATATTGCAGCCTCCATAGCCCATCTGTCGTAAGCCCATAGATCGCGTTGTTAAGGCTAAATAATAGTTGCAGTTGCCCCGCAGCAGTGCCCATCTCTCCATAGTTGCCGTCAAGGACATTCTTATAAGCATTTATCTCCGTTCCCTGATATTGCTTGGGAGTGTAATATATAAGGTTGTTTATTCCTTGCGTAGGAACGCCCCCAGGTCTATAATAGATCGTTTCAGTGCAGTCATCGCAGTCACAGACATTGTAAGGATCAGGAATGCTATAGCTTGTCCCTAGGATACTTCCTGCATTGTATTCAGAACTATATCCCCGATACTGATCTTCCCACTGCCGTACATTCTCGTCTGTTGCACCCCCCTCCTTGTCTTTTAGCTGCTCCTTAAGACCTAAAAGCTTATTTATTCTGCTTGGAGTGACTAAAAATAAAGCCACAGCCCAGGCTAGAGCAAACACTACCGTTCTTACGATAGCAGTAGGAATGTCCCACAAAGCATTTACCTCAAGACCATTATATATAAAAAGTAACGGTATTCCAAAGCGCGCGAAAAATATAGCTGTAACCCTTATGAACTCATCTAATTTAGATTGTCTCTTTATCTCTTTATAGTACCTATTAAGCCACGAATCCTCCCAAGGAGTGCCAATAGGAACGCTTGAATCAAGATATAACTTCCCTAGGTTCCATGCATGCACTTCCCCTAGCTCCTCATCCCCACGCTGCCTATAATAAGCATTAACCCGGGATGTAGCCCAGAAAACAACAAGACACTTTAGTACTCCTGGATAATATACGCTCGTTGAGCCTGTTGCTTCCGCAACCTCCGTTATACCCTTGCCAGGATATCTGTTAGCCATGTTCTTAGGATCTCTCTCATCCCCACTTTGAGGTGGCTCCGTAGCATCACCAAAACCCCAAAACCTTGCTATCCCTGACCATTTTCGGGGACTAGGAATAAATGTCCTGTCTCCAACCCTATCAGATATGTAAGAGGTACGGCGGACATTAAAACAATTTACAAAACTATCTCCCACCAACCCTTCTACGGAAGTAGCCCCAGGCTTAGCATAAAGACCCACATCCACAAGGCTTTGATTGACCACGCTCCCGTATTGATTAGGTATGTCACGCACTAAAAGCCCAAAAGGACATTCAGCACTCAAGACAGGACCAAAGTGATCCTCACCATCAGCTATAAAACTCTGATCTTTGGGATGCCCCGCATCTCCACTAAGTTTTACAAAGACCCCGCTTTCTCTTGCAAGATTACAGATAGGCATATCTATGCCGCGCGCAGGTGGTATCGTACTATCTCCATCCTGATCTGCACAGATGCCTAAAATATCAAATTCAGATACCGATACCGACGGAGCGAAAGTGTGAAGATTTACCGACTCGCGACACCCTCTCTGATCCAAAGGCCTCTCTGTCCATCCATATTTCTTTGTGTGATTAGCATATAAGCCATGCCTCCACCCATCGCCTGTCATAGTGCCAAGCTTCACAAACTTGTTAGCTATAAGGGGAATATGGCCCAATATAGTGTCTGGACCAAGAGCCTTATATATGTTAGCATCGTCATTGTCTGACCCTTCATGCTCGAAGGTGTCTCCACCGGCACCAATATACCTATCTATATTCTCCCTGCTATTTACTCCGTGCCTCGGGATAGCATGTGTACGCCCATTTACTGTTCCCTGGAAAGTGTCTATAAGTATCACAGAGCCTTGCACCCGGGAGTTTAAAGCATCTCTGCGAGCCATCACCACCTTCCAAGGCTGTGATGTACATGGAGGCTTCCCTAGATCATCCTCTGTCAGCACTCTTAAGCCTTTAACAGAAAGCCCCACCATAAAAACATAGCCTTCTCTTTCATCTATTCCTGGTGTATAACTACTTTTAGCGCCCGTTATGCTTGATGTAAAATGAACCAGATACGGAATCTCCAATAACTGAACAGGTGTGCCTGCTAAGTTGCCATATACGTACCCGCCACTACAATCTCTTGTCTTTGGATATAATTCTGAACTTTTAAACCATATAGGAGACATCTCACCTACCTTAAATAGGTTTATGTCGTCAAGCTGCTCCCCAATAGTCTTTGTCGGATCAAACACAAAAGGATCGCCCCCCTTACTGTTAGCCTTACCGTTCGTTTCTGTCACTTTTGTTCTCTCGGGAACGTGAAACTCCTCCTTTTCAAAGTCGTCAAGCGTCTTTTTTAAAGTATCTTTGATGCCATTACCATCAGGGCTCTTGTTCTTCTTGTTTTTCCTGTTCCTGTTAATGCTTATTGTGATGCCCCTAAATATGCTCTTACTAAAAAACTTCTTAAAAGCGGTGGTCATCTTTTTTAAGGGATCATTCCCGCAATCTGGACAGTCTTCCCCTGGATTGCTTTCATCCGTATCATCAGGGAAGTCGTTTGCCGCCGTCTTCGCCCCATCACGCTCTGCCTTTCCAAGATCCTCACATTCCCCTGTATTAGTAACGCAACCATCAGTATAATAGCCGTCACTCTGCACAGCCCAATGGTCCTTGTCTAAATCCTTATAGTCTTTGTACTCATCTTTATTTGAATTGTTATAAGTGACATTACCATTTCCGCCAGAACCGCCACTGCCTCCTGAACCACCAGAGCCCTCGTCAGTAGGAACGCCAGAAGGAGCACCACCACCAGGACCCACATCATCATAATTATATGTGCCGGCATCTCCGCCGCTGCCGCTGCCACCTCCTGACCTCTCTTCTAGCCTGCCGGCATCTCCGCCGCCGCCGCTGCCACCTCCTGACCTCTCTTCTAATGTGCCGCCAGCACTAAATAACCCCGCAGGCTGCTCTGTGCCGTCACACATCTGAGGAACAGCCCCCATAAGGTACCTTTCCCCCTGCTGCAATCCCGAATATAGGTGAGCCTGCTTTACAGGGATCTTATATACAGGAAGAGTTATTTGAGCGCCCCCTACCCATGCCTGGCTATTAAAGTTCTTGGAGTTCTTGATCTGATAGTAAAACATTCTACCATCATGTATCTTCAACGCCCTACCACGAAGGAAATTAACTTTTCTCGTTACTATCTCCCGTGTGTCAATAGATGTCTCCCGACCATTGCTACCCCTGTATTCATAGGAGATACCACTATTATTATAATCTATCCTATCTATTAGATCTACCGTTACATTGTCTCCTATTTGCTTTATTACCGCTAGCTCAATAGCATTATACCGGCAGCTAAGGTTAGATATGTAGACAATAATATATTCATCACTTATTTCCCCAGGCTTATTTTTTCCGCCTCCCACACTCACTGACCTACTTATGTTAAACCAGTTGGTGCGATGCCCATCTTTATTTATTATACGTGCCGTAAAGCTATACTTGCCATTAAGGACTAATCCGCCCCCTCCCTCTGCTTTCACAGTACGGATCGTAGGCATACAGTCACACTTAAATGTCTGTATATCAGAACAGTTTACGTGCGCTCTCCTTTTAGGGTCTAACAGCTCATCTATATTGACTGTATAGAAGGTGCATCCATGACTAAACATGACATGCAGCTCATTACATTGGTTCCAGAAATTGTGCTCTAGCCGCACCCACTCACAGGAAAAGTCAAAAGAACATCCGGTGACAGCCTCTACCTTGCCACAGCCATCGTCGGCCTGCTTATTGAGAGAATTAAGGTTGTATATAGGCTTATAGGCAGAATTTAAGACATCAAAATACCCAAACTCCCCATTTTTTAATAGAAAAATGTACCAATCCCTTGTCTCTACGTAACATACACCTACAATGTCTGCTGACAGGCTTAACACCTCCTCGGTGCTTCCCTCATTAGCTATGCCAAAACCTTTTCCTTTTACTGACCGCTTGACGGCATTCAGAGCCATCTCATAACTGTTGTTAGGACTAGTCTCAGGAATAAGGTCGTTGTTTAACCTGCTGAATGTGTTTGTAAAGACTTTTGAGTCTCCCATCAATTAGGATTATATACTAAAAGAATTATGTTTTCACTCCTTTCAAATCGCTGCAACTCCTCCTGTCCCATATACACGTAATTAACCATATAGGTGCCATTCATTAAAGGAACAAAAACTTCAGCGCAGACATCCATGCCTGTAGGGCAGTGCCATTTGCTTACTTGCGGAACAACTACTTCGTATCTCATGTGATATGTCTATAAGTATCGTCAACACTTTCATAAAACGTTTCTTCGGCATAATAATGAGGGATCTTCTTCCCAATCATGTTATCCCATATAGCTTTCAATCTCTCCGGCTCTATTCGTGCAAGCTTCTTCCTTGCTATGTCGTGCGCCTCATCATATATTCTCTTCATCTGAAAATACATGCGCTCATACTTGCCATCTGCCGTCCTCGCCCATTGCCCATAGGACAATTTCATGTCTATATAATGCCTTATGCTTGTCCATACTTCAGGAATGTCAGGGATCATATTATATCCCTCATCATCTATCCTATAACCCAAGTAAGACAACAGGACTTTACTCTTTTTTATGTTTAACTCAATAGAAGATAAGTCATCAACCTCATATGTTACCTTGCTGGTGACATCGAAGTTCACACACCCTTTTATGTGTGCGTTGACATTAAAGAACGAATTTGTCCTTGGCTTCATAAGCCTATAATAAGGATAGTCGCCATGAACTTTGTGCTCCCCAATCCTCCCTATATTATAAAGCCCTAGCCCCGTTACTTTGGGATACCATTCCGGATGGGCCGCTTTATCATACAAGTTAGGCTCATATTCATACTCAATAATTGACTCGGGACAGGGGCAAGTCTTAGGATTACAGGGCTTATGGCAAGAGGGGCAGGTCTTTTTTATCGTTATCTCACAGCCCGTATGATTGTTCTTACTCACCCATTCTGACACTCTCTCTGTCTTATGAACTCCATGATGCTCCGGAGATTGATAGGCTGCCTGGATAATTTTGTGAATGTTACTTGGAAGGTACCCCATATGATCTTCTATGTTAATCATAGCAAGCTGCTTAGTCATCTGCTCTACAGTATAAAGCATGCGCGTCTCATCATGCGCCCACTTACGTATGGTAGTGAGCTTCCCTGTACGCCCCCCTGAGTCCTCTTCCCAGTCGCTTTTTATAGCGCTATTTGGTTTCCATGTCGTTTTCATCAGTATTCATCGTCAAAATTTTCCTCCTCCAAATAAAACTTATCTATCTTCTCAAGCCACTTTATATCATTTGACAGCCTGATCTCTTTAAGCCACGCTAACAACCCCAGATGCCCATAACTTGCGGTCCCTTCCATAGGAGTGAACCCATAGACATTAGAGTTTTTATACTTCTTCCAATCTTTGCGCCAGTAAAATTTGAACCACCCCTTAGCTTTGTTTATGGGCTCCACCAACATATTACCCAAGTCATAGGACATATGGTACACATAACTTGTCCTTATAATGATCCTGTAAAGCATCCTGAAAAACAGGTAAAAGCAAGACCTGTACATATACTTGCTAATGGGAGTGCGATCATGCCACACCTCTATTGCACAATAAACTTCATAGAAATCTTTAAGGTAAACCTTGTCACCTTTTATACGCTCCTTCACGTACCTGTCAATAATCTCTCTCACACACCTACTTATTCGGCAATCCTATATCTTTGATGCCGTTATTAAACACATCTACTTCTTTCGGCCTAGCCTTCACTAAAGAGGCATAAGTCTTTTCAAACAACACCAACTCAAGGTCTGAATCTATGATGAACTCTACGTCCTCATACGGATTGAGACAATGATTTATATTTCCTTTGCAGTCGGGGAATAAAGCATATTCCACCGGATCATAAGGGATAATAGTATAAGTAAGGAACTTCTTGTGCCTGTCATTAAGAAGGTAGTGGTAGTTCCCGGTGCCAAGGTTCTTGTAGGTGTAATAGGGGCTTTTGGCGATAGCTGCAATCCGATGATTTAACTTATCTCCAAAGCTGCTCCACTCCACATATTCATACCTCGTTTCTCCCGTTACGGTGCTGACAGATTTGATGTCTATATGCCGCAATACAGGCCACTTGGTTTTTTGGAAAAAGCACCCATCGGGGGGAACACAAGGGCACTCATTGATACTGGTTTTTACTAAAGGAATGCAGGGAATGACACGATAGTTCTCGTACCCCACTTCAAAGCCGGCGTCAAGCTTTTGCCGTATCCCTACAGCTCTGACCATAAGCATATGATCATAGATAAATTCAGGGCTCCAAGAGCTCTGATCACTGGTATGACCTGTTGCGTCAAGCCACCCCCGAAAGCCAAGGACTTTCTCTCCTATCGTCACGCGCTTTCATATTTTTCTATTTTCTTCACTAACTCATCCATCTTGGCATACATGTCAGTGATAAACTGTGTAAGAGTTATCCTTTGCCGGCCAATCTCAAATACCGCTTCTTCCTTTGAACTTGATACCAACGTATCTACATTAGCTTTCATCACAGCCATGTTAGCAACTATATCTCTTGACCTTAGATCATCAAGATAGTTGGACATGTTAGCTATCTTAGCATATATCAGTTGGTTCACATCTTCCAAAGAATATTCTGTGAACTTCTCAAAACCCTTTATCTCAAACTTAAACAATGACTTTGCCTGTGGTATATTACCCAGGCTTATGTCTTTTGTCAAAAAGATAGCGCTAGCATCTGCAGCCGCCTTTAGCTCTACCTTTATAGATATATTAACGGGGAATAAAGACATTTCAAACCTAAAGGAGTTCGCTGAGCCAGAGGAAGTAGTATATTTCTTTACGGCCCCTTTCTCAGTATAATACACCTCTACTGCTGTAGACACATGAGATACGGCTGTTCCCAGGTTAGCAAGGACATCGCTAAAATCATAAGACACCACACGATCATTCCCTGCACTATCAACCATGTACCACCCATTAGAAAGGCTTATCTTAGACCAATAGGAGCTATATCCACTGACAAGATATTGCGGGGGAGCCCCCACAGATACCTCTGCTCCAGTCACTTCTCCTGTAGTATTGCTGAAAGAAGGCACTGCCTTTAAGAGAGCGTTAAACCCTTTTTGAAGGGTATCTCCCGCCTTCACACCTATACTCGGAATATCCTCTATGAAGTATATTGCATCAGTAGGATATGCTGTATAGTCTGGATTGCAATCTATGCATTTTGTAGCCATATTTTATTTTTTGTCACATTTCTCCCAAAAATAATGCTTTTTCATCGATTATATTAACTTTTATCCACAAGGGCCTGAACCACAACCACCAAGATTAGCGATAGAAAATTCTCCCGCATTCTGTATTGAATCCTCCTGCAAGCAGACTTCCACACTATCATTGAATACCATAACCAAGTGATAGCTTGTACCATTACAGTTGTATGCATCCAAAATACAATCACTGTTCTCGCAAATAACCGAATAGTTTATACAATTACATACAGCAGGAGGACTTGTGCTCGGTGTTCTCGAAGGCGTAATAGATGGTGGGTCAGGAGTCATGCT
>CAYTCO010000012.1:35864-38648 GCA_964436385.1 uncultured Gammaproteobacteria bacterium
GACTTGTGCTCGGTGTTCTCGAAGGCGTAATAGATGGTGGGTCAGGAGTCATGCTACTAGGGAAACTTCTACTTGGGCTAGGAGTTCTACTTACGCTTACAGGACTACGGCTAGGTGTAGGAGTAATACTCGGAGTTCTACTTACACTCACAGGACTACGGCTAGGTGTAGGAGTAATACTCGGAGTTCTACTTACACTCACAGGACTACGGCTAGGTGTAGGAGTAATACTTGGAGTCCTACTTATACTCACAGGCGTTAAACTAGGCGTAGGAGTAATACTTGGAGTTCTACTTATACTTACAGGACTACGGCTAGGCGTAGGAGTAATACTCGGGGTCCTACTTTCGCTCACAGGAGTTAAGCTAACACTTGGAGTCCTACTTTCACTCCTAGTCTCAGATCGAGTTATACTTGGAGTCCTGCTTCGAGAAACGGTGATAGTAGGGGTAATACTTGCAGAAACAGTGATTGATCCGGTAATTGACGGACTAACTGTTATAGAAACAGTGATGCTTCCGGTTATACTTGGAGTTCCCGAAACACTTACCGTTGGACTAACGCTAGGACTTGGTGCCTGGCCGCAATTCCACGTACCACATAAATTGTAATCCCAATACACCCATGCTTCTGTATCGCCACCCAATACCAAGCTGTTAGCTCTAAAGCAGAGCGTATCTTCCTCGACTGGACCAAAACATTTGTCATATGGAGTGCCGTCACACAGCACTGCCGTCACCGCTCCACATGGATCAGGGCTGGATGTATTGTATAAAATAGTGATAGTATAACAATCACATGTCTGTAAGCTTGGGCTGACAGTTAAGCTTGGAGAAACAGAAATACTTGTAGTAATAGACGGGCTCGCAGTTACGCTTACAGGTGTTACCGTAATACTAGGACTTGGACTTAAGCTGATACCATCTGAAGGAGTGACAGATATAGAGACCGTAATACTAGGAGAAACAGTTATTGACACCGTTTGAGAAGGAGTAATACTAGGACTGATGCTGATAGTTACCGTAATAGAAGTACTTACCGTCACCGTCCTACTTACACTTGGATCTACAGGGCTCTTAGATACAGACCTGGAAATAGACAATGTAATAGTAGGTGTTATACTACTACTTACCGTAATTGAAACAGTAATCGTTGGAGAAATACTACTACTTACCGTTATTGTAGGAGTTTCTGAAGGAGTAAGGCTAGGGCTTGCCTGTATAGTTAAACTTACCGTAACTGAAGGACTTTCCGAAGAAGTGATTGACCCCGTTATAGTGATAGAGGGGCTGACGCTTATACTTACTGTAATAGAAGGAGTAGTGCTAGAAGAAACGGTGATAGATGGACTTATGCTTGGAGTTACCGACCTTGTAGGGCTTACACTGCCTCCACAAGGCCATGTACTACATACTGTATCCCCGATCACCGAATAATCCTCGCTATCTAATACTAATGTCCCTACTCTGTAGCATATTGTCGTTTCTTCCTGGGGATTAAGACATATAGAATATGGTGTTCCATCACATAATACGGCTTCTACTGTTCCACAGGGGCCAGACGCCACATCATATATAATCGTATCAGAATAGCAATCACAATAATACCTGCTTGTACTTACCGTTACGCTAGGACTTACAGGAGACAGGCTAGGAGAGGGCGTAAGGGATGGAGAAGGATCGCAGCACGGCGTAGTTTGAGGGAACAAATAATCATAATAACATCTGGTATTATAATCTACAAATGATTGCTCCCATATAAGCACTCCCTTATAATAAAGCCTCTTACTTACATTACTCAAAACACATGTTTCTACCACATCAGTAGAAAATAAAACAACGTTGTCTGCTGTGCCTTGTATGTGTATTGGATTGATCCCTGGGTATGTAGTTGACCCATATTGATCTGTTACCTCAATATCCCATGTATAGTCATTTGTATCTAAGGTGAGGGCGGCACATCCATTTCTTAATATATTAATAAACCCTGTTGTTATCTTACAAACACCACCATAGCAAATAGTATTTTTTAGAAAGAAAGGAAACGAATAAGCACAAACCCCAATAGATATACTCACTGACACGCTTGGAGTAACAGATACACTCAATGTTCTGGTAATACTTATGCTTATGCTTTTTGTTATTGTAGCACTTATTGTCTGCGTTCTAGTTCTCGTTCTACTTACAGTCACACTTGGGCTTCCACTATATACAAACCCTTCAGATGGTGACACTGAATAGCTCGGTGTGCTGCTAGGGGTGATACTAATAGAAGAAGTGACACTAGAACTAACGGTGGTGCTCGGACTTACACTGGGAGGTAATGCAATCCACCCTTCATCTATATTACTATAAATGCTTTCTCCATTTCCTTCATCGTCTGACGCAGCTACAGCTATATAATAATACGTTGTCCCATATACAACATCATAATCATCGTAGCTCGTTGTTGCTTGCCAGTCATTTATCGGTAATAATTCATCGCTGTTTGTGGTAAACCTAAACAACTGAAACACATTACTCCCCGTAGCCCCACTCCATGATACCGCTACCTTATCTGTATAAAAACCCTTTGTGGCAGCAAGATTAAAAGGAGTAACCACAGGATACACAGACCTGCTTACTGTAACACTCCTTGTCTGCGTCATGCTCTCACTCGGAGTTCTACTAAAACTTGGTGTTCTGCTATTGGTTGGCGTGACAGAAGAACTTACCGTAGGACTAGCAGTGCAAGCAGCACAATACTCGTGATTATAACTAGAACTTACGCTAGGAATAGGGCTAG
>CAYTCO010000013.1:0-37398 GCA_964436385.1 uncultured Gammaproteobacteria bacterium
ACCTTAACGGGTGGTGAGAAATATATTTTCACATCCGCTTCCTGTCTTTCGAAAGAGCATAGGGTTAGCATCTTTTGGGATGACCCTCAAATATTGGAGAAAGCAAGCGAAAAATTTAATTTGGATTTGTCAAAAGTGACAGTAGTACCTAATATTTTCAATAACAATACGAGTTTAATAAAACGTATCGTAAAAACTCTAAAATTCGATAGAATCGTTTACCTTTCAGACGGAAGTATTCCAATAGTTGGGTGCAGACTTCTTGTTCATTTTCAATTTCCAGTCGAATGGCTTAATACCAACAGCTTTTCTTTTTTATTCAAAAAATCCCGCATAACAAAAATAGTCTGCAACTCATACTTTACGAAGCATTTCATAGATAGAAAATTTAACACCCAAAGTTACGTTCTTTATCCTCCAGCCTCAACTAATGCAGATGAAATCATGAAGAAAGAAAAGTTAATTTTGACTGTAGGTAGGTTCAGTATGCTTCCAAATGGCACAGATTTTAAGAAATTAGCATTTCTTGTGGCAAGTTTCAAGAAATTCCAGAAAAAAAGACTAAAGGGTTGGAAAATGGCTGTTGTTACAAGCGTGCAGGATGATGCTACTTCTAACTTTGAGGAATTCGAAGATTCCATAAAAAGCTCGTATGTAAAGGTTTATAAAAATGCATCACATAGCACTATAAAGGATCTATATCAGAAAGCATCTATTTATTGGCATGCAACGGGATACGGAGAGGATCTTACTAAATATCCAGAGCGTGCAGAGCACTTTGGAATTTCGACTGTTGAGGCGATGTCTTATGGTGCAATACCTGTTGTTATTAACGCGGGTGGACAAATCGAGATAGTGAAAAATGGAGAGAATGGTTTTACCTGGGAGGATGAGAAAGATCTTATCAAGCTAACACACAAATTAGCAGTAGACCCAAAACTCTTTGATTCGATTCAAGAAAGGTCAATAGAAGCGTCTAAAAGATTTACGAAAGATCGTTTTTGTGAAGAGCTAAATCATCTCATATGGTAAATTGGCTGTGGAGGTTATTATTCCCTGTATTATTTGGTGTTTCAATAGTTGTTTTCTACTCCCCTCTCATAATTTCTGGAAAGATCCCGATCGCATTTGACACCATTGTTGGTCTTTACCATCCCTATCGCGACTTTTATCAGAAGGAGTATCCGCGTGGAATTCCATTTAAGAATTTTCTTATCACAGATCCGGTTAGGCAAACATATGTCTGGAAAGAGCTTTCCATTGAACTTCTCAAAGAAAAAAAAATTCCATCATGGAATCCCTATGAAATGGCTGGAAAACCTTTGGCCGCAAATTTTCAGTCTTCTGCATTTTATCCTCTTAACATATTATTGTTTTTCAATTTTAATTTTGGATGGAGTTTTTTAATATTATCGCAAAGTGTTTTAATTGGAATTTTTACTTATTTCTATCTTAAAAACCTAAAACTTCATGAAGCAGCATCGACAATAGGATCTATAGCTTTTTCATTCTCAGGAGTAGTTGTAAGTTGGTTAACCTGGGGGACAATCGTGCATACTTTTCTTTGGTTGCCCTTATGTCTATATGCCGTTGATAAACTTCTTGTAACAAGAAATATTAAGTTTTTATTCATTCTCTTTTTAGCCCTAACTTTTTCAATTCTTGCAGGTCATCCTCAGTCACTTTTGTACCTAATAATAGTTACAAACGCTTACTTTTTCTTGAGATTCGTAGAAAATGGCAAGAGGTTAAAAAGTTTATTGCATTTTTATATTGCAATACTATTGTCTTTTGTTATCACTTCATTTCAGTGGGTTCCTTTATTGAATTTTCTTAATCTTTCAGCAAGGTTATCTGATAGACAGTTTACTCAGATCGAAGGATGGTTTTTGCCTTGGCAAAATCTCATTCAATTTATTTCTCCCGACTTTTTCGGAAACCCGGCAACTCTAAATTATTCTGGTGTTTTTAACTATGCTGAATTTGTAGGATACATCGGCATAATTCCACTCATTTTCGCTTTTCTAAGCTTAACCAAAATCAACAGAACAATTATATTCTTTTCAGGGTTTGTATTGATAAGTCTTATATTTGCATTGCCGAGTGGAATTTCTAGTTTGCCATACATAACAAGCATCCCGTTTCTTTCAAGTCTACAACCGACGCGTCTTTTATTAATTGTATGTTTTTCGCTTTCAGTCTTGTCAGCATTCGGATTAAATCATTTAATAAAAAAAACCATTAAATGGAAGCATCTGCTAGTTCTCCTGCCGTTGGTTGGAATACTTGTGACTCTTTGGATTCTTGTGCTAAATCCTCAGTTCTTAGGAATGCAACTTGTGCAAAAACAAATTGCTGCAAGAAATCTTATATTGCCCTCGATCCTGTTTGGGATAACAGGACTATTGCTATTCTTCAGTATTTTTATAAAAAATAATAATGCAAGAATCTTAGTTTTAGTAATTCTTTTAGCAGCATCGGTTTTTGATGTCATAAGGTTTGCTCAAAAATTTACCCCTTTTACTGATTCTTCTTATGCATATCCCGTTACAAAAACAATCGAATTTCTTAAAAAACAAGAAGGCCAATTTCGCGTAGCAAATCTTGACAGGAGAATCATGGCACCTAATTTTTTCACATTCTATAGAATTCAAACAATTGAGGGGTACGACCCTCTGTATCTTAAAAACTACGCTGAATACATTGCGTCCATGGAGAGGGGAGAGCCCAACGCAAGTCAGCCATTTGGTTTTAACAGGATAATAACCCCTCAAAGATATGAGTCAGAACTATTCGATTTTCTAAACGTAAAATATATTTTGACCATATCGGAAGTAAGCTCTTCGAAGCTTGAAAAAGTTTTTGAAGAAGGTGAAACAAAAGTTTACGAAAACCTAAATGCATTTCCCCGTTCTTATTTTGTGTCGAGTGTATTGCCAAGCAAAGACTCTATTAGCCAAATAAACGAAGTTGATCTAAAAAAGGTTGCAATTGTTGAAGGAATAGAAAACTCAGAAGAGTATTCGATAGGGGAAGCGATCATAACTGATTATCGGGAAAATAGTGTTAAGATAGCAACATATAACAAGGGGAACGGATTTATGGTTCTGTCTGATGCATTTTATCCAACTTGGAAAGTGAAAGTTGATGATACGCAGGTCAAAATATACCGTACAAACCATGCTTTTCGCGGAATATTTGTTCCAAAAGGTAGGCACATTATAATATTTGAGAACAATCTTTTGTAAGTATGAGTATAGATATTATCATCCCAAATTTTAACGGGGCGCACTTACTTGAGAAGAACCTTTCTAAAGTTCTTTTAGCGCACAAGAATTACATTGGTAAAATAATTGTAGTCGACGATGGTTCCAACATTTTCGACAAGCAAAAACTAGTTGATCTATTGGATCAAATTGATAGCAAGAAAATTAAGTTAGTTGAGCATCAAAATAACAAAGGGTTTTCATCTGCAATAAATACTGGAGTTAAAAACAGCAGCTCTGAGTACGTAGTCTTACTAAATAGCGACGTTGTGCCATCAAGTGATTTTTTAAGACCGTTGGTCGAAAGAATGGTTCAGGATGAGAATATTTTTGGAATTGGGTGTTGTGATAAAAGCTTTGAGAATGGAAAATTTGTCAAACGCGGACGTGGAATAGGTACTTGGAGAAGGGGAATGGTGCAGCATGCTCGCGGTGAAGTAAACCAAACAGACACTTTTTGGATATCCGGAGGCAGCTGCATATTGAGAAGACAGATGTTTAACTATATTGGGGGAATGGATCCTCTATACAACCCTTTTTATTGGGAGGACATAGACCTTTCGTATAGAGCACGAAAGGCCGGTTTTAAGATCGAATTTTGTTCTGAGTCAATCGTTGAACACTACCATAATGAGGGTGCTATAAAGCAAAGTTTTGATAAGAAGAAAATCACTTCAACTTCCTATCGGAATCAATTTATTTTTGTTTGGAAAAACATAAATTCACCTCATTTGTTGTTTAATCACGTAGTCAATATTCCTTTGATCATATTTAATGCCATAAGAAGTGGTGACTACAGTCTGCTAATCGGTCTATTTCTTGCTCTGACTAAGTTACCTGTTATAATTAAAAGAAGAAAAAAGCAGGGTAAGTTGTATAAAATTTCAGATATCTCGCTTTTGCATCATATTTCATGAATTCATCACGTCGTCTATTATCTATTGTAATCCCTGTATACAATGAGGAGAAAACAATCGGAATAGTTCTCGATAAGCTTGATTCACTAAAACTTGTTGGCGTTGACAGAGAGATTGTTGTAGTTGATGATGGATCAACGGACAAATCAGCAAAAATTATTGAGAAAAAAGCTGCCAAAAATAAGCAAATAAGATTTTTCAAGCACGAAAAGAACAAGGGTAAAGGGGCAGCAGTCGTAACTGGTTTTGAAAAATCTAAAGGCAGTATCCTCTTAATACAAGATGCAGATTTGGAATATAATCCTTCAGAAATACCCTTACTTTTAAAGCCCATATTAGCAAATAAAGAGAAGGTTGTTTATGGCACGAGGCTAAGACGTAACGTGATATTTTTTGGCAAAGACAGAACCCCACTGCCTTTTCATATAATAGGAAATAGGTTCTTGAGTTTGGCTACTTCATTGTTGTATGGTGAAAGTATCACCGATATGGAAACAGGGTACAAACTTTTTGATAAATCTATTCTAAAAGGAATAAAGCTAAAGGCTCGTTCTTTCGATTTTGAGCCCGAAATTACCGCTAAGATACTTAAAAAGGGAATTCATATTCTTGAAATTGACATCACTACAAATCCAAGAGGCTATGATGAGGGAAAAAAGATAAGGCCAGTTCACGACGGTATGATAGCATTGTGGACTTTAGTTAAATATAGATTTACTTCATGAAAAAACTGCGCTTTTCGCTTTCAAGCGTTATATTGGCAGCACTCCTTGTTCCTGTCATAATGACCTACCGGATTTTTCCAAGTGATACTAATTTCATTCAATTTGGATTAATTTTCTTGGGTATTTTTCTTAATTTTGTTTTAGATGTCCTTCCAATAAGTGAAAAAAAATTCACTTTATATAAATACATAACATTCTGGAGTGTTTTGGCACTCGCAGTTGGAGGTGCATTTGTTTCTGCGATTATAGTGAGACACTTAGCCGCTCCAACATTTCAAATTCACGATATTATCCTACAACTTGAAGCTGCTGTAAGATTTTTTATTGACGGATCAAACCCCTGGGCGTCAACATACCACAATACATTCATGGCTGCATGGAACTATAGCGACACCGCCGAAAATCCTGCTTTATATCATTTTGTTATGATGCCTTTTTATCTTCTATTCTCACTTCCCTTTTCATTCATTGCTAATAACACAATTGGATATTTTGATGGAAGAATTCCTCTTTTTGTTCTATATCTTACGTCACTTATAAGCGCATTCCTTTTTATAAAAGAACGTGAGAAAAAATTAATATTTACTACAGTTCTTGCTCTAAATCCAGCAATGTTTGCATATACCTTAGAGGGGAGAAGTGATGTGTTTATGTTTGCATTTCTCTTTGCTGGTTTAATCCTTCTTTCAAAGAAGAAGTTCACTCTTGCAGGAATAATGCTTGCTTTAGCATTTTCTGTAAAGCAGTCCGTTTGGCCTCTTTTACCCCTTTATGTTGGGTACATATATTTTGTATCCAAGGGATTTTCTGAATCCCTCAAAAGACTGATTCCATTTATTGCAACATTTACTATTATTGTTGGTCCATTTCTTTTATGGGATATCGGTGCTTTTTTGAATAGTACAGTCTTCTATCTCTCAGGGAATACGCTTCATAGCTATCCAATATCAGGTTATGGCCTTGGTGTTTTATTACATCAACTAGGTCTAATTCAGGATCTTAACGCACCTTACCCGTTTGTTATTTGGCAAGTAATTTTTGTTGTACCAATTCTCATAGTGCTTTTGTCGTTTTTAAAACGCTATCCAAATGTTAAGGTTCTTTTATTTTCCTACGCCCTTTTAATATTTGTGTATTGGTATATGTCAAGATACTTTAACAATAGTCACGTAGGTTATCTAACGATGATTTTTGCGACGGCATACTTTTGGCCAGATAACGAATCCGATGGGTAGGATTGTATGTATAACTTACTATCCCTTGAATTTATTCTTTACTTCCTTTATTCGCTAGGGGCGATTTTTCTTTCTGTTTTTATTCCGGGAAACGTAATTTTAAGATTTGCAAAAATTAAGCTGCCAGCACTTTCAGAATTTGTGGTATCGATGACAATCGGTACTTCCGTGCTTGTTTTAATAGGTTTTATATTTGGATATCTCAACCTTAGATTCATATCGATTCTTTATATTTTATTTTGTGTAATAGTTTGGTTCTACAGAAAGTTTTGGAATGATTTTAGCCTGAAGTTTTCGAAAAACTTCCTATTCTCAACACTTCTTATCCTTTGTGGTGTTACTCTTCAGTTAATTCCGGCTTTTCTGTTTAACATAGTCCGTTCCGATGGGTTGTCTTTCTGTTGCATAATGGTGAGCGACAATTTATATTTTGCCGCATTAAGCCAAGAACTTGTTTATCGGGTTCCTCCTTTTGAATCTGGGCTATATGGAGTTGCTGTCCACAACTACCATTACATGTCCAATCTATTTGTCGCAGAAATTAGCCGAATATTTCAAATTCCCATAAGTATTTTTCAGTTCCAGGTATCAAGTGTTTATTTATCAGTGATGCTTGGACTATCGGTTCTTGCTTTTGGTCGGGCAATAAGTAAGAGGTGGGCTTTTAGTTGGTGGTTGCTGTTCTTTACTTTTTTTGGCGGAGATTTCATATGGCTTGTTATATTTTGGCTACATGGACCAGCGCATATGTTCACAATGAGCTCGCTTGAAGATGGGGTAAAATTTTTAAGTAATCCCCCAAGAGCATATGCTATCGTCCAGCTTTTTGGAGGCATGACTCTATTGACATATTTTTTCAAGAATAAATCTTATCCAATGCTAGTTCTTACAGCGATCATCATGGGAACTTTAATTGGTTTTAAGGTGTACGTTGGTATATTTGCGCTTCTTGGTATTGTTGCGATTGGCATATTGAATTTGTTTAGAAAAGACTATAAGTATCTTTTACTTGCTATTGCTTCAGTTTTAATTTCTGCAATTCTTTACTTCCCGGTCAATAGAGGTGCAGGTGGCCTATATTTTACTTCGTTTTGGTTTTTTGAGAATTTCATAGTTCAACCTTATCTTGGTCTTGAAAGACTTGAGCTTGCTCGAGTAATATTTCGCGACGACGGAAAGATCTTGAAGTCATTATTTTTCGAACTAATTTTTATTGCATTGACAGTATTTTCTCTTTTCGGAACAAAGTTAATAGCTCTTATGCAATTTCCAGCCTCAGCAAGGCTACTCCCAAAAAATCTCCATATATTTTTAATTGCAGGTATCGTGCCGAGTCTAGTAGCAGGCTTTTTCTTTCAGCAAACCTCAGGTGGATCAAACACATTTAACTTTTTAGTTAACGCTCTTACTGCATTCTCAATTTATGTTGCCTCGGTTATGACAATAGTATCTAGCCTAAAAAAGGTTGGGATCGCTATAACCATACTTGTGATTGGAATGACGATCCCTCGCGTTGCATACGAAACATACGCAAGCATTAAACGTATATCAACAGATGAAATATATTACTTCACAAATAATGAGGTCGAAGCTATGCGCTTTTTGAAGAATCAGCCTCAAGGATTAACTTTTGTAGATCATAAGCATTTCGCAATGGATGAAGTAAGCCCTTATATAAGATTTTATACAAGTCAGCCGATGTTTGCTTCAGGAATCGGAATTTTGGAAAGTCATGGTGTCAAGCTTGATCAAAAGAAAAAGATTGCTCTTGTCATAGAAGAAGGTGAAGATGCAACTTTATCAGCGCGAATGCTTGCAAACAACAAGATTTCATACATATTAACAGGAACAAGAAACCCTCAACTTTTATATACTGGTAATATGTATGCAGATGTAATCTTTAAAAATTCCGAGATAACAATCTTTGCGCCATCGAAAGAAAAGGCAGACATATTAATGGAAAAAAATAAATATGAAAAATAGTCTTAAATTATTGATACTAATAGTAGTAATTGCGACATTTTTTCGCCTGCTTTTTGTTGCAACAAATCCTCCAGCCCTAACATGGGACGAAGCAGCATGGGGATATAACGCTTATTCTCTTGGGATTGACGGAAAAGATGAGTTTGGAAAGCTTATGCCTCTTTCCTATCTTGAGTCATTTGGGGATTTCAAGCCGCCTTTGTATGCGTATCTTACTATATTGCCCGTAAAGCTTTTTGGACTAAATGAATTTTCAACAAGATTTCCCTCAGTATTATTCGGAGTGGGGACTGTGTTTGTTGCGTATTTTCTTGTGCTTCAAGTATTTGGTCAAGACAAGAAGAAAGAGGCGCTTATGGGCTCATTTATGGTTTCAATTTCTCCTTGGCATGTCATGCTCTCAAGAGCTGCATTTGAAGCAAATGTTTCTACCTTCTTTATTGTGTTGGGAGTATATCTCTTTCTTAAGGGTATAAATGAAAAGGCCTACTTTATGTTTTTTGCAATGTTGTCTTTTGTATGTTCTCTTTATACATTCAATAGTGCTAGGGTTGTCGTGCCAATTCTTGTATTAATATTTTCGACCATTTTCTACAAAAAACTGATCAAAAATTTTAAGATAGTATTACTGTCTATTTTTACAGGACTTACTATATGTCTACCATTATTACTCTTTCTTACATCACCCCAAGCAAAACTAAGGTTCAATGAAGTAAATATCTTTTCGGATATAACTGTCATTGAGAGAACTAATCAACAGATATTAAATGACAATAATTCGGCCTTTTCAAAACTAATACACAACAGAAGACTAGCCTATACAGTTGAGTATATTAGACATTACTTCGATAATCTAACTCCAAAATACCTATTTATAAGTGGAGATGGTAACCCAAAGTTTTCAATACAGGATGTAGGGCAATTTTATTTGTGGGAAGCACCATTTTTAGTTTTAGGTTTTCTTTACTTGTTTAGAAAAAGAATTGGTCATTGGTGGGTGGTACCTGTTGTTATTGTTGTCGCAATAATACCTGCTGGGTTTGCCAGAGAAACACCTCACGCACTAAGAACAGAGTCTGCTATTCCATATTTTCAGATAGTAAGCGCACTTGGGGTACTCTATGCCCTAGAATATTTAAAAAAGTGGAGGAAGCTTAGTGTCATAAGTCTTGGCTTGATTATTTCTATAGGAGTTATATATTTTGCACACAATTTATTCAACCACTATCAAAAAGATTATTCCCGAGAATGGCAATACGGATACAAAGAGGCAATTGCTTACGTATCAGAGGTCGAAGATAAGTACGAAAAAATATATACAACGGACGTTCTTGGTAGACCTTACATCTATTATCTTCTGTACCTAAAATACGATCCTGTCTCCTTTAGAAATGACTCTGATGTTTTTAGAGAGTCATTTGGATTCGTACATGTTACACGTTTTGGAAAATATTATTTCCCGAAGAATTTAGGTCAAATTAAAGACAAGAACGCTTTATTTATAGGAGCATCTGGTGACGTTCCACAAGATGCCAGGATTTTAAAGAAATTTTATTTGTTAAATGGTCGTGAATCTCTGGTTGCTTATACACTATGAAATTAATTAAGAATCACCTGTTTTATTTAGTTTTGGTTTTGATTTTTGCTTCAGTCCTGAGACTATACAACCTAGGTGTGGTACCTGGGAGTTTAAATTGGGACGAAGTTGCGCTTGGATATAACGCACTTTCTATTGCGTCTACAGGAAGAGACGAGTACGCGCAAATCTTACCCGTTGTTTTGCGTTCTTACGACGATTATAAGCCAGCACTTTATTCATATCTTGCCATACCATTTGTTATCTTGCTTGGACTCTCAGAACAGGCTGTCAGGCTGCCATCTGCAGTCTCTGGGATTTTGGCTGTTTTTCTTTTGTATTTTCTTGTAAAAGAGATATTGGGAGAAAAAAAAGTTAGCATTGCTGGAAGAGAAATTGATACAAGGCTAATCGCACTTTTCGCCTCCTTTTTTCTTGCTATCTCTCCTTGGCATATCCAATTTAGTCGAATTGCATTTGAATCTAATGTCGGTTTGACCCTAAATATAGCAGCTTTGCTGCTCTTTCTAAAAGGGTTGAAAAATAGTGTCTTTCTTCCGATTGCTTTCTTCGTTGCAGCTCTTAATGTGCATGTATATCAGAGTGAGAGGGTTTTCTCGCCGCTTCTTATAATTATTCTTTGTTTAATCTTTTACAAAAAGTTAATAAAGAATAAAAAATGGTTAATTATTTCAGTCGTAACAGCTCTTCTTGTCGCCTTTCCTCTTTTGTTTTCTATATTAACAAACAGCAATTCACTCATGAGAGCAAAGGGAGTAAGTGTTTTTTCTGACCAGAAATTAGTGGAAAGATCATCAATAAAACTTGTTAGAGACGAGACGAGTGGGAACGATTTTGCAAAGCTACTTGACAACAGAAGACTTGAATTTGTGAAGGCTGCATCCGGCGGATACCTATCTCATTTTGATCCAAATTGGCTCTTTATTACAGGAGATATTGCAAGACACCATGCTCCAAATATGGGCTTACTGTATCTATTTGAATTCCCATTACTCCTGATTGGCTTTTACATTTTGGTATTTTTAAAAATTGACAAGCGATATAAAGCTGCCTTTTTTGCCTATTTCTTGCTCGTCCCAGTTCCTGCCTCTATCACTAGCGGAGTCCCTCATGCAGTCAGAACTTTAAATTTTGCATGGACATTTGAACTTATGATAGCTCTAGGTCTAATTGCAACTGTTATTTTCATCTCAAAATTAAAAAACAAGTTTGCATCAAATGGATTTAAGCTGCTTGCTGCATGCTACTTGTTGCTTGCTGCCATCAATTTCGTCTATTACTTAAATCAATACTTTGTTCAGCTCAACTACTATCATGCAAGAGATTGGTTATACGGCTATAAAGAGGCCGTACTTTATGCCAAGGAACAAGCTGGAAATTACGACAAGATAGTTGTTGAAAACGAAGTTCCATTCGACCAGTCATACATGTTTTTCCTATTTTATTTAGGAGTTGATCCAAAAGACTACCAAAAGACGGGGGGCACTGCGAGCGGAGGATTTAGGGAAAAGCACAGGGGAATTTATAATTTTACTTTTGAACCAGTTTCAGGCTCTTCATACGCCGGAAAAGTTCTCTATATTGGAAAAAGTCAGGATATGCCTAATGGATCAACAATCAAAAAAACAATCAACTTTCCAGACGGATTAAATGCAATCACAATATCTAGCAATGAATAAAAATTTTGGCAAATTTTTGAGAAAGTATTTTAAAAACAGAATTAACTTTGCTATATTTGCATGTCTTCTGATAGCGCTTGTAGTAACGCGCTTTGCTGATCTTGAGACTCGAAGTGTATTTGGGTACGATCAGGTAGACAATGCTTGGGCGGTTAAGAATATCATTATCGATGGAGATTTGCCATCAACAGGAATGCAGGCAAAGGGCAACACGGGGTTCTATATTGGTCCTTACTACTATTACTACCTTGTCCCTTTTTACTTCCTTTCCGGCATGGATCCTATTGCCTCACCAATTGCTGCAGGTGTTACTGCAATATTTACGTTTCTTGTAATCTACTTTGTTACAAGAAATTTATTCAACGAAAAAGTGGCTCTTGTTGCAATTTTTATAAACACTTTTTCTTCGTATATTCTAATTCTTGACCGTGTTCAGTGGCCAGTAAATTTTATTGTTCCTATTTCCTTTCTGGTTATGCTCTCTTTATATAGGTCGCTGCAAGGACAAGGAAAGTATATGCCGCTTCTTGCAGCTTCAATCGGCGCTTCTTTGCACGTTCATTTTACTTCAGTATTCTACTTTATATTTGTAGTTTTGAGTTTGCCATTTATCTCACTTAATAAAAAAATGATAAAGTATTTATTGTTATCCCTGCCTGTTTTTGTATTTTTTCTTTTTCCGATTGTAATTGCGTATGTAAATTCGAGACAGGGTAGTGCTGCTGCATCATATTTAGGGAGTTCCTTCCACGGTTTTCATCTTAGACGAGTTTTTCAGTTAATAAAAGACGCCGTAATTGAATCTAATGCAATTTTGGGGTTTAAGAATTCTCACTTACTTTCTTTTATCTTAATTCCTCTATCAATTTTTGTTGTTAATTTTAAGAAGATAAAAAGAGATAATCTTCTGATATCGTACTTATTCATCATCTGGATACTCGTTCCTTGGTTTGCTTTTTCTACCTATTCAGGTGAACTTACCAATTATTACTTTGCAATAACTCGGCCAGTCGCAATACTATCCATCTCGATTATTGCTGTCAAGCTTTTATCTTTTAAGCGAAAATACATGTACGTTATCCTTACACTAATCGGTATACTGTATATCTACTTTAATATGCAGACTTTTCTCAATCAGGGTCCTCAAACCCTACTTAAGAGCAAAATTTCAACGATGGAGAAAATTAACAAAGGAGAGAGAATTGAGTTTGTTCAGGGAGACCCCCATTCATATTTGTATTTCTACTATAAGGAATTACCCAAAAAGTGAAGAAGCACACCAAATATAAAAGAATAATTTTCTTTTTTGTATTATTAATACTGGGCATTGGATTCTTTTTAAGAAGTTATGCTTTGAGTTCAATTCCACCTCATCCTTCACTCGATGAGGTTTCAATAGGGTACAATGCTTATTCTATTCTTGAAACTGGCAAGGACGAATTCGGTTCACAATTTCCAATCTTACTTCGTGCTTATGACGACTATAGACCCGCCCTTTATGTTTACCTTGTTATTCCATTCGTAAAATTATTTGGGCTTAGTGTTCTTGCAGTTAGATTCCCTTCTTTAATTCTTTCGGTTGCCACTATCGCATTTTTCTATATAGTTGCCAGATGTATATTTAGACAGTTATCCTTTGAAAAACCTGCAGCCCTAGCCCTCGTTCCAACTGTACTCTTGGCAATTTCCCCTTGGCATATATATTTATCTAGGCTTGGGCACGAAGTGAATGCGTATTTGGCCTTTTTTATAATTGGATTTGGATTTTTCCTAAACTCTATAAAGAAAAAAAACATAAATGCATATGGACTAATTGCTTCATCTGTATTTTTTTCTCTTTCATTTAGCGCATATCAGAGTGGAAAAATTTTTGTTCCTCTATTTATTTTGCTGCTAATAGTTTTTTACTTCAAAATGATTAAGGAAAATTATAAAAAATTCATACCTGCAGTTGTCATT
This sequence comes from uncultured Gammaproteobacteria bacterium, assembly GCA_964436385.1. GTDB lineage: Bacteria > Patescibacteriota > Microgenomatia > Levybacterales > GWA1-39-11 > JAUSNA01. The sequence goes on from CAYTCO010000013.1 coordinate 13,362, forward strand.
GGAGTTATTCTTTGCATGCCAATTCTAATTTCTTCATTCCAACCTGAAGCACTGGTTAGGTTAAAGGCAACAAGCATTTTTAATGTCTCTTTTGAAACAAGTCTTGAAAATGCTCAAAAATTAATAAAGTATAAAGAGGATAGCGATTATGCAAACATAATCCTGTATAACAGACATGTTTTCCCTTTTAGCCTTTTTGTATCATCTTTTATTTCACATTTTGATTATAGATTTATTTACGGAAGCGGTAACTATGAACAATTCAAGATACCTGGGTTCGGGCTTTATTATGTAATTGAAATCCCTCTTTTGACTATGGGGATTTTGTACCTTTTCACTAAAAGAAAATTTAAGTGGATTATTTTTCTTCTGTCTTGGTATGTCATAGGTGTTTTGCCTAGTATTGTTAGTACTCATTCCCCACATGCAATGAGGGCTTTTGCTGGAATTGGACCGCTTCTTATTGTTTCAGGACTTGGTATGGGTTACGTAAGGCTAAAAAAGAAAAAGTATAAGACAGTAATTGCCGGTGTTGCAACGGTATATGTGCTATTTGTCGTCGTTAGTGTCACTCAATTCTTCACATCATACACGAAGAGTTTCCCAAAAGAATATTCGAGCCAATTTCAGTATGGTGTTATCCAAGCCATGAATTACATAGATAAATTCGATGGTGAAATCGTTATTTCAAATCGAGGAAATCTTTCAGCAAGTTACATGTATTATCTTTTTGCAAATAGATATTCACCTCAAAAGTATCAATCCCAGGGGGGAACAATTTCAGGTTGGTTTAATTATGAAAGAAAGATCGGAAAAGTAAGCTTTAGAAACCCAGAGGGTTACATGAAAGATAATGTAGTCTTAGTTATAAATCCGCAAGAATATAAAACAGGGTCAATAATTCATAAGATTAAAAATTTAAAAGGGGAAGAAGTAATTCTAATAGTCCAAAGGTAAACTCCGTTATATAATAAAGTATGAAAAAAATATCTGTTGTTTTGGCTACCTACAATGAGGAAGAAAATCTTGGCAAATGTCTAGACGCAGTGAAGGACATAGCATCAGAAATAGTAATTGTCGATGGTACGTCAAAGGATAGAACTGTTGAAATAGCACGCAAATATGGAGCTCATGTTACGGTAACGTCAAATCCCCCCAATTTCCATATCAATAAACAGAAGGCAATAGATAAAGCATCTGGAGACTGGATACTTCAGCTGGACGCTGATGAAATTGTTTCAGCGGAACTAGGTCAAGAGCTTAAGAGTGTTGTTGGCCGTGAAAAAAATGAATTTAACGGCTATTGGATGCCTAGAAAAAACTATTTTTTGGGACGATTTCTTATGAAGGGTGGACAATACCCAGATTACACTGTTAGATTTTATCGAAATGGAAAAGGTCATTTACCCCAGAAGGATGTACATGAACAAGCAGTAATTGAAGGTAAAGTGGGATATCTAAAGCACGCACTTTTGCACTATCCTTACAAAAATTTTAATGCTTATTATAAAAAATGGATGAGATACAACCAGCTTCTTTCTTCGCAAATAAAGGAAGAGATCGGAAAAAAGAATTTAGGTCTACAATTTTTCTATGGAATAGCCTATCTTTTGGCAAAACCCGCGCATTGGATGCTGACAGCCTATGGGCGTCATAAAGGATTTGTTGACGGTTGGCAAGGGTTTGTATTTGCCTCAATGTCAGCACTAAGATTTCCCGTTTCTTATATAATATACTTGAAGGGGTACAACAAATAATATGGATAGAAAAGTGCTAGTTACAGGTGGTTGCGGTTATATCGGAAGCTTCATGGTAAAAACCCTGTTAGAGCGTGGATATACCCCAATCGTTCTTGATAATCTGACTCGTGGAAGTAAAGAGGCATTACCTGAGAATGTTGCTTTTTATCAGGGTAATGTATCGGATAGAGAAGTTTTGAGTAGGATAGTCGCAGATCACAAGATTGACGGTGTCATACATTTTGCAGGATTTATCTCGATGAAGGAGTCGATGGAAAAACCTGGTTTATATTTTGACCAAAACGTTTTTGAGACTCAAAGATTGTTAGAAAATATGAATGAATTTGGCATTAAAAACATCATTTTTTCATCAACAGCCGGTGTTTACGGTAACCCTGAAAGGGTACCAGTGCGTGAAGATGACAGGAAGGTGCCTACTAATCCATATGGAGAAAGCAAGCTTATGGTTGAGCAAATGCTTTCCTGGTATCAAAGAATTCACGGTATCTCCTATGTTGTTCTTCGATATTTCAACGCTTGCGGAGCAGCACTCGACGGGAGTTTTGGTGAAAGGCATGATCCCGAAACTCACATAATCCCTATTGCGCTAAAAGCAGTCAAAGATGGAACTGAATTTGTTGTATATGGTGAAGATTACGAAACGCCAGATGGTACATGCGTAAGAGATTACATTCACGTTCTTGATCTATCTCAAGCACACGTATTGGCCTTGGAGAAAATTATTAACTCACCTGGGAGATATACATTCAATGTCGGTACTGGAAATGGTTACAGTAATAAAGACATAGTTGAGACGATCAAGAAAGTGACAGGTAAAGAGTTGAACGTAAGGTTTGAGGGAAGACGTCCAGGGGACGCGGGAGTACTTGTTGCTGATGTTTCAAAAATTAAGACAGAATTACAATTTGATCCTAAATTTTCAGATCTTACTACAATTATCGATTCCGCCTGGAAATGGCACAACAAGGATAACTAAACTAAGCCAAACCCAAAAACCTATGAAGATAGCTCTAGATATTTCTCCTATAAGTTCGAAGAGCACAAGTAACCATAAGGTTAGGGGAGTTGGAAAATATATATCTATTCTTCACGACAATCTTCAAAAGTATGATCAAGAAAATGAATATATTTTTTTAGAAAACCCAAAAGAAAAAAACTACAAGGTAGATCTCGTCCACTATCCCTATCTCGACCCTTTTTTTGTAACCTTCCCAATAATTAAAAAACAAAAAACAATAATTACGGTCCACGATCTAATCCCTATTGCTCATAAAACCCATTTTCCACCAGGAGTAAAGGGGAATATTTCATGGCTAGTTAATAGGAGAATACTCAAAAGTTCGGATGCAATCATAACCGATTCAGTTGCCTCTTCTCGAAGCGTTGAAAATTATGTTGGTATTTCTTCAAATAAAGTAAAACACGTTTATCTGGGTATAAGCGAAGTTTTTCAAAAACTTAATATTTCTAAAGAAGAAAAAGAGCGAATTAGTAAGAAATATTCCGTTCAAGACAATTTTTTTCTCTATGTTGGTGACGTTACCTGGAATAAAAACTTACCAACACTTGTTGAAGCAGTTAAAAAAGCGAATGTTAACCTAGTTATGGTCGGTAAAGCATTGGTTGATGAATATGACAAATCTAATGTCTGGAATAAAGATAGAGTTTATGTTGAGAAAAATACTGATTCTAAATTGTTTAATAAGCTTGGATTTGTTGATGAGAGGGATTTGGTTGCGCTATACAACATGGCAACAGGGGTAATTATGCCCTCAATAGATGAAGGTTTTGGGTTACCCGTACTTGAGGGAATGAGTTGTGGTGCTCCAGTTATAGTATCAAGAAAAGGAAGCCTACCCGAGGTAGCTGGGGATGCTGGAGTTTATATTGAAGAAGGTAATGTAGAAAGTATTGCTGAGGCACTAAGAAAACTATCCTCAAACGAAGAATTTCAGAAAAAACAGTCCTTGTTGTCGCTAAAGCAAGCGAGAGAGTTTTCTATTGAGAAAATGATTAAGGATACAGTGAAAGTTTATCAATCAGTTCTATGAAAGAGCACGTAATAAATGCGACTAAAAACCCACTGATAGCTGGATCCTTTTTCCTTTTTTCTGGAGGAATGTTGGCAAACATTTTTAACTTTCTATTTAATCTTTTGATGAGTAGAAATCTTGAGGTTTCAGAGTATGGAACGCTAACAAGCCTAGTTTCCTTAATTACTCTTCTTGGAATTCCTGCTGGAGCTGTTACTCCGACGGTTGTAAGTATAGCTGGTAAGTATTTTGCTGAAGCAAATAGTACTATGCTTCATGCATTTTACTTTAAATTATTTAGGCCTCTGCTAATTGCGGGCATTTCAATTTTTGTAATCTTTTTGATTTTTTCAAAACAGACTGGAGACTTTTTTAATCTTCAAAACTCACTGTTAATCTCTGTTGTAATGTTTTCTGTTGTTCTTTCATATATTACGACTCTTAATAATTCATTTGCGCAAGCAAAGCTCGCATTTAGGTATTTATCTTTTGTTAACTTCTCATCTTCTCTTTTCAAGGTAGCATTGTCTTTTGGGCTAGTAATGCTGGGATGGGGACTTTATGGTGCACTTGCCGGATTCCTAATCTCCTTATTATTGCCTCTTATTTTTGGAATTGTCTATCTTAGAAAGGTTATATTCTTTAACACCAACGATGCTCCGCATATTTCTTACAGAAATTTGATTTCTGTTGGCGTGCCATCTGCAATAACTGTTTTTTGTCTTAACGCTTTGATATCAAATGATATTTTACTGGTAAAATATTTATTCAGTCCATTTGAGACAGGACAATATGCTGGCCTTTCTCTTATTGGCCGAGTAATATTCTATATTAGCGCGCCTGTTGGGACTGTTATGTTTCCTGTAATAATTAGCAAGATAAGTAAGGGGGAAAAATATAAAAGTATATTATACTTGTCTTTGGGCCTCGTAGGTTTGGGATCTGCATTAATTACAACTTTCTACTATCTATTTCCTGAGTTTACGGTATTATTCTTTCTCAAACGCGAGGAATACCTCACTGTCACACAGTATGTGGGGAGATTTGGAATTTTTATAACATTATATGCCTTGCTTTCGATATTGTCCTACTATTTTCTATCCATCAAAAATACTTCATTCTCATGGGTACTTCTTTGCGGTACAGTATTCCAGGTAATCCTAATTTCTCTATTTCATAATGACTTTAATCAAATAATAAATTCTTCAATAGTAATATGTTCTTTTCTTCTAATCAGTGCATTTTACTTCTTTCATAAAGCCAAAAATTAGGTACAATACAGGAAAGCAATGGTTAACAGAAAACTCCGAAAGATTTCGCTTATTATTCCTGCCTACAAACAAGAAAAAACAATCGTCTCTAATGTAAAAAAACTTACGCACGTTATGAAGGAGTTAAAATATTCTTTTGAAATAATTGTAGTAGTTGACGGAAGGCTTGATAAGACATACGAACGCATAAAGAAGTATGCATCATCAAAAGTCCGTGTGTACCAATATAAATATAACCAAGGAAAGGGTTTTGCAATTCGGTTCGGGGCATTAAAAGCTAAAGGAGACGTAATTGGATTTATGGATGCAGGATTGGACATAGACCCAACGGGAGTATCGATGCTTTTAAATCATATGATTTGGTACGATGCGGATATAATTGTCGGAAGCAAAATGCATCCAGTTTCAAAAGTGAATTACCCCTTCTACAGAAAAATTATTTCCTGGGGTTATAGAACATTTACAAGACTTCTCTTCGGGTTTAAGCTTCGCGACACTCAGACAGGTATAAAATTCTATAAGGTAAGAGTTGTTAGGGATGTCTTCCCCCGCTTACTAGTTAAAAATTTTGCTTTTGATGTTGAGATATTTGCACTCGCGTATGCGCTAGGCTACAAGAGGATTTATGAGGCTCCTATAAAGCTTAACTTTAAGGGAACAAATTCAATTACTTCTTCTACATTATGGTCAATTGTCTTTTTCATGCTTTGGGATACATTGGCTGTTTTTTATAGAGTCAAGATCATCAAATACTATAGGAAAAGTAATAAAAAAAATTGGTTAAAACGAAAATGAGAATATTAATACTTAATTGGCGTGATCCACTCAACCCACGTAGTGGAGGGGCTGAAATAGTGACACTGGAACTGGCCAGGCAGTGGACGAAGCATGGATATTCAGTAACTTGGTATGCCTCCAGATTTCCAAATTCTACAAAAAAAACAAGTGTTTATGGAATTGATGTTATTAGATACGGAAACTACTTCACTGTTTATTTATTGGCACCATTTTACTATCTCTTCAATAGGAATCGATTTGATATTGTGGTTGATCAAGTTCATGGATTGCCATTTCTTACGCCGTTGTATGTACGAAAACCAAAACTAGTTCTTATTCATGAAGTAGCGGGAGAAATTTGGGACAATATGTTCATCTTTCCGATCAGTAAGTTTGGAAAACTTGCAGAATTGTTGTACTTCATTTTCTACAGAAGAACAGATTTCATGGTTCCGTCAAAGTCTACTAGACATGAACTGTTGGACAAGGGAATTTCAGCCAAAAATATTACAATATTCAATTGTGGAGTTAACTCAATGCCTTTACAAAAGTTTCCAAAGGAAAAAAGCCCAACGTTCATTTTTGTTAACAGACTCGTGAGAATGAAGGGGGTTGAGAACGTTATTAATTCATTTCCTTACATCCTAGAGCAGTTACCCAGTTCCAAGCTGTGGCTTGTGGGTGGAGGCGAAGCAAGTGAAGTAAAGAGACTAAAGAAAGTCATTGCTACAAGGAAGCTTAATAGTAAAGTAACATTTTTTGGAAGGGTTGCGGAAGTAAAAAAGTTTGAATTAATGAGAAGGGCCCACATAATGCTCCATGCTTCAGTGAAGGAAGGATGGGGACTTGTAGTAATAGAAGCCGCGGGGCAAAAAACACCCTCAGTTGTTTACAACGTAGGTGGTTTAAGAGATTCGGTAAGGCATGGAAAAACAGGAATAATTATTAAAAATAATACACCTGAGTCCCTTGCAAGTGAAGCATCGACGTTGCTTAAGAATCGAAAATTGTACAGTAAAATTCAGAAAAATGCATACGCATGGTCTAAAAGCTTTACCTGGGAAAGTTCTGCAAAACCCAGTTTGAGGATTTTCAAAAAATTTAAACTAACATCGGAGTAGAAATCAATTCATGTATAATAGCTTGATATAATGACAAAAGTTAAGAAATTACCAACTGTTACCATTATAATTATTACTTGGAATGTTGAGAGAACTATTTCCAAAGTGCTAAAAAGTATTAAAATGCAGGATTATCCTAGTGGGTTGGTTGATATTCTTGCTGTTGATGGCAATTCAACAGACAACACAGCAAAGATAGTTAATTCGTACGGAAAAAACGCCCTCGTAATTCAAAGCAAGTACCCTAAAGATCCGGAGGCATGCAGGGGGGTCGGCTTGAAAGTTGCAAGAGGCGAAATTATTGCATTTATCGACTCAGATAACTATCTCCCAACAAAGTCTTGGCTTACCGATATGGTAACTCCCTTTGTAAATCATCCGGAGGTAGTAGGTACAGAAACAATAAGATTTGCATATAGAAAAAAAGACAATTATCTAAACCGGTATTTCGCACTAATTGGATCTGCCGATCCTGTAGGTCTGTATCTGGGCAAAGCAGATAAGCTCTCATACATATCAAATAAGTGGAGTCTTTATGGAAAAAAAACATTTGAAGGTAAAAAGTATTTTCTAATAGATCTTACACCTGAAAAATTCCCTACATTAGGTTCAAATGGATTTTGTGCCAGAAGAAAGCTTTTACTGAAAGCAAAATCAGGTCCCAAACGCTACTTTCATATAGATGTGCCTTTGGATTTGGCCAGAATGGGACACTTAACTTACGGGGTTGTGAATCAGACGATAATTCACGATACTGCTACCGGACTTGTTTCTTTTTTGAAAAAAAGATCCTCGTACATGAGGCTTCATTACCAGAAGCGTGCCAGTGATAGAAGGTACAAAGTATTTGATCCATCAAGAAAAGAAGACGTCCTTAAAATCCTTTTGTTTGTGTTATTCTCCTGTACTTTTGTCCAGCCAACCTACGTTTCTATAAAAGGCTATTTAAAAAAGCCTGATTACGCATGGTTTATTCATCCAATTTTTTGTTTTTTAATTATGATTACCTATACAATTGCAGTGACAGAGAGGTTCTTAAAAAATATCACTCATAATTTATGATTCCTTTAATAAAATCAACATTTCACAATGAAACTCAGACGAAGAAAGAACTAATCAGATTTATTGCAAAAGCTCCAATCCTAAGTTTTAGCCGTGAGTGTGAAAAATTTGAAAGAGCATTTGCCAGGTTTCAGGGACGAAAAAATTGCATTTTTGTAAATAGTGGAAGTTCAGCTAATCTTGCACTTATTCAGACGCTTCTTAACATGGGGAAGATTAAGAAGGGTGATAGCGTGGGATTTTCGACTTTAACTTGGTCTACAAATGTTATGCCACTTATCCAGCTTGGACTTCATCCGGTTCCTGTTGACGTTGAATTATCTACGCTAAATATCTCATCAAAAACACTAAAATCAACTCTTAAAAAGAGAAAAATAAAACTTCTATTCTTAACTAATCTTCTCGGCTTTTGTTCGGATCCCGATAAAATTACTTCAATTTGCAAGAAAGAAGGAATACTTCTCATTGAGGATAACTGCGAAGGACTGGGCTCGGTGTATAAGGGAAAGAAGTTGGGAAATTTTGGAATTGCAAGTACATGCTCATTTTATGTTGGTCACCATATGTCAACCATAGAGGGGGGAGTTATATGCACCGATTCGACTGAGTTGGCAACTCAATTGAGGGTTGTAAGAGCTCATGGTTGGGATAGAAATTTATCTTCAGGCAAACAACGCAAAATCCGCGACAGGTTCAATGTCAACTCTACTTTTTATTCCAGATATACTTTCTATGATTTGGGTTACAATTTAAGACCAACGGAGATTAATGGTTTTATTGGTAATACTCAACTTAAGTATTTAAATGAAATTATTAGCAAAAGACAATCCAATTTTAAGAAACTCGCTAAGAAAATTTACACGGATTCCAGGTTTTATCCTATAGAGTTTGGTCACATTGACTTGATATCAAATTTTGCTTTTCCGGTTATATGCAAATCAAAAAAAATAAGAGACTCGTTAGTTGAAAAGTGTAACGGAAAACTCGAAATTAGACCAATTGTCGGAGGGGACATGACTCAGCAGCCATTTTTTAAGAAATACACTAATGATCCATCCTACATAAGTGCCAATGCAAAGCTAATCCATGAAAATGGATTCTATTTTGGAAACAACCCCGAGTTGACTGATAAAGAGCTCAATACAATCATAGATATTATTTGCAAATGAAGTTTCCCTCGATTGATATTATTATTCCCACATACAACTCATCAAGAACTCTTCTTCGTTGTTTGCAAAGTATTAATTTCCAAGATTATCCAAAAAGTAAGTTACGAATTATAGTTGTTGATGGGGGATCGAAAGATAAAACTTTAGAAATAATAAGGAAATACAAAATTAAGCTGATAAGAACGGATCCAAAAAAGCAAAACGTAGAATACAACAAAAGCGTAGGTATTCAGGCGTCAAAGTCCAATCTATTATTTATGATTGATCATGACAATGTTCTTCCTAGCAAAAAAATAATCAAGAAAATGGTACAACCTTTTATAGATGATGAGGCGATTGTTGGGGTGGAGACCCTTCATTACCATTACGATAAAAGATTTTCCTTACTAGATCGATATATAGCGCTTTTTGGTGTTACTGATCCTGTAGCGTATTACTTAGGGAAAGCAGACAGAATGTCTTATCACACAAACACCTACGATAAAAGATACAAACCCATCAGAGTGAACGGCTATTTTGTTGTTAGCTTTACTCCAAGAAATCTGCCTACCATTGGTGCAAATGGATTTATGGTAAGACGTGAGATATTGGTGAATAATGCTAAGGTAGGAGTTAGGGAATATTTTCATATTGATGTAAATGCAGATCTTGTTAAGAAGGGATTTAATAAATACGCTTTCGTAGATGGTTCAATATCTCATATAGGTGGGAACACTAGTATTCTAAAATTTTTAGAAAGAAGAGGAATGTTTATGAAACAGTTTTATCTTGATAAATCGAAAATAACTGCACAAAAGAGGAGATACAAGCTATTTGTTAAGGGAGATGCATGGAAATTAATATATTTTATTCTCATTAGCATTACTCTGATCGTCCCACTGGTAGACAGCATAAGGGGTTACCTACGAGTTAGGGATACTGCATGGTTTCTGCATCCGGTAATGTGCTTAAGCTTTGTAGCAATATATGGGTATGCAGTCATCGAATACAAGATGCATTCCTTTTTCCCTCGCAATGCAATATAATCTTTGAGCTAGTACTTCTTGCCCTTTTGTTTCATTAATGGATATCATCACAAAAGTAATTCTTGTTATAAAAACTATTTCCAATTTCTGGATAGCTTTTATTGATAAGGCCGGTTTCGTTGAGTCAGATGTTCTTTACAAAACCAGAAAAAATCTAAAATTCTTAGCTCGCGGAGGGACAGAAGACATGGCGGAAATAGTAGTAGTTGCATCCGGAAGCGAATATAATATTGCCGACTTCAATCTTCCCAGTATGGCAGTCATCCTTGATTTAGGAGGTCACATAGGTACTTTCTCGATTTGGATTAGTAAGTCTTTGAAGAGTAGGGTGAAAGTGTTTGCGTACGAACCGGACATGGAGAATTTCAAATTCTTTCAAAAAAACCTGGAGTTAAATAAATCTAAAAATATACATTTGTTCAATCTTGCCATTTCGGATTATTGGGGAAAAGGATACTTACGAAAGAAGGGTATGAAAACGGATGCGTACTTCCTTGACGTAAAACATAGTAGAAAACCCAACTGTGATGTCACAACATTGATGCGTGAGCAAAAGAAGCTGGGGTACAAGAGAATTGACTTGCTGAAAATGGACATAGAGGGTGGGGAATACTCAATATTTAGCGATGCTAGAAGTTACAGGTTTATAGCAAGCAATGTAAGAAATATTCTAATAGAATGCCATAATCTTGATAAATACAGAAATGAGAATAAGTTGTTAGAATCCATCAGTAAAGATTTTACAGTTTTGTCTCATCACAAAAATGTTTATGCACTTAAGAATATGAATCAAATATAATGGTTATGAAGAGAATAGCAGTTACGGGTCTAAGTGGTGTAATAGGTAAAATTTTAAGTGAAGCACTAGTGTCTGAGTATTCCGTTATTGATCTTTTTCATAGCGCAAAACACACAAGAAATAAAAGGATTAAGAAACATATTTTTCTAGACCTGTCAAAGAAAAGAAACATTTGTAAGGCGCTGGACGAGGCTCGTCCTGATGTTATAGTGCATATGGCTGCAATCACGCACATTGACGTTTGTGAAGCCGACAAAAAACGTGGCAAAAACGGGCCGGTATGGAAAACCAATGTCGAAGGCACAAAGGTAGTTGCGAAATATTCCGCTTCAAATAATATCCCCTTGGTTTTTCTTTCAACAGAGTGCGTATTTGACGGTAGAAGTGAATTTTTTGCTGAAGATGCAAAAAAAAGCCCCATAAACTGGTATGGAGTTACCAAAAATGAGGCTGAAGAAGAAATATTTGCATCAGGCGCAAAATTTACAATAATACGGTCAGTTGTTGCATACCATAAGGAGGATGATTCCATGACAATATATGGAAAAATTTTGAAGGGACTGCGTAGAAACTCGAAGATTTTCATGGTGGATGATCAGCTTTTTACTCCTACATATACTTACGACATTGTTAAGGCGATTCATAAGGTTATTAATAAGAATATAAGGGGTGTTATTCATGTGGCACCGAGTAAGAATATCTCTCCCTATAATTTTGCTTTGCTGATTGCTTCCAGAAATAAATTTGTACACTCTATGGTTGTGAAAACAAAATTGATAAAACTGTATGGGGTTGAGAAAGCAGCCCTTAGGTTAAAGAATTCATCTTTACACACTGAACAATCAGCAAAAAAACTTGGTTTTAAGGCAAAGCATCCGGAAAAAGCTATATGAAAGAAAAACCTCTTGTATCAGTTGTCATCCCTACATACAACCGCAGAAAGAGAGTTGTCAACCTAGTTAGGAGTCTGCTTAAAGGTAAATATAAGAATATTGAAATTCTAGTAATTGATGATGCATCTACAGATTCCACAAGCGAATATTTAAGAACTCAATTTAAGAAACATTCTAAAATTAGAATTTTTAGAAATTCAACTAATCTATTCGCAGCGGCAAGTAAGAATATTGGTCAGGCCAAAGCAAAAGGTGAGTTAATAGCATTTATTGATGATGATAATGAAGCTGATGAGAATTTAATACAGGAAATGGTAAAAGCATTATTCGTTGTTCCTGATGCGGGAATGGTTGGACCTATTAATTACTTTATGAAGAAGAAAAAAAAGGTACTCTTAGTCAGTTCAAAAAGAAATATGTGGACTACTAAGACTATGCACGTCAGAAGCCTGAGTGGATTTGGAAAAGGGAATTACTGGGAGGCTGATGATATTCCGAATGCATTTATGGTCAGGGCAGAAGTCATTAAAAAGAAAAACATTTTCTTCAGGTCAAAATTTGGAATAATGTATGAAGAAAGTGATTACGCATACCGAATTAAGAAAGCCGGTTACAAGATTGTATACTGCAGGAAGGCAAGAATTTATCATGACGTTGAAATACTAGACAGGGATTTTATTACTCATTTTCTGAATGATCCAAGGCGTTCTTTCACATTTGCCCGCAATCGCTTGCTTTTTCATGCTATATATTCAACAAAGCATCAACTTGCCGGTATTGTAATTATCTGGTGTTGGGTTTTTACACTCTATTACTGCTATAAGTTTCTTACGTATGATAAAGATAAATCAATTACTTTCTATGCGAAGTTGAACACGGTTTACAACTACTTTTTGGGTACGATCAAGGGTATAATTCTGTCTGTAACAGGAAATGCAAATTCTTATTTAGGTTGATATGAATTTATTAAAAGTAATCCTCTATTTCTACGCTAGAAAAATTTCACCAGGTTTTGTTCCTTCAGAAAAAGCATTGGTTATAGATATTGGTTCCGGAGATAAACCCTTCTGGAGAGCTGATGTATTTGTTGACGATCTTACATTGGGTAATGTTCAGAGAGCTTCAGAATCAAAAACTATTCACAATATTGGAAAATTTGTGAGTGGGAATGTAAATAAACTGCCATTTACAGACAATGCATTCGATTTTTCGTTTTGTTGTCATCTCTTAGAACATGTGGATGATCCGGCGATAGCAATTAGGGAAATAACCAGAGTTTCAAAGGCTGGCTATGTAGAAATTCCAAATGGTATTATTGAAGCAGTGCAGCCATTCGTAAGTCATATATGGTTTGTGTATTTAAATAAGAAAAAACTGATATTTGTCCGCAAAAGCGAGAGAATGCATGAAGTGCTTTCACTCAACGAAAATAAATTTTTTCCCATAATTAAGAACGCAGGAGATCCTTTTATCAGATTTTATTGGAAGGGAAATATTGAATTTGAAATAATTGATGGCTTATCAACGAAAGAAAAGTACCGCTCCCCTAAGAAGCTAAAACGCCAAAAAAAGTCCTATAATTATTATTTAATTTTTGTGAGAATCATGCGTGTCTTTTTCTACAAGAAAAAAAATATTCCAGCGAATCTTGAAAAAACAAGAAAATAAATATGTTTACAACTAAAAAGAAATTACTATTTGCCATTTTTTATATTTACTACATTCTGCGTATTCCTCTGGATACTTATAGGGGCAAATTCCCTTTATTAGCCGCTCAAACAGTATGGGCTTTGGAAAGGCTTTTAAAAGTTAAGATTTCTTTGCCAGAAAAAATGTATACAAATTATGCAAATACTATATTTGGCAAATTTTGGATAACTCCTGATTTGATCAGCAATTTTGCGGTATCACCATCTTTTGAGAGAACTGAAATTAAAAGGTTATTCGCATTGATTGATAAGGAAAAAAAAATGAATAGAAAAATCTTATTTATAGATATTGGCGCATTTTTTGGACTTTATACAGTTGCTGTTGGCAACCGTTATAAAAAATACAAAAAACTTGACATCATGACATTCGAACCAGGAACCGAATATCTATCACAACCAACCCTAGAATTACTAGAGAAGAACATTAAGGGAAACAATCTGAAGAATGTTGTTTTGCATAAGGTTGGAATCGGATCATCAAACGGTTTAACCAAAAATAAAATGAAAATTCAAATGCTTAGTTCTGTCTTAAGAAACGATGCATACAGGAGGTATGATGCGGTTTTCATAAAACTTGATATTGACGATTACGTGATTGACGGTTTGAAGGGTATACAAGAATCCATTGAAAGATTTAATAAAGCAATACTTCTCGTTGAAGACTTTGTTAAATATAAGCAAGTGATGTTTTATCTAAAAAAGAACCACTACAAGTTCCTCTATAAAGAAACCCCATATAATAGTTTTTGGAGATTAGTAAATGAAAAAAACACTTAAAAAAAGAAAATTATTTTTTGCAAACTTAATTGTAATATTGGGACTATTTATTTTGCCATACATTCTATTTGGTGGAAAGTACTATATCAGCGGGGATGATACGAGACTATACTACATTTATCCATGGGAGTATTTAGTAGAATTTACTTTCTCCTCCTGGCATCATTTTTCGTCAGTAGGTACAAATGGCCCTACACAATTTATGATGCCATTTCTGACTATTTGGTCTGCATTGGATTTATTAATTGATTCAAAAATTACACTGGCATATCTTGGGTTTTCAGCTCCAATATTACTTGGTTTTTTGTTTTTTCAACTTTTTTTAAGAAGTATAATCCCTGATAACAACCGATCATATATAGCATTTCTTGGATCACTCTTCTATGTTCTATCACCAATTATGGTTTATAATCAATACTTTATTTTTCTTTCGACCATCTGGTTACTGCCCTTGATTCCTGCTTTAGTATTTTTCTTCCTGAGGTACTTAGAGAACGGGAAATTTACGAATATAGCACATGGAGTAATGTTAAGTGTGGTTTTTTCGATTGGACTATTCTCAATACCTTGGATAGCCGGTATTTTTGTGCCACTGATTCTGGGCCTAATAGTGGTAAATTTAACATACCAAAAGTTTATTTCTCGCAAAATAGTAAAGAGAAGTCTAATATTCTTTAGCGCTCTATTTCTTTCCCAGGCGTTTTGGTTGTTTCCATTCGTTATGACCTACTTTGGGGGAAGCGATGTAAACTTTGGTTCAAAGGTTTTTTCACAAGCAGTTTCAGATACCTTTTCACCCACTGTGCTAGCTACAGCATCAGGTAACATTGTGTATCCTCTGCTTAATCTATTCCATCGTCAAATTGCTTTCGATTCGTACTGGCAGTTACGTAACGTTTTTACTGATTTCTATGATAAAACTCTGCTGATAAATATTATTTTTCCCACAACGCTATTTATAGGTATTTTTAAGTTTAAAAAAGTACTAGTAGGAAATAATAAATCAGTTTTCATGGTTTTCTTTATTGCATTCATTGCGGCACTTTTTTTATTCACGGTAAATATAGGACCATTCAAAGAACTTTTTTTGTGGCTAGGGAAGATTCCAGGATTCGTAATGTTCAGAAATTTTTACGATAAGTTTGCGCTTTCGTACACAATATACTATGCAATTCTTATCACTTTTTCCTTCAGTATCCTACACAAAATAAGCAGGAAGGTGTTCTTAATTCTATCAACATTATTTCTTATAGTTTTGCTTATAAATTTAACTCAAATTGGAAAAATCGTTAATGCGCCTCTTTGGCAAACAGAGAATATTAAAAGAAATATTATGATTTCTGATGAATACACCGATTTCATGAAAGAAATAAAGAGTACAGTCTCATCAACAAATAATATATTTACAGTGCCATTCGGTACTGCACTTTATTCAGTCATTAAAGATACTGACTCTGACAGTGTTTATACTGGAACATCGCCGGTTAAATTATTTTCAGGCATAAACGATTACTCCGGCTTCCTTTCCTTCTATTTTTCGGAAGCAAACAGTATTATCGAGAAGTTGATTGTTAATAGAGAATATACTCAGCTTAGTCATATTTTACAAACCTATAATGTAAATTACGCCTTCGTAAATGAGAATATACCTACCCAAGTCTTGAATGCATGGGTATTTGATAAGAGAATGAATAAGTCCCTCGATAACACGTTCAAGAGAAATTTCCTTGAAGATAAACCGATTATTACCAGCGAATCGGGAAATTACAAGCTTTACAATTTCAAAAAGCTAAATACGCTGATTAAATCCAAAAATTTATTCTATCAGAAAATCAATGAAACTAAGTTTAATATTTATATCTCAAAACTTGGAAAAGATGAAGAACTCTTTTTTGCCGATTCTTATCATCATGGATGGAAATTATATCTAGAGAGAAATCCCCACAAAGAGTGGTGCCAACCTAGAACAAAAATAGACACTTCTACTGAGTGTGAAGTAAATAACGTTTTTATTGAAGGAAACGAATTGCAATACTCCTTTAGGCAGATGATATTTGATGAGAGCCACGAGCCTCATACAGATTATTTTGTCAATAAATGGACAGTAAATCCGGGTTGGATTAAGAATAATTTTGACACTTCTTATTATAAAGATAATGGTGATGGGACAATTGATGTTAAAATCACTATGTATTTTTTACCTCAAAACTATTTTTATTTTGGTACCATAGAAACTGTCATCTTTATTATTTTCTGTATATGCAGCTTGGTGAAAGATAAAATAAAAGTTACTAAAACATATAAATGAAAAGGACTGTATTTAACTTCCTAATTCCGATAGTATTATTTTTTGGTGGTGTATTCCTTTCTCTCTATTTTAATACAACATCATTTTCGGTTATAGAGTATTCTCATGATTTCGAATTTAATCCTGAAAATCCAAATTTCAGTTTGAATAAAGGTGACATAATCGTAGGTAGTTTTGTTGCCAAAGAGAACAATCTTGGCATAATTTCAATCAAGCTCATCAGGGGGGATCGTCCAATTTCCTATAACTCAGATTATCTTAATTTCAAGATTCGAGATATTAAGAATGCAGATTGGCATCATGAGAGTAAACCAAATATACAGAAACATGAAAAAACATGGATTTTACCTATAGGTTTTCCGATAATCGAAAACTCAAAAAATAAAAAATATGAATTTGAACTTGAATCAGTTGTTAACACAGAGGGTTTGACTCTCAAACTTGCTGATAAAATACCGCAGTTTGTCACTTTTTATAAATACAATTTTAAGCAAGATGAAAATAATATAAATTCATTAATAAATTTTTTGTTAACTAAAACTTATTTAGCGTTTACAAATCTAAATTTCCTTTTTTCATCAACAATTTATTTTTCGCCATTTATCTTTTACACATTAGTCGTAATTATAAATAGGAAAATTGGAATAAAAATGGGTTTTTCTTATTTAGTTTTGGCATTAATCATAATCGATATACTTATTATTTCGCAAATTTCACCTGGTCTTGCTGTACTTTTACTAGGTTTGTGGTTTATTGCATCAACTTATAATAAGCTTGAAAGCTCAGTTTCGTATTTGGGATTGGCTATATTATTCCTAGTATTAATTCTCATGGTGATGAAAAAGGATAGCGCCGGGCAAAATGCTGCCGCTGTTTACGTCTTTGGGTTCATGATCATAGGCGTAGTACAATCTATCCTGGAAAAGAGGCTAAGAAAACAGAAAAGAGTTAGCTGTAAACAGTTTCTGGGTCGAATAACCAAGAAGTGAAGCATTCAATTTTTTTTATATCAATTCTTTTTTTCCTTCTGACTTTCAGAGAATGGTTTCGTGGTGGGTTGATCTCAGCGGGTGATTTTTGGCCATATTTTAAGAGCATGTATGAAATTAAGTCGATTTTCCCCTTTGCATGGGACCCAAATGGAGGTGGAGGATTAGGCGCCGATGCCAGCCCATTTTTGTGGATCCACATGAGTTTTGGAATTGGAACGGAAATTTTTGGGAAATTACTTGGATTGGATTGGTCGATTATTGAAAGAATATATTACTTATTTCCTCTAATGGGCCTTTTAATAATAGGACCCTATATCCTTTTTAAAATTCTTTTTTCCAAAGAGTTAGCAATTATATCTTCAACCATTTTTGGATTAAATACTTATATTCTCATGATCATAGGTGGGGGACAATTGCAAGGTGTGGGAATAGCATATGCACTTATACCATTTCTTATTTGGTCACAGCTTAAATCACATATTGCAGTTCGTTCAGTAGGTATAATTTCCCTATTGTACTCACTATTGCTCCTTTTCGATACTCGTATTTTCTACATTTCAGTATTTATTTCTTTTACTGCTGTAATTTGTCTAAGACAAAATATTATAAAATCCTTATTAATATTATTTGGTGTACCCATTATATTAAGCATTCTTGTTCATTCTTTCTGGATAATCCCCCTTTTAGTATATCCGTATAATCCAGTAGAGAATCTTGGAGAAGGTTATGCTAGTTTGGATGCTGTTAGGTTCTTTAGTTTCGCAAAATTAGAGAACTCGATAGGTCTTCTTCACCCCAACTGGCCAGAGAACATTTTTGGTAAGGTTGGATTTATGAAGCCAGAGTTTCTTGTATTTCCAGTTTTAGCATTCTCCAGTATGTTTTTTATAATAAAAAGCCAGAAATACAAAAAAATAGTTCTTTTCTTCGCTGGTATTGGTTTAGTTGGTGCGTTTTTAGCAAAAGGCGCAAACCCCCCACTGGGAAATATATATTTATTTTTATTTGATAATTTTCCAGGATTTCAGATGTTTCGTGATCCAACAAAATTCTACGTATTAACAGCTTTATCGTACTCTATTCTTATACCATTTGCTTTAGGAAATATCTTTAAGATCCTAAGAAAAATCAGCACTTTATTATTTGCTGTGACTCTGGTAATTACACTAGTTTTATTTCTTTTTGTTTTATGGCCTGCAGTTTCTGGACAGCTTGGAGGTACTTTCAAAACAACAACTATCCCAAGTGATTATAGGAAACTTGAGAAATTCCTTCAAGAAGACAAGACTTTCTATAGAACGCTCTGGGTACCAGAATTGCAACGATATGGATTCTATACCCATAAGAGACCCGCAGTTTCTCTGAATCTTTACAAAACAAAACTTGCAGCCAAAAACCTTGAGGAGCTTTCTATTCGATATGTTATTGTCCCAAATGACGTGAACGGGGAAATATTTGTTACTGACAGAAAGTATGATAATAGAAAATACACAGAAACTGTTAAAAGTATTCAAGGAATAAATGGACTCAAAGAAATTCCCGGATTTGGAAGCATTCGTGTTTTTGAGGTTTCAAATCCCCGCCCACATATCTGGTCTGAGAATGAAGATCTCATCAGAAATATACATTTTATTAACCCCACTCTTTATAAAATAGATGTCAAAAACGCAAAAAAAGGCGATATAATTGTTTTTTCGGAGGCATTTGATTCATTATGGTTTGGCAGAAAAGAAGAAACATTTAGGAGTAATCCAGTTATTTACAAGTCTCTCGCGTCAACTCCCTACAACCAAAAACTCAACAGCTTTGTATTAAAAGAGGATGGAGATTACGTACTTGATATTTATTACTTGAAGCAAAAGCACGTCGTAGTGGGTGTATTCGTGAGCATAGTTACATTAGTAGGTATTTTAGCGATAGTTTTATATTCTATAAATTATGATAAAAAGAAAGCAAAGAAGTAGCTATAGATACGGGAAAGTTCTAAGTAATTCTACTCAACTATTTAGATTAGATCTATATAGCCGTATTAAACTGGAAAAGTTATTCAGGGACAAGAAAATACTAGATGTAGGTTGTGGATATGGTATTGACTCATACAATCTTTTAAGATACGCAAGAACAGTAATTGGTACCGATATAAAGAAGCATGCCTCGTGGTATTCCTTTACCAACAGACGACTTAAGTTTAGACAATCAAAGTCTGAAAAACTCCCTTTTAGAAGAAATAGTTTTGACGGAGTATTTCTGAAGGATCTGTTGCATCATGTTGATGATCCAACTACTACTTTAGGTGAAATAAGAAGAGTCACAAGAAAAGGTGGAGTTATAATCGTAATTGAAGGAAATAGATATAACCCACTTTTTTTACTATATGCAACAGTTCTGAACGGTCATAATCATTTTAGTCAGAAAGAATTTAAAAAACTGATAGATACTCATTTTCCGAAAACACGTTTTGAACATTTAGAGTGCTATCCCCCATTTTTTCTTAATGAGAACTCGTTTCGTTATGTACTAAAGATTGAAAAGATGTTAGAAAAGATTAGTTTTCTAAAGCCTTTCTTTTCGTACAATATAGCAATAGTTAGAAATCTGTAATTCTGTATGAAAGTGCAAGACATAATCTTCATTGTTGTTATCATCTTTCTACTTTACAAGAGAAAGGCGGAGTGGTTTGCGTTTGCAGGGGTTTTGAGCTTTATTATAGCTATCCCTTTTTATGTAATGTGGATATTTTTTACAGCGCAAAGGCTTGTTGAATATGCGTTCTATCTACTTATAATTGCTCTCCTTCTTTTTGTATTTAAAAAACGGTATCATAAGTAAATGAGTATGTACCATCCGAATGAAATCGCTATAGCGGGCATTACTTACGAGAAAAAATGGTATAGTGGGCCCCTTAAGAGCATTAAGCACACAGATAAGGTAAGAGGAGACCTTATTTTATACTCATTAAAATTTGCAACTGGAATAGGATACAAAGTTGTAGTTGTTGATGGTGGAAGCGCGAAGACATTTGTATTGGCGTTAAAAAAGATATCCGGTGTAAAGATACTTCAAGCTAAAATTCCAAGAAGATCGCCAAATAGACGAAGAGCAATCTTCGAAGCTTCAAAAATTGATGGAGTTAGGGCAATAGTTATGACAGAGCTTGAAAAAGTATCCGTAATTACCGACTGCATCGAGATGATAGTGGATCCAATTTTTAGAGAAGATTTTGACATAGTAGTTCCTAAAAGGGATTTGTCTCTTTTTAAAAAATCAGTTCCAGATTATATGTTTGAGTCAGAGGTAGAGGGTAACTTACTTTACTCTGAAGCTCTAAGGGCGAATGGACTTCTTTCTCCACACGAAGAGGACCTTGATGTTTTTTTTGGTGTTAGAGTTTTTAAAAACGACCCAAAACTGTTAAAAGCATTGCTTTCTCATTACGAATCCCATCCTTTCAATGGTCTTTTGGATCACAAATTGTTTGATCTTGAAGAATATTCAAATGGGCAGTTCTTTCCAGTTGTGAAAGCATTGCAAAAAAGAAAAAAGGTAAAATCCGTCACGATTCCATTTGTTTATCCAACTACTCAAATGGAGAACGAAGCAAAAGGCCAAAGGGATCTATTCGTTTTGAAGAGGCGCTATCAAAGGCTTACAATACTTGTTGAACTTCTTCATTTTTTGGGATACATTAACCATCAATCGACAAGAAAAATAAATAAGATATGAAAATAGGAATAGATATAAGCCAACTTGCATATGAAAATACCGGAGTTGCTAACTACCTAGGGAGTTTGGTTTTGGAAATGGTTAAGAATGAGGATACTAAGTTTATTCTTTTTTTCTCATCCCTGAGAGGAAAGCTTCCTGAAATATTTTTAAAATTGTCTGATCGACCAAACGTTGAGATAGTGATAAAAAAAATTCCCCCAGCGCTGCTTCATTTAATGTGGAACGTAGCGCACCGTAATCCTATTGAAAATTTTGTAGGAGATGTAGACCTTTTTATAACTTCAGACTGGACAGAACCACCTGCTAAAAGGGCGAGAAAAGCAACTATTCTTTATGATCTAATCGTTTATAAATTTCCAGAGGAAACTGCCAAGAAAATAGTCGGAGTGCAGAAAAAAAAGCTTTCTTGGGTTATGCGGGAATCAGACATTATTTTTTGTATATCTGAATCAACAAAAAAGGATGCACAGAAAATATTGGGAATAGATAGCTCAAAGCTTAGCGTAGTATATCCTGGATTTTAAAATTTTCATATTTAGTTCCACGTAGCTTTTCAATTTTGTCTGGAGTCAAACTGTTCATCTTGTTCTTGCTTATTAATATGCAGCTGCTCTCATTTTTAGGACTAAGCTGGACAAAGTTATTAGATAGGAATAATGACACAGTATCTGTTTGCTTTTTCAAAACGCTCATGCAGGTACCATAATAAAAATCTGGAGGTGATTTTAGCAACATATTGTCTCGTTCAAGTTTATAGAGATCAACTTTAGGCATATACGACGTATACCAGCTATATTTATAGGAAGTATCAAGTTTTGCTTCCCAAATAATTAGATCATCATATCCATCAACAAAAAGTGTGTCGCCGTTGCTAGCTAGATTCCTAACGGTTGTTCCTATGTCCATAACGTGTGAATAGTTTGTAAAAAATTCTCCGCTTGTGTCAATTTTATCGTGAGCAAAATATTGATTGTTTGTAAGGTTATATACAACAAAAATTACAATAACTGAAAGAATAACGAGGCCGTATTTCTTGGAAAAACCAATTAGACTTGCTAAAAAATATGAGACAAGAAAACAAATTAAAAGAAACCATGGAGCAATATGAAATGCTTCAAAAAAAGCTTGGTTCGGTCCAACAGGTCTGAGATTAATCAAGAATAAAGTAAAAAGAATCAATAAGGTTAGACTCACTTTTTTTTGTCTTAACGAGAAGAAGGTAAAGAGTCCAATAAAAACAAGAGAATAAAATGCAAGAATAACTCTAATGAAACTGAAATGAGAAGGCGCAAGGATTAAATAAATTGGATAAAAAGCAGATCGCATTATGTCAACAAAGGGGGTGATGCCTGTTGCTTGCGGTGCAATAACTAATTTGTTTACAGTTACAAGGTTTAGGTAGTAATCTGCAAAATTATAGGTCAAGTGAAGTGTAAGCGGTGCAATGAAAAAGAGAAGGGTGGGTATGAAATTTCTTTTGGTGCGTATTAAAAGTACTAGGTAGGCACCCATTAGCAGTAAAGAAACTGGAATAAAGGGTTCACGCAGAAATATGATAAATGAAGAAAGAAGAGGAAACACAACAAGATCATACTTTTTAAACTTACCGCTGTACGCTTGGATAAAAACACCTACCATATATATAAGAAGGTAGCCAAGAATACTCTCTGCCAAAAATCTGTCACCAAATACATAAAATTTAAATGGTTCATACAAAAGAGTAGTTAGGATAATAGGAGTTTTGAATCTTAGGAAGAGAACGAGAGTTGATAGGAGGCAAATCCCAAAGATAAATTGCCTATGTCTTAAAACAAGTTCTGGTATAGAATCAGGTTTTGTTAACCATTGGATAAATGCGCTTACATATGCCATGCCGGGTTGATGATTGTAGAAAAAATCTGTAAAAATTTCCTTGCCTTGGTTTAGAAAGTAGCCCCCCAGGAAATTGAAGCAATCATCAAAACATCCGAATGCATTGACCCTGGGAATATAAATCTTGTAAAGTAAAGCATAAAGTCCAATAATGAGGATGAGCCCAATAATAAGCCGCAAGTTATTTCTTAAAAGATTCATGCTTTTACTATACTAATAAATAATAAATATTAAATACCATGTTGATTGGAATTGACGCCAACGAGGCAAATGTCGCAAATAGAGTGGGAATTTCAGAATATGCTTATCAAATCCTGATAAAGCTCTACGAGTATAGAAGGGAAAACAAGATTGATCACGAATTCATAATTTATCTAAAATCAAACCCCCTGGAAGTATTGCCCGCACCCACTTCATTTTGGAAGTACAAAGTTGTAAGACCTGCAAAGCTTTGGACACAGGTTGGTTTGCCTATTAATTTGTTTACACAGAAAAAACCTGATGTTTTTTTGACCCTAACCCATTACGCGCCCAGATTTTCACCAATTCCAACAGTCGTATCGGTCATGGATCTGTCCTTTATTCACTTTCCACAAACTTTTAAGAAAAACGATTTGTATCAGCTAACAAATTGGACGAAGTACTCAGTTTTGAATTCAAAAAAAGTTATTACGATTAGTGAAAGCAGTAAAAATGATATAATAAAATTCTATAAAGTTCCCCAAGAAAAGGTAGAAGTTGTA
>CAYTCO010000014.1:0-31899 GCA_964436385.1 uncultured Gammaproteobacteria bacterium
TTGTGATATAATATTCTCCGGCACATTGATTTACGTCCTGAGTTCAAAGTTACCCTATGGGAGGGGACAAATGCGCGTTAGTACCATACGGTTCTGGATTCTTCTTGCAATAGTTACAGCGATCGTCCTAGGCGGTTTTGTGAAGCAAGCAAGCGCTGAATCCAACCACTTCGAGCCGTGCCAAACGGCTGGCCAAGCCTACGTCTCCGCTGATCCTAGCGGACACTACCGATGCGACGGTACCTTCTGGTACTGGGTCAACGAGGCTTTGCCTCCTGACCCATCCACTGGGATCATTGGTGAACCCTGGTCTGCCGATTCCGATCTGCAGGCTATGTGGGGCCAATGCAAGCTCTTCTGGCGAGTCCACGAAGACATAAAGGCAACTTTCGTCTTCATGGATCAAGCCTACGAGCCTGACCCACAACGAATCGCTGACGTCAGCAACGTCAGCCTTAAACACGTCGAGGTGAGGATCTATCCTCTCTTCGCAACAGGTATACCTCACGCCCAAATGATGGTAATTTGCCACGAGTACGGCCACGCCCTACTCGTTTCGCACAACAACCATCCGGCCAGCATAATGTATGGCCTTTTCAACCTCCAGTCTTACGATCCACGCAACGTTTCGGACGAAGACCGGAAAGCAGTCAAAAGGATATGGGGCAATAGCTTCATCCTCTTTGACCCGAGTACGAACAGATAACAGGGTTTTTTACTCAGGATAAAGTGCGGGAGGCAATTACCTCCCAGATTTGAAACGGCGTGTTTGCATGCTTGTTGATGATCTGGCGGGCCCGTTCTCCCGCACTCTTCCTAGCAATGCTATTCAGTATTTACTATTTAGTATTTATTAGCACCAAATTTATAGTAAATAGTAAATAATAAATGTTAAATAATTAGTTAAGTACAGAAGTTTTTTCTACCGCTGCCGCTTCAGCATGAATTGGAAGGAAGAAAAAGACACTTGTACCATTTCCAATTTCTGAATGGACTCTAATCTCTCCTCCATGCTCCGTGATAATATCTTTGGTGATATAAAGCCCCAAACCGGTCCCTTTTACCTTCTTAAAGAAATTACCTTGCGCAAACGGCTGGAAAAGAGTCTTTACGATTTCACCATCTATACCCACACCGTGATCTTTGACCTCAATTTCGATTGAGTCACCCTTCAATCTTGAAAACACATCTATGACCTTATGCTCATCGCTATACTTTATAGAATTAGATATCAAATTTGACATTACTTGGCCTATTCTGACGGGATCAAAGGCAATATGCGGTAGATTGTCATCTAAGTGCTTCTCTATCAAAATAGACTTATTCTGCGCTGTGTAGGACAGTTCCTGGATGGTTTTGTTAATAACTTCATTAATATCCGCGTCAACCTTGTGAACAAGCAGTTTTCCGGCATCAATTCTGGCACTATCAAGCATGTCATCTATATCACTCAAAAGCCTTTCTGAGGCGCTTTTTATAACCAATCTCATCTTTACCCTATCCTCTTCCTCTGTCTGAGGCTGTAAGAGCAAGTCAGCAGCACCTTTTATGGCGGTTAATGGCGCTCTAAGTTCATGAACCATCATATTTGTAAACCCTTCTCTCATTTTCTGGGTCTCGTGCTCACGAGTAACATCCTGCATTGTCAAAGCAACTCCAATTACAGTATCCATTGCCGAGTTAAAAACCGGAGTTACATACATATTGAATCTACTGTCTCCTATCTCTGTGTCTCGGTAAATAGTGCTTTTTTTCTTGAGTATCACTTCCTTCATTTCAGCAATAAGATTAGGCTTCACCTTGAACCTAGAAAGAACGTGAATAATATCTGGGTTATCTTTTGTAATTTCAAGATACCGAATCGCTGCTGGATTTATTGTCAGAAGTTCTAGCTTGTCATATTTGAGGGTAAAAAATATCTCACCAGAAGTAAGACTCTTGACCAAGGAGTCTATTTTTCCTTTTTCATCTTCTATAACACTTTCTAGTCTACTTAAGGCAAGCTGTGCACGATTAACTATCTTGTAAAGCATAGACATATCTTCTTCCTGATATGCATGCGCCTCTTTTGAAGTAATTGTAATAATACCGGTAAACCTGTTATTAAGCACTAATGGGACGTTAAAGTAGCTTAGTGGAGATGCTTCAACAGGTACATTGGTAGCATATTTTAAGCCTCCTATTTTGTGGCTAACTGGCTTTTTCTTAAGCTCCTCATCGATATTATATATACCAGCAAGCATTATCTCTTTTACTCCATCGGAGAACTTGGATGATAAATTCTCGTGGGCAATAGTTGTCAACTCAATATGATCTGGCTCAATAATTGCGTATGACACTGCTGTCACTGGAAATATTTTTTCAGCGGTTGTTGCGATAGTTGAGGCGATATCTTTTGAACTGAGAGAGTAACCTATTTTCTCTGAAAGCTCGTTCATAAGCCCCAGCTCAAATAGCTTGTGGATATTTGCCTTTTGTTCTTTCTGAAATTTTTCTTTTGTACTTTTGAGCTGAAAATAGAAGTAAATACAACCCAATAATCCGATTGATGAAAGAAAAAAAAGAAATGGCAGGAGCATACTACTAGTATTAATGATTGATGGTAAATGGTCAATGGTAAATGGTCAGTGGAAGTTTGTGTTTCAGGGGCCCGCCGAGTTGGGGGCCCCTGAGAACAACGCAGGGGTTAGGCAGCAGCTGGATAGCCACGCTGAAGAATGAACTCGACGACGTCGCGAACGGTGTGGAGGTTTTCCGCTTCCTGATCGCTTATCTCGAACTCGGTAAAGCCAAGCACTTCTTCGACCTTCTCTTCCAGACCGGCGACGAGATCGACCATGTCCAGGGAATCGGCACGGAGGTCATCCGTGTAGTTGGCCCCTAGGATGATCTCGGAGCCGGGCTTCTTGAGAATATCGGCCGATACCTCCCTGACCATCTTAACGACGGTCTTTGCCTCAAGGTAAGTTGCTGATGTAGAAACCATCTTGCACCTCCAAGGTGCTGCCGGGATACTGCCCGGCCAGCTTGCCTGCCTAGACTCGCCAGACAGTTTTTCGGTGAGACTGGTACCCTACGACGGGACGGTTTCATTCTCCGCGGCTGGAGCTTGTCGATCATCCAAATCGGGAGGCGGCTGCCTCATGGCAGCGTACCCCTGAAGGCCGGTTTCGACAACGATTATGTTCGTGATGAGCGAATCAGCTATGCGGACTGCCCTCTTGGCATCTTCGTTGTCTGGATCCAGACTTAAAGCGAGCCGAGCAGCCTCGTATTCGTGGATCGCCTTAGCGAGCTGTTCGTTCTCCTCTTTGCGCTTTGCCGCACGAAAGGCCTTGAAGCCACTCACGATGCGGCGCATCGTAACTCCTTTGAGCAGATTCTCACGAACTGCATCTTTGTGTTCCTTGATGGTCTTTTGTCCCACGTCTTTCTCCTTTACCGGGCGTTACCCGGTGTGCTTGTACACCTTGCTGTGTGAATTTTTGCCTGCGTTGTAAATGTACCTGCCTCGCCTGAACGAGTCAAGGCGGGCTGCCTAGGCAGCCATTCAACGTAAGCATTTTTAGCACTGGCGGCTGCCCTTGCTTGAGAGGTATTATACTCCTTTTATGCTTGGTAATAAAACTACAGGCCTAAGGGGAATTATTTAGCATTTAGTATCTATTATTTACTATAGTAAAAATAAATTTATATTAAATAGTAAGAGAATCTTACTATTCAAGCTACGCTTAAATATTAAATAGTAATATTAAATATTGATACTAATTGAGGCTACTTCGTGAGGTTTTCCAATTTGTCTATTGTTCTCTTACTTCCAATAACAATTGTGTATGTGCCTATGACAAAACATGATCCTTTTATTACAAATACACCTACCGAATACACACTACTATAGCTTATTTGAAGGTAAGAATTTATAGCATCAATTATGATACCCATGGCCAGAAAAAGTACACCTGTACCTATTGTTTTGAAGCCATGAGCTAGTATTCCTGATCCAAATTTCTTAGTTACCTGGTACATTATCACAGCAGCAGCAATTGCTGCAAAAGCAGCAACAAAGGAAATTCCATTTACAACAATAGTTAAAAATTGAATACTGTTAAATTCCATAGATAATTTTATTCACAAAAGCTCAGCAAAGTAAACGGCTTGTATATCGTGGTCTATTGCGCCACAGGTTTTTCAGTTGAAAGTGGAGCTTTAGAGAGGTCTTCAAGGGCTTTATTCAGACTTGCCATATCAGCTTCTGTTATTGTCTCGGCTTTAGGTGTTTGGGTAGGCTGAGCATTAGGTGTTAGGCTATCAAGTTGAATAGATGTCATCGCAGGAGGCTCAATATGCTCAGATGCTGATTTTTCAACCACCGGTTCTGAAGTAACTACTTGTTGAGTCGGAACAGCTGATTGTGTCTGTGCAGTTGCCTGAACCCCCCCCAATACACCAGTTGCTGCCATCGCCATCATGCCTGGATATGAGGTCAATATTGATTCCATCGTTTTCTTAACTATCATTCCCGAGAGCTCAACGAACTGGTTTATAAGTGATTGAAGCATTACCTGAGGATCACCGTCAATTTTTTGGACATCACCATTAATATCAACCATAAGACCAGTAACGTTGTGTACTTTAGCAAGAGTTATATCCGGCCCAAGCACAAGCATCTGTTTTTTAATTAACTGGCTGAAGAGGGATTTATAGTCTGTATCTGTAGCAGGTTGCATAGGCAGTTTAGTTAAAGCAAATTTTAAAAATCAAATAACAAAAAACGCATTTTTGCTGTTTCATTTTTGCTGTTTAATTTTCTCCAAGGATTTCTTTCACTTTCTTTACTAAATCCTCGTGAGATATCTGGTATTTGAGTATATAGTCAACTGCCCCACGGCCTAACGCTTCTGTAACTAATTGGTCATGGGAAAAGTTAGTAAGCATTGCGACGGGGATTTTACTAAGAACTGGGTCTGCCTTGAGGGTTTGAAGAGCGTCGTTTCCGCTCATATCAGGCATCATTTGATCCATGAGTATCAGGTCAAAAACACCTGTCTTAACAGTTGAAAGTGCATCTGAAGCATTATTTGCCCAAACAACCTCAAAACCTGCTTGTTTTAGAACAGTTTCAAAAACTGCAGCTGTATCAGCCTCATCATCTACAAGAAGGATTTTCTTTGGCATAATTTAGTCTTTAGCTTTCAGTCTTCAGCTAAAAAACTGAGGACTACAAACTAATAGCTCATTTAGGCTAACAACAATCTTGAGTAAAATCAAGTAATCAAAATATATATTTTAAAATTTGAAGCTGTAGGAGTATAATTCCTCTATGCATGCAGTTATACTAGTAGGGGGTCTCGGGACAAGACTTGGGGAGCTAACTAAAGATACACCTAAACCAATGGTTGAGGTTCCAGGCACTAAAAAACCAATTCTTGAGTTCGTTGTCGAAGGCTTTAAGGCAGGTGGAATAACGGACTATATATTTATGGAGAGTTTTATGGCTCATAAAATACAGGATCACTTTGGGGATGGACATAAATTTGGGATAAATATTAATCACGTAGAGTTACCGCTTGAATCTGGTGTAGCAGGTGCGATGAGAAAGGGTGTTGAGAATGTTCCTGAAGATGAAACAAATGCGATTATAGCACTTGGTGATGTTGTTTCTAATGTAGATTATAAAGCACTTGTTGCAAGGCACGAACAAGCCTGGGAACGAGGTTTTCAGCCTATTATTACAGGTGTGGCAAGACCCGGACGCTATGGCTCATTTCACCCTGATGGCATATATTCAACTTTTGCCGAAAAAGAGCCTGAGAACCTTGGCATTATGTGTGTTAACCGTGAATGGTTCATAAAGATTGCCCCACAAACAGGCTCAATTGAGTTTATGAAAGACCTTCCTTACGGCGACATACAGAATCCGTATCTGCACGAAGGGGTTTTTGTTGATGCGGGTGTACCTGAGGATTTAGCACTTCTTGGAAAAATGTACTCAGCAAGAGGCAGAATTGAAAATAGAGGCTAATAAGCAAAAATCCCCTCACTTATTTACACGATCGTGGAATTTTATATGCGAAAACCAAGCATCATCTGATTCAACTACTACAACCCACTTTTCAATCTCCAGCTCAGAAATCAATTTCCTTAAATTATTTGTGACATCTCTTTTGGAAACCCATACACTTTTTTGAACATTCTTGAATTCAAGTTCCTTTAACCTTCTCCGTAGTAAATCCCTAACTCTCCTCTTACTTTCAGGGATGTCCCAAAGAACTATTCTGTATTTACCATCCCACTCCTTTTCTACCCCTAAAATATCAATACCGACCCCTGTTATCTTTAGGATCATATTACCTTCTTCATTTCTTTCCTTTATTAACAAACCTTTCAGTCTCATGCGTCTAATTGCCTCAGAAACAGATCTCCTATTTTTACCAGGACGCAAATGATTAATACTTAATAGGTATTTCATTTGGGATGAATAAGAGAAAGGATTAACTACACCATCCCTAGTTAACTCCTCCAAGGTTAATAAAATCCAATAGCTTAGGCTTTCCTCTTTGATTCTCATGCTAACTCTTATTCTATTAATCATTTATTAAAATATTATTAAATAACGTGGTTTATGCAACGATCGTGGAAAGAAGTGAGGTATTTGAGGCTAATTTTTTACCCACCATTTTTCGCCATCTGAAATAATTTCGACATCTCCACGTCTCGTATCCTCATAAGGTATATTATTGTCATTTAATACCTTCAAAACTTCAGGTGAAGGATGGCCATAACGATTTTTAGCGCCAGCTGATATAACCGCCAGTTGAGGCTTGTTGTGCTGAAAGGTAAATTCATCAACCCCAGTCTTTGATCCATGATGAGGAGGCTTAAAAACATCAATTAATCCTGTAGTAGGCATTATCGAATTTAAATATACTGATGCAACATCCCCTGTTAAAAGAGCTTTAAATTTTCCAAAGCTTAAATACTGTACAAGTGAATAGTCATTCGTCTCCTTGCTTTTGGAGTTTGAAAATTGGACTGTCGGCCATAGTGTCTGCATCTTTAGACCATCACTCGTTGAAATCTTATCCCCTCTTATTACTAAATCCGCTGGTATATTCTTATCTCGCAATGCTACTAACAACTCCTTGTAAACAGCGGTACTTTTTGGGGCGTTGGACATCCCAAAATACTTTACATTATAGGTTCTTACTACTTCTATAAGTCCTGTTAAGTGGTCTGCGTCAGGATGTGTCATATAGACTGCGTCAATTTCCCTGTCCCAAAAAGGAAGATGACGGGATAGACAATCCGTCATAGAATAATCTCCGGGTCCACCATCGACCACTATATCGTAGCCCTTAGGAGTTCTTATAAATATGCCGTCTCCCTGCCCAATGTCACAAAAAATCAGATGAAAATTTTTGTCACTCAAGGATATCGAGTGATAGAGGGATATAATGCTAAGAAACGCTACAGACAACAGCAAAAACGTTAATTTCCGCCTCAAAATATTCTCCTTTCAGGCTGTCTAAATCGAATTACTATAGCAATTAATATCAGATAATATCCGCATATAAAAGCTATTGGAACGCTTTCAACCTCAACAATCCATTTATATCGCTCAGAGATCTCTACAACAGCCACAAAATATGCAAGCAACGGATATGATGCGATTACAAATGGCTTGGCAAGAATAGGCATAATTATGGAAATAAATAAGCTAATAACTCCTATTGTCATAAGAAATGGTATTGTCCAAAGGATAAGCAAATTAACAGGCAGTGTCAAAAGGGAATATGCGCCAAAGGTCGCAACCATGATAGGAAATGTGGCAATTTGAGCTGAAAGCGTTGTTGTGAGATCGTCTTTTAATATTGAAATGAATCGAAATGTAATAACTCTTTCAATTAACGACTTTATTGTTAGTATTCCAAAAGTTGAGAGAAATGATAGCTGAAATGATATGTCCGTGAGGCTAGAAGGTGTAATTATCACCATCCCCCACCCTGTCAGGAATAAAGTAAATATTGCTGAATTTTGACGCCCCAACGCTAATGCACCAAAAGATACTACCGCCATAATGCTTGCTCTAACGATTGGCGGATCAAATCCAACGAGTCCTGCATAAAAGAATATGAGTAACGCCGTGAAAAGTAGAGCATATTTTCTTTTCACGAATTTTTCAAAGGAAAAAAGCAATATTGAGGCTAAAATGCTTATATTCTGGCCGCTTGCAGCGATGATGTGAAGCACTCCAGCATCTCTTAAGTGCTCGTAAAAGGTACTTTCCAGTCTATCTCTTACCCCAAGAACGATCCCCAAAAATAACCCTGACTCCTTAGGAGGAAGCGTTTTTGTAACAACATCTATTACTCTATTTCTTGCAAAAATAGTTGATGACATAAAAGGATTGTTTTTTGAAACTAGTGTTATCTTGGGATTTTTAACAGTAAGTAGTTTTCCTTTTTCATTTTCAATTTCTGTGACTACTCCTTCTATTTCTAGGATATCTCCATATGAGAATCTTGGATGTAGGGGGATACTAATCAACATGTTGCTGGTAAAAAAGTACTGCCCGAAGGAATTTTTCTTCGGATCCTTTAAAAAGCTATGGGTTATTTTTATCCGATCTCCTACTCTATAGATAGGACTATCTACGAAGGAAAAAAAGAGTCTTACAAGAAGTATAAAAAGCAGAACTATAGTGAGTACAATGGTTGTAGATTTCATATATCATCCCGTCGAGCACCCGCAACCCGAACGAAGCGAGCGGTGAGGATGTCGGATGGGGGTGCGTCGTGTCAGGACCCAAAATATTCCTACTGAGCAACTATCCTATCCTTCAGTCCATCAAAAGTTTTTTGCGTCAAAACCTTCTTACTAACCAACTCCTCTACAGTCCCATAGGGTCTGTTACTTATGATCTTTTGCCCAGTTACTGGCCCAATCTTTGGCAATGTATCTAGACTTTCCATGCTGGCGTTGTTAATATTTATGAGGCTAGATTCTTCTTCAGGTATATCTTCTTCCAATTCAACCAAGTTATTTACTCCAAGGACTTCCTCTTCCTGATCCATCTCACCCACTGCTGGTATATATATTTTTGCCCCATCAACAACCTTTTGAGCTAGATTTATCCTCTTGCTAACATAAGATCTATCTGCAGTTTGTGCCATTCCCCCTGCTGCAATCAATGCATCATACAACCTTTTACCCTCATCTAATGTATATACACCAGGATTTATGACACGACCCGCCACATCAATTGAAACTTTTAATTTAGGGGCGATTGATGGCTGGGATGCTTCAGCCGATGTAAAAGTTATAGCTTCTTTCTTCTTAATTGAACCTAGATATTCAAATACTCCAACCAAACATAAGACAAGTCCTAACCCTATAAATAGGAGGAATATAAAGTTCTTTTTAATAAATTCGAGAATAACCTGCACTTAACATATTAGACAAGATAAATATTAACTTTTAATTAAGTTTTTTGAGGCTTAAATGAGAATTCTTCGGAATGCTTCTTGATAAGTGATATAATCCCCATTAATTGAGGTGACAGCTCGAAGTAGCACCTTGAGGTCTTGGTAGAAAGAAGGAAAACTGGAAATGGCTTTCAAGCTAGTAGATGGTGCCCTTAGGGGCACAACGGGTGAGTTCCACAAGCCGGGGAAGCGTCTTCGGCACAAGTTCGGTCTCTTCCACGACAGCGAGAAGAGGCCGGGCCCGAAAGGTTCACCCGGGGAGGTCCGACCGCTTCAAAGCTACGGCTACGATTCCTACCGTTCCCACGATTCGTATGGTCGGCGGTTGTATTGACCCAAGATCACTGAGTGATCCAAAGATCGGCCATTTGCTTGGCTGAATCTGGGGATTACTCTCCAAGGTGTTATAGGGGGGCGCTTTGTCGCCCCCCAACACCATAAATGTTGGAAAGCGAAAGCAAATTTAAACTACGAGGTTTATTATTTTTCCTGTAACGTAAATTACTTTTCTGACCTCAATTCCCTCTAAATAACTGGCAACAGCCTCCTTCGCCATCCTTTCTACCAAACTCCCATCTCCTAACTCCTGACTCCCAATTTCTATCTCAGCTCTTCTTTTTCCATTGATTTGAACTGGAACAACAACTGTATCTGATACCAAATACTTTTCGTCATATTCCGGCCACTGGCTTAAATGTATCGATCTAAAGTCTGCACCCTTTGCCCTGTCCCCTGTCCCTTGGAACAATTCCTCCGTCATATGAGGCGCAAATGGAGCAAGCAAAAGCAAGAAGCTTTCGCAGTATTTAGTATTTAGTATTTGGTATTTAATATAAAACTCATTAAGCACGTTGTAGTATTCCATCAACCTTGCAATCGCGGTATTGAACTTAAATTGAACTATATCATCCGAAACATCTTTTATAGTTTGATGCATTTTCTGATCTAATTTTGCTATTTGCTCATTTGGAATTTCATTAGAAATTTGCAATTCTGAATTAGAAATTGATTTTTGAAGAAGATGCCACACTTTCTTCAAAAATTTATACATTCCCTCTATCCCACTATCTCGAAAATCTCCTCCATCAGAATAAGGGCCTATGAACATCAAATAGGATCGTAATGTATCAGCCCCATATTTACTGATATATTCGTCTGGAACAACTACATTTCCCTTGCTTTTGCTCATCTTTGCCCCATCTTTAATGATAAGCCCATGTGCGAAAAACTTAGCAAATGGCTCTTCAAAGTCGATGAATTTCAAATCACACAATACCATCGTGACAAACCGTGCATATAAAAGGTGTAGCACTGCGTGCTCCGCTCCGCCAATGTACTGATTAACCGGCAACCACTTTTTGGTCATTTCTATATCAAAAGCATTGTTTTCTATATCGGTTGACGGATATCTTAAGAAGTACCAACTACTATCAAGAAATGTATCAGATACATCTGTTTCCCGCTCAGCATCAGCCCCACAAGATGGACAGGTAGTCTTGTAAAATTCAGGGTGATTAGCAAGAGGCCCCTTTGCCACTTGTCCTGAGCCTGCTAGAGGATCAGGCTTCCAATCGGCAACATCTGGCAGAAGGACAGGTAGATCATTGTCGGCAACGGCGTACCATCCAGGCATGTCAGATATTTTGCCCTTTTTTGCCTCAAAACAGGCTTTGCAATAAATCATAGGGATTGGAGGCCCCCAATAGCGTTGACGTGAAATAAGCCAATCTCTTAGGTGGAAATTCGCCTTTCGAAGACCTAGCTTCTGGTCTTCGAGTGAATCCAAAATTTTGCTCATGTCTTTTGGAACCTCTATCCCATCCCATGCACCAGAATTTATAAGCTTCCCAGGACCTACATATGGTAATTCTTGTGACTGGTGGTTGGTGGCTGGTGATTCAATGACAGGAATAACTTCAAGGTCATATTTTTTAGCAAACTCGTAGTCACGAGTGTCATGAGCAGGAACCGCCATAATAGCGCCAGTCCCGTAGCCTGATAACACATAATCAGCAATCCAAATGGGTATTTCTTTGTTATTTACGGGATTAATAGCATAGAGACCAGAAAAAACACCAGTCTTGTCTTTCCCCTCGCCTGTGCGTTCAATTTCCGTTTTGTTCTTTGCTTTCTCTAGATAATCAGCAA
Organism: uncultured Gammaproteobacteria bacterium; assembly: GCA_964436385.1. Lineage (GTDB taxonomy): Bacteria > Patescibacteriota > Microgenomatia > Levybacterales > GWA1-39-11 > JAUSNA01. The sequence goes on from CAYTCO010000014.1 coordinate 11,634, forward strand.
CTTCTTTCTGCTTGTCCTCTCCCAGCTCCCAGCTCCCAGCTCCCAGCTTCTGAACGATTTCGTGTTCTGGTGACAGCACCATAAACGTAGCCCCAAATAATGTATCTGGCCTCGTCGTGTAGACTTTTAACTCATAGCTATCCCCTAAGCCCTCTACCCTAAACCCTATTTCTGCCCCTTCACTTTTTCCTATCCAATTTCTTTGTGCAATTTTTACTTTCTCAGACCAGGCTAGTCCTTCGATATTATTTAGCAGTCTATCTGCATAACCGGTAATCCTAAAGAACCATTGCTCTAAATCTCTTTTTTCAACTTTGGCACCACAACGCTCACAGACTCCCCCATCCCCGCCTTGACTCTCACCAGGCGAGGCAGGTATAACCTGCTCATCAGACAAAACTGTTAGATCTTTTGGGCACCAGTTAACAAGCGCGGTCTTTCGGTACGCAAGGCCGTTCTCGAACATAACTATAAATAGCCACTGGGTCCATTTGTAATAATTTGGGTCATAAGTCTCAACAGTTCTTTGCCAATCAAAAGAATTACCTATTGACCTCATTTGTCTGTAGAAATTCTTTTCTGCGATTTCAGCCTGAGCCATTGGATGACGACCAATCTTAAGAGCATAATTTTCCGAATGAATACCAAATCCATCTAGCCCAATAGGCTCCAAAACGTCTTTACCGAGCATACGGTTATACCTTGCATATACATCCGCTCCAGTAAAAGCGTACATATTCCCTACATGTAAACCTTCTGCAGAAGGATATGGGAACATCATGAGGTTAAAGTAAGGATTTTTAGCTCCTTTTATATCAGCAGAGAAAGTTTTATTGTCTTCCCATGTCTTTTGCCACTTTTGCTCTATTTGGTCGGGAAAATATTTGTTGTTTTTTTCTTCTTGCTGTTTCATATAATACTTAACGCTAATCCCTCTGCCCTATACTCTAATAATGATTGTACTACAGTTCAAGTTCAAAAAAAACATCTTTGTGCTAAAATACCAGTCTATAGCCTACTCGGCTCGAATTCGCCATTGCTTGCGGACAATCGGACGGCTTAGGCTGTCCTTTGAAAACGCAGGTAGCAAAGAAAGGTAAGTATGCCCAAAAACTTCTCGCTAGATCAGAACTCCATCCTGATAATTACCTATATTTTCCTTGGAGGAAGAAATGCCCAGAAAGATCCAGCCCCAGACAACCCTTATCCTACTCAAAGGTGATACGATCCAACGAGGCCTTATAGGCCAGATCGTCACCCGATACGAGAATAAGGGACTCAAAATTGTCGGCATGCAGATGCTTCAGCCTACACGAGAACAAGTTGAAGCCCACTACGTCGAGCATAAGAAAAGAACCTTCTTCAATGAGCTCGTCCAATCCTTGATCACAAATCCAGTGATAGCGCTTGCTCTTGAGGGTAGCAACGCCATCCAAGTGGTACGCAACATGCATGGCTTAACCGACCCCTCGCTTTCGCCTCCAGGCACAATTCGAGGAGATCTCGGACTGGAGCCGAGGTACAACCTCGTCCATGCTAGCGATAGCGAGGAAAATGCTCAAAGAGAGCTCAGGCTCTGGCTAGGCAAATCACTTATCCAATGGCAGCAATGCCAAGACCCTTTCATCTATGAATATGAGTTTGAGCTCTAGCTCAACCACCTGCTGTTTTCATGCGCGTTCGCCTGTGCCCATTTGTGGGACGGGCGGACGCCCCACATTCGTAATACTATTTACTATTTACCATTTAATATATACTAGAACCATGAAAAGAGCACAGATACTTGAAGGTTCGTCAGTTGTACTTGGAGTCTTTAGCGTTTTCATAGTTGCCAACTCCTTTCTTATCAGTTACGTGACTTATCTGCTAGGTATCTTTATAGTCTTTTTTACCATATATATAAGTATTAAAAAAAGATCGAAACCAGCCTCGCCGAGTCTAGGCGGGCCAGGTTCAGAATTATTTACTGGTAGTCCTCTAGAAATCTTTGGAATTATCTTTGTCATTCTATCCATAATACTGCTAACTCAAAACCTAGCCTCATCACTTTTCTTCTTCCTATACCTACTTTTATTCTTCTTAGTCTTTATGGCAGAGCCTATTACAATATGGATTTTTCTTGTATCAATACTTCTCTACTTCTTACCTGATGCAGCGAGTAACTTAACAAATGATACCTTTATTAAGTTGGGATCGCTAATACTTATTGCTCCAATTGCTTTTTTCTTGGGACGCGAGCTTGAAAGAAGACAACTGCTAAATAGACGAATTGAAGCCAAAACAGATGATATCATTCAAGAAGCAGAAGTGCTAAAAAGTACTACCGATGCATCTTCACAGGAAGAAATTGAAGCTATTGACGAGATAATTGAGGAAGCTGAGTCTCTCAAAGAAGACTCTAAAAACTGAAAACTGATAACCTAAAATATAAAACTACATATGATAGCTAGTTCATTAGTTAAGTCCTTATTCTCAACCCGCGGAACGTTAATTTTTTTTAGCTTCAGTTCAGCATTGTTTTTCTTGTGTTTATCCTCTGATCTTTATGCTCAGACGAGCATGTCCAACAACTCATTTATCATCCGCTTTCCTAACCTCAACTCCTTTGCTGGAGATCCAAGCAACGCTGAATACAACCTTGGAATTACTGGTGGACAGACTGCACCCGGCCTATATACAGGCTCAAATTATACTGTAAGGGCAGGATTTCAATATATAAGAACGATTATTCCCTTCACATTTGCAATCTCTTCAACCTTTATTGATTTTGGGCCAATTGCACCAGGCTCCCCTGTTACACGTACGAATACCCTAACAATAAGCAACGGTTCTGCCTATGGGTATACTGTTCTAGCCTCAGAAAACCATCCATTGAGGGTAAACTCATCTGGAGTATCAATACCTGATACCACATGCGATACGGGGACATGCACCGAATCAACTTCTGCAGTCTGGACCTCACTTACTACCTTTGGTTTTGGATATAGGTGCGACAACGTTACGGGTACGGACTGTGCTTCAGGCTTTACTGGCGGAACTGAATATAAACAGTTCTCTTCAAGCGAATCTGCTGAACTTGCACAGGCTGTGATGTCTGGGTCAAATGTCGGGCGAAACCTCCAAACTCAAATAACATACAAAGTAAATATATCAAGTACACAACCTGCTGGCGCTTATGAGAACGCAATAACTTTCATCGCAATACCTTCTATATAGTCCTGTGAAAAGAAAAAACGGGTCAAATTAGGTCTCTGTGAAAAGTTACATAGATGCATCATCCTTAAACTTGTTGTAACCCACAGAAAAGGTTTTATAAACCTCTTTCATGCTTACCCTTCCCAATATCTCCCTATAGGCTTTTATACCTCCTTATATATCATTAAAAATCGATATACAGGTGATTTTACGAATATGTTGTTAAATCAATCCAAACCCCTACTTTGAGATGCTATCACTAGACCCATTCGAATGCGCATATGCGAATAGCTTGCCGAACAAAATAGGTGATGTAGTTTGATATAACTGACAATAAATAATTGTTGTTACTACGTACGCTCAATTTTTCACAGATCAGATTACCGCACGAATTGAAATTTACTAGAAAATTGAACTGACTTACAATATTTACGGTAATTAGTTAGCGTGAAACCAATTGCCAACTTTCTTTTTACAATCAAGTGAGATACTATAAAAGAGTGAAAAGTTATGATGTCATATTAGTTATTACAGGCCTACTAATACCTTTTTTTACATATAGCAATACATCTTATGCTCAAGAGCAGTCTATAAGCATCTATCCTCCTGTTATCGAGGTTCAAACAACTCCCCCGTCATCACCCTCCGTGCCGATAATAATCCAGAACAACACTGATACAGATGTAAGCCTTAAGATTGATTTAGTTCCAATAAAACAAAATGGAGCAACCGGAATTGTCAATTTAGATGAATCGCTATCGGATAAGGGATTTTATAAGTATTACGAAGAAAGAACTCAATTTCTCTTGGATGATAAAAAGGTTATCACTCTAGATTTACAACCGCTTGAATCAAGGGAAATTGCACTCAATATAAATCTCTCAAAAGGAGATCCTCCTGGAGATTATTACTATGCTGTTACATTCTTATCCTCTGGAAAGAGTCTAAATGATGCAAGTACCTCCCGTATTCCAAATGGGCTTGCAACTAATTTGCTTTTATCCATAGGTCCAAAAACGAAATCAACGGGAGGAGTAAGCGAATTCAAAACAAAGAGTTTTGTAACTCATGGACCAGTACCCTTTGAGCTTAAACTTCACAATTCAAGTACTCATTTAATCAGTCCAACAGGCAATGTTGAGATAACAAACATATTTGGCCAGAAGGTAGGCAAATTAGAGATTCTTCCTCAATATATACTCTCAGGTAGCGATAGATACCTAGTTGATACTCTTCAAGCAAGCAGTGAAGCAAGACTAGCATATAACGAAACTGACAATACCCCAAGGGTTGTCTGGCAAGACCAATTCCTTCTTGGGCTATACAAGGCAAAGGCAAGCATTATGCTTGATGAAAAAGGACCCAAAATTGAAGCTATTACGTACTTTATCGCTTTTCCTCTCTACTTCTTCATTCCAATAGTTGTGGTAATTTTTATAGGGGTAGGAATATATCTCAGAGTCAAACGTAAATTATAATTTGGCGTCAAGCTAGGCTTAGAGTCAAAAAGAAATTATAATTGACGTTAAGCTAGGCTTAGAGTACGGAAAAAGATCTAATCCCCGCAAATTGATAAAGATAAACTAGCTTATCCCAGTTATATTACTATTCTGTTATGGACAAAATGAAGATAAACCCGCAAAATAGCAATTTGTCATACGCATAATAGATTTATTAAATCCCTAGTTGTTATCACCATGTGCCTTAAATTGACAGTTGATGTCTTATAACTTTACAAAAAAGTATACCTTGCAAAGAATAAATTGGCATCTCTGAAGAATATAGTAAATTTGTCCCTTGCCAATTCCCACAGAACTAATCCTTACCTTTTTTATCACCAAATTAATTTAAGTTGTTCCTAGTATCCTTAAATTGAGGCTATTTAAGTTCAAAAAAGTAAAGAATTTATCTTAATTTCACGTTTTTTCAATATTGGAATTTAGGTCATTTTGAGGGACGAATGTAATAAGTATCACACTATATCACAATGTATCTTAGCCTCAGTCGCACTCTTGACATCCTGTTGTGTAATTATTTACTCTGATTATACCTATGGAGTTTCGTTTGTATAATCCAAATAATCAGTATAATTTTGAGGCTAACGAGCATACATGCGGTAATAGCAATAATAACCCAAACTTTTTGTCTTCGGTAAATATGCAACTTGTGAAAATAGTTTTTACGTCACTAACCACGATTTTTCACACTAACAGCTAAAATTACCCATGGATTTCACAGAACTATTCAAAAGACAACTAGTATCAACAACAGGTTCAGCTTCAAAGAACACTGTTAAAAATTATATTGCTGACCTAAAACACTTCATTTCTTGGTATGAAAACTTCATGAAAAGTGATTTTGAGGCTAGAAATGTTAATGCCGACATTCTAAAGCTCTATCAGAATTCCATGGGAGGACAACTCGAAAATGGGCAAATCAAAATTGAAACAAAATTAAGTACTAGTTCTATCAAAAGACACATGTCAACGCTACGCAGGTTCTTCTCGCTTTTAGCTCACAACAGTTATATTGAAAGAAATCCATTTGATCAAATTGAACCTGAAGTTGAAATAAAACCCACCGACTATTGGCATTTACGCTCATTTGCTGACTACCTTCATCTCTCAAAGGTATCAAAACTAACAGTCAAAAACTATGTTTCTGACATTCAGACTTTTGCTAAGTGGTATGAACAGGCAGTATTACCCTCAATTACAAATCCATTATCTCAAAATGGAGGATTTTATCTAATCACACAGTCCATCCTAAACGACTATAAAGATAGACTCTCTACAGTTCAAAACGCAGCTCCCAGAACTATCAATCGAAAACTATCTTCACTTAGACGATACCTCGATTTTGCATCAAGTAAAGGGTTTATTGGGACTGACGAGTTAACTCTTGACCCCTATACTGTTTCGGAATCTAGGATTATTGAATCTCTTGCTCCAACAATTGGCCTCAAAGATATTGATGAAATAAGACAAGAGCAGAAATTCGTACTTTCTCCATTTCCTCCTATCAGACTGGCACAAAGACTGATTGTTCTACCCTACCTTGGTTTTGAGGAAAAAGCTGCAAGTATAATTGCCAGTATAATTGCTGGTAAATCTGTAGAAGGAATTCAAAAGCTTCCAACAAGACTTGTAAATGAACTTAATAATAAAAATAATTTAAGATCTCATAAGCAATCAATAAGCTCGCTTATTAGTGTAGATAATGTATCAAGGGAGTTTTTTGAGCCTAAAAAGGTATCACTTCTAGGCGCACCACTACACAAGAAAGTTATTTTTCATGCAAGATTTACAAGGCCAAATTGGTACAAGAAATATCATGATGTTGCCTTTGTTCACTACGCCCACTTTGCCCTGCTTGTAATTTTTGCCTCAGGTGTAGGCGTTGCCCTCTATCAAAATTTAGTCGTTAAAAAACAAACCCCAACCTTTGCCGCCCCAAGTAGTCCACCTAGGATACTATCTTTTCAAGGTCGCCTTACCGACAATCTTGATAATCCAATAACAACATCAAGGCAATTAAGATTTATGATTTACAATAATGCGTCTTCTTCTGGCGCAGCAGTGCTTTGGGAAGAGTTAAGAACTGTATCTCCTGATCAGGATGGAATATTTTCTGTTCTTTTGGGAAGTGATGTTAATGGCGCAAATGCCTCAAGCTGCGGTACTTTCCCACTAGGAAGCCCTGCAACAAGTGAATGCTTAATTCCTTCCACTGTATTTTCAGACAACACTGGCACATGGCTTGGAGTAACCGTTGGCAACACTCCTGAGCTTGCACCACGACAGAAAATTGCTACTGTTGCCTATGCTACCAACTCAGAATTCTTACAAGGTCTTCCGCCAATAACCTCGCTTGGGGCATTGGATGCCAAAGTAAATACAGTCCTTGCCCTAAATAGTTCAGGTAATCTTATTATTTCTGGAAACGCCAACCCAGCGCCCATATTTGAGGCTACTTCTGGTCAATTTACGCTAAGGGGGAACACTCTACTTCTTTCAACTGTTTTAGGAACTGATAGCAATGTCGTCATTCAACCTGATGGGTTGGGCAAGATAAACCTGCAAAAAGGTCTTATCAACACTACCTTTAATGGCAATATCGTTCCGGGAGGAGTTGAGGTAAACGACAAATTTGGAGTTCTTGCAACCGAGTCAGCAGTTGCTGCGTTTGTTGTTAATAACAATACAACTGGTGGAGATATATTTACAGCTTCATCATCAGGAACCCCACGATTTACAATTCAAAATGATGGAACTATAGTTGATCAATTTTATTCTACAGCCGGAGGAATAGTTTATACACAAACCGGAGGTATATTCTCCCAAACAACCGCCGGAGTAAATGGTCAATGTCTTCAATCAGCAGGAGGACTTACTCCCACCTGGGGAACCTGTGGTGGATCAAATTATTGGAATATGGCAAATGGCACGCTCTACCCCATCAATGAAACCCTAGATCTTTTAGTTGGCGGCAATACAACTGACTCTGCAAAATTCCGTTTCTTGAATAATAGTACAGGTACACCTGTTGCATCGGTGTCAGCTAATTCTGGTAATAATGCAACATTTATGGCTGGGGATGGAACAATTGGTACAACTAATCGTCAGACACTCACGATTGGGAACTCATCAACTTACAATACAACAGGCAATCTTTTATTTAATCCTAACGGAATCGGACGAATTGGAGTATTTACAAATAATCCACTAGCCTCTTTTGATGTTAGAGGAAACTCAGGAACGCAGACTGCTGCTAGTATATCTGCAAACACCTCCTTTGCTGCAATGGTAATCAATAACCTAGGTACTGGTGATTTTTTAACTGCAAGCAAAGGGGGACACACCTACTTTCGAATGAATTCAACTCACGGGAGCTATGCCGGAACTCCTTATGAAGGAGAATTTATTGTTGGTAAAGACGGAAATGGCAAGCTTACGGCACTTGTTGTTGACCCTGTTATCGTTAGTAATCAAAAAACATCAGGTACAATGTCACTTACTCTACATACTTCTGGTGCTTCTAATGCTGATATACTTTTTCAGAATCAATCAACTGAATTATCCCGCTTCACTCAAGCAGGCCAATTACAAATTCCAATTACGGGAAGTAATGCTGGTATAACACTAGGAGGAGATACCCAACTATTTAGGGGTGCTGCGGATAGAATAGATATTGCTGCTAATGACTCCATCAATTTCCTTTCAGGTACTGGAGGCCTTATGACAAATGGCGTATTGCGTATTGATTCATCAGGCGCTGGAACCTTCACAAATGTAAATATAACAGGCACATGTACTGGGTGTGTAAGTGCAAGCAACTCCCCTTTTCAAATTCTTAATGGTGCAATTGTCCCCCTGATTACTTCAACTGATTTTTTAATTGGAGGACAATCTACAGCAAGTGCAAAATTTGCCGTAATTAACGTTGGAAATGGCACACCTATTGCTTCAGTAAGCTCAGGAACTAACTCCTTGTCTTTCGATGCCAATGGTAATATCCAGACAGCAAATAACAACACTTTGACTCTTGGAGGATCTACGACAGGTGAAATAAATTTACTTGAGAACGTTGTGGCATCAGGAAATATAAGCATAGCAGGTACACTTGATCCAACTAATGTCGCCGCATTTACTCTCACTGGTGCGATTGCTGGAGGCAATCAGAACATTACCTCAATTGGAGATATTTCTGCAAATAGTTCTGCAAATACTATTACGGGATTTGGAACTGTTGGAACGAATGGAACGACAGCATTTACAGGTGTTAGCCTCAGCATAACTGGGGATGCTACTATATCAGGTGGGGATATAACGGGCGGAGGCGGAGCAATACTAGATATAGGAGAAGCAACTTTGGGAGACTTTACTTTCAATGGCGATATCATTATCCCTGAGGATGGATTTATAGGACTCTCATCCTCAACACCAAGATTTTCATTTGATACCTCAATCAATCCCGATGAAATTGATGTTTTGAGCGCAAATTTAGATCTTAATGATAATTTGATAACAAATATTGGAAATTCTGCTACGGACTTTACATCAAGCGGTGGACTTAACCTTGCAGGGGCATTTGATGCAAATGGGCAGGTAGATCTTGGCGATGGTGGAGATACTTTCTCATTAGACTCCTCAAATATAGATATTTCCGGTGGTGCAATCTCAGGTGCAACCGGAATCGCATCATCTGGAACTATCACTTTCTCAGGCTTTACAGGAGCAAATAATGGAGGCGTAATTTTTGCCAATGCTTCAGGTGTTCTTTCTCAGACTGCAGCAGGAACAGGTACCCAATGTCTTCTCGGAGGAACCACTCCAACATGGGGTTCATGTGATGATCCTTCTTCTACACCTTTTGAAGTTATTAATGGTGTTATTGCTCAGAAAAACACGACCCTTGATTTTCTTTTAGGCTCCCAAGCATCTACCAGCGCCAAATTCGCAGTTTTGAATATAAATTCAGGCACACCAACCGCCTCAGTATCCTCTGGTCTTAACGGAACAGGCGCATACTTTGATGCAAATGGCAATTTCTCAACGGTAAGGCGTCAAACTTTAACTCTTGGCGGAACAAGCACAGGGAATATTAATATAGATAGTGGAACAGGAAATATTTATCTAACTGATGATTCAACAGCCTTATCAAATTTTATAGTAAATGGAACAACTACCCTTGGTAACAATGATACATCCGACAGCCTATTTGGCAGTCTTTTGACAGCAGATCTTGGGTTTGGTACCACAACAGGTGAAGCATTTAAACTCGATGCAGGAGGAATTACTACTGGAGAAATACTTGAAATAAACTCCACGCATGCTCCATCTGATGGTTCAACTAACGAGGCAATAGATATTAACGTTACACATTCTCCAACTGGTAGTTCAGCAGTTTTCTCCTCAATTGATCTTCAAACAACTGACTCCACAGCGTTGAGTAATGTTGTAAACGGAATAAGCAATACAGTAACCGTTGCGGGTAACGCAAGCAAACAATCGATTGGAATAAATTCACTTGTAACAAGCTGGTCACAAACTGCTGATACACTAGTTTCTCTTAGAGCAACAACAAGCATAAATACAACAGCTGGAATTTCATCTGGCACACGAAATGTATACGGCGTATACAGTCTTCCTCAAAGTTTAGCTACAAATACTGGAGGGACTTCAAATCTCTATGGAGGAAGTTTTGAACCTGCTTACAGTGCGGTTGCTGATGTAACTGGTTCTACTGTTAACGTCTATGGGCTTTATTCAAAACCTTCAGGAAGTATGCATACAGGTGGAACAATTAACAATTTTGGCCTTTATATTGCGGATGGTACAGCAACTACAACCGGTACTTCAACTAAATACGGATTATATCTTGAACCCCAAACAGGGGCTGATAGTAATTATGGTGTTTGCTTTGACTGTGATGGGTCTTGGGACCAAAATACAGTTGGTTCAGGAATACAATTTGGTACAGATGCAAATGGCGTCAACCTGTATAGGTCTGCAAATAATATCCTCAGAACTGATGATGGCCTGAGTGTTGGTGGTTCAAATATTACATTTGGTACCTTTAGTACTGATGGAGGGCTTCTTTATACAAATGGCTCAGGGGTTCTTGCTCAGACTGGAGCTGGCGTCGGCACCCAATGTCTTTTGGGAGGGACAACTCCCACTTGGGGTTCGTGCTCGACTGGGGGAACAGACTCCCCATTTTCAACTAATTTAGGTGCAATTGTACCTAACATAATCACAAATGATTTTCTTTTAGGTGCACAGACCACCGCTTCTGCGAAATTTGCAGTACTTAATATTAACAATGGAACTCCTACTGCCTCAGTCTCTGCTATTGGAGTAACAGACAGACCAGGACTTTACATAACGGGAACAGGAGTACTCTCATCCATTAATAAAGGCACCCTAACAATAGGCTCAAGCGATTCTGGAAATATAGCAATTGGTACAGATGCAACAGCACGTAGCATTTCGATAGGTAACCAAACAGGGGCTTCTGCGCTCACTCTTGACTCAGGAACTGGCGCAATAAGTATCGGGACAACTATTGCCAAAACCATAAATCTTGGAAATGCTACTGGTGCAACAGCTATTAACATCAATACTGGTACTGGAGGAATCAACTTTGGAGACAATGCAAATACTAAGACTATCGATATAGGAGGTGTCACAAGCTCAGGAACAGACACTATAAATATAGCAACTGAAGGAACAGCCGCTGACATACTTACAATAGGTAACTCCAACGCCTCAACCACTGTTGCAATTACAGGCGGAAATGATTGGAATATCACCTCAGGTGGAGCTCTAACTGTCACTTCTTGTACTGGTTGCGGAGGTGTTTCAAGCACAAATTCTCCTTTTGAAGTCCTTAATGGTGCAATTATTCAGAAGAACATTACCATTGATATTCTTGCCGGAGGGACGTCAACTGCAAGTGCAAAATTTGCTGTTCTAAATATTGATTCTGGTACTCCAACGGCTTCTGTATCTGCAACCGGAGTTGTTAACAGACCTGGGCTATACATGACAGGAACGGGCAACCTCTCCTCAGTTAACAAAGTGACTCTTTCTATCGGTGGTACTAACACTGGAGAAATTACCATAGATAGCGGATCGGGTCTAATTACCCTATCAGACAATACGACTATTACTGGCAACTTAACAGTGAGTGGTGCTGGTACACATGCATTTTCTGGGACTCTGGATCCTTCAAGTGTCGCTGCATTTACTCTAACAGGAACAATTACTGGTGGTAGTCAAAATATAAGCTCAATTGGGGATATTACAGCAAATAGCTCGGCAAATGTTATCACCGGATTTGGGACTGTTGGCACCAATGGCACAACTGCATTTACCGGTGCGAGCCTTAACATAACTGCGGACGCTACTATCTCAGGTGGGGATATAACAGGGGCAGGTGGCGCCATACTTGATATTGGCGAGGCAACTGCAGGAGACTTTACATTCAACGGAGATCTAATACTCCCAGAGGACGGATACATCGGTCTATCAGGCTCTCTCCCTCGATTTGTTTTTGACACTACCACGACTCCCGATGAAATTGATGTTATGTCTGCAAATCTAGATCTTAATGACAATTTAATTTTAAACATAGGTAACGCTTCTACCGACTTTACATCAGGCGGTGGACTTAATATCCAGGGCACACTTCAACTTAATACTCTTACATCAAATGGAGGGCTACTATATACAAATGGTACGGGTCAAGTGACACAAATCGCAGCTGGAAGTGGCACCCAATGTCTATTGGGAGGCACCACCCCAACATGGGGTTCATGTGCAGCTGGCGGAACTGATTCACCATTTCAAGCTCTAACTGGTTCAATTGTTCAAAATAATACTACCCTCGACTTTTTACTCGGTGGAACTTCAACAGCAAGCGCAAAATTTGCAGTTGTTGGAATAGATGGCTCAGGAACCCCCGTTGCTTCCGTCTCTGCAACAACATCAACTGACAGACCAGGTCTTTATATCTCTGGCACAGGCACACTATCATCGATTAACAAAGGTACACTAACCATTGGTTCAAGTACAACAGGGAATATTGCAATAGGTACTGATGCAACAGCACGAGATGTTACCATTGGAAATACAACTGGTACCTCCTCGTTGACACTCAACTCAGGATCCGGCGCTATAAACATCGGAACGGATACAACAGGAAAATCGATTAGTATAGGCGGAACTGGAGCAAATACAATTGCACTTGGCAACACTCAAAATGGTGGATCTCTATCAATTGGCACAGCAATGACTACCGGCACAATTACAATAGGGGGTGCAGTAGCCCAAACAGGAACTATTATTTTAGGTCAAAGTACAGGCACCAATACTGTAAGGATAGGAGACGGAACAGGGGCAACGACTATCCAGATAGGCACTGGCGCAACAAATGCAAAGACCCTAACTTTTGGAAATACTGGTGTTGCAACAACTTTTGGATTTAATACCGGTGTATCGTCAACTACAGGATTTACACTTACCGCCAATTCTTTAAATTCTGGCACCGGCGCCCTTCTCACATCATCTGGCACCATAACAACTGGAGGAGAGGTTGTAAGCGTTGTAGGAAATGGGGTCACAACCGGAAGACTCCTTGATTTATCATCTACAGGTATAACTACAGGACAGGCTATACAACTCACCATGGGAACTGCGCTAACTACAGGTTCAGGAATCATAGTAAGCGGCGCGGTATATGATGGCACAACAACGACTGAGTCGTCTCTTACCTCAATTTCGTTTTCAGGTGCTCGAGATAACACTTCAGGAAACAGCATCGTAAATGGGCTAAGCCTTGCCTCAACCGTAAACACATCGGGTGCAACAGGAACGAAAGTTATCAATCCAATTAATATTGCCGCTCCAACACTAACGGGCTGCTCGGGTGGTTCATGCACTTGGAATGGAAATTTGATAACGACCGCAACTTCGGGATTTGCCTCAACAATTACGCAAAATGGACTTAATATCCAAGCAACAGGTGCAAGCTCAGGGACACTTCAAGGAATTAATATCTCCAACATAACAGGAGGCGCAGGTACCGAAACAGCTTTGGTTATAGGTAGTGGTTGGGATAATCAGATTGTTGGTACGGGCTGGTCCGTAAATGGATCAGGAGCACTTTCTGTTGCCTCATGCACAGGCTGCGGAGGAAGTGGGGCCGCAGGTACCTGGACGCTTGATACTACAAGCAAATTCCACACTCCAATAAATAATACTGTGGACATTTTAATTGGAGGAGCCGCAACCACTTCCGCAAAATTTGCAGTTCTTAATTTGGCAGGAGACATTGCTATAGCTTCAGTTTCAGGCAATCTGGTTGTAATGCCAGAAAATGGTGGCGGAGGCAACTTTGGACTTGGAACGACAAATCCTACTGAAAAATTTGCAATGGCTGGTGGAAATTTTGTACAGACTATTTCTGGAAACCCTGGATTAAAAGGTAGTTTTGATCCTACGGATCAGATAATTGACACCTATGTTTCGGGTAAGTACGCTTATCTTGCAACTGACGCTATTAGTTTGATGATTGTAGATATATCAAATCCAGCTTCACCAGCATTAGTTGGATCTTTAGATACAACATCTGCTGTTACCTGGAAAATTCAATTGGCTGGAAGATATGCTTATATGGCCTCAGATGCAGACGGCCTTCAGATAGTTGATATATCTAATCCAAAAGCGCCAGTACTAGTCGGCAGCTATAACACTCCAGGTACAGCAACAGGGATATTTGTTTCTGGGAAATATGCATATGTAGCTGATGGGACTTCAGGATTACATGTTGTTGATGTTTCCACCCCAACAAGTCCGACCTTGATTGGTACCTACAACTCACCCGGAACGGCAGAAAAAGTCTATGTTCAAGGAAAATATGCATATCTAGCTGATAGAGGCTCAGGTCTTCAGATAGTTGATGTTTCAAATCCATCAAACCCCCGTCAAATTGGCAATTATGGTACCGTAACAGATACTGGAGACGTTGTGGTTTCCGGAAGATATGCTTACCTAGGTGATATTAGTGGCCTGACATCGGTTATAATTGTTGACATTTCAAATCCTGGATTACCGACACTTGTAGGTTCAAATGGGGGGAATATTTCGAATGGTTACGGACTTGCCGTTGCGGGAGATTATGTTTATGTTGCAAGACATGCCCTAGGATTTAGCGTTTTTAATGCATCAAATCCTTCAACTCCAACACATGTTGGAACAACAACTGGAGGCATTTCATATAATGTATTTATCTCTGGTAAATATGCATATGTCTCTGCAACATCTGGAGGTCTACGAATATTTGACATAAACGGAATTATTACACCTGGTATATATGCTGGTTCCATAGCTACTAATTCACTTAATGTAACTGAAAATGCTGATATAGCTAATAACTTAAACATAGGCAATGGATTAGGTATTGGACTTGGAGGTCTATATTCCAATGGAGCCTTCTCTTTTGTAACAGCATCTGGTGCTGCCAATCTAATACAAGGTGCACCTACAGGAAAATCCTTACTTACCCTAAATCAAACAGGTCTTATGGATATATTTACGGCTTCATCGGCTGGCTTAACCAGATTTACCATAGCCAATGATGGGAAAATAAATATCGGCACAGCTCAGGGTCCATTAGGTTCTTCAACTAACTTTAATGCAAAATTAAATGTCTGGAGTAACTTTGGAACTGCCCCTGCTGCAAGTATATCAGCGAATACTTCTGCTCCTGTTCTTCTAATTAATCAAGATGGACCAGGTGATCTTATTGTAGCGAGTAAAGCAGGCCAGATTTGGTTCAAGCTTACAGGAAATGGAGTCTCCGATTTCCCAAATGACTATGCTGGAACCATGGAGATTGGACTCAATGCGACAGGAAAATTATACGTTGGTGCAACTGACCCTCCATATACAATTGACGGGACAAAATTTGCTACCTATGCTCCAAGCACCATCGGTCTTTACGAAGAATATATAGGAAAGACTGTTATATCTTATGATACGGGCCTCAAGGCCTATGCGCAGAAGTTAGAATTTAATAATTTCGCCTATCACTCAGATCTGTGGATCTTCAACCGGATTATTGACCCGGACATTACAGATGTAAAAGTCAGTATGACCCCAAATTCAAATGCTCGTACTTGGTACAAAAAAGATGGTGCGACACGTACAATTACTCTATATTCTGACCGTCCAACAGAGATCTCATACAGACTTTCAGCTCAGAGATACAATCATGCTAAGTATCCGACGCTCAGAACAGATGGACCACTGGGATATGTTCCTCCCCCACCTACGACAGCAGGAGTGAGTGGCCAGGATAACAATATTAATTCTGATCCTTTCTTTGATACTCTTACGATTTCCTATCAAGGAAATAAGTGGAGACTATTTGATGCTAATAATAACGAGCTTGAGCATACAGAGAGTTTTTCTAGAGCAATTATTGCTGATATAAAAGCAGGAATAATTAATGCACAGAATATAGTCGCCAATAATTTTGAGGCAGCAACAGCATGGATAGGAAATCTATCGGGAAACACTCTCTCCTTTGCACAAGGCTCATTTAATTCGCTTAACACCAACTCTCTTACAATTGGAGGTCAGAACTTAGCAGCATATGTTGAGGAAATAGTTTCGAATTTTCTAACTTCCAACTCCCAACTCCTAACTCCTCTTGCAGAGGTTCCAAACCTCAAAACAGATGTTATCTCACCACTATCTGAGAATGGAGATATATCCTTGAAATTTCAGGAATCTATAATCAGTATTCAGAAATCAGGTCAATCCGTTTCCTGGTTTGATAATCAAGGCAATGCAAGCTTTAGCGGACAAATTACAGCAAATTCAGCTTCAATTTCTGGTAACTTTGCTGCAAATTCCATTGATTCCCAAACTTCCAACTCCCAGCTTCTAACTACTAACGAAGCCTCTGTTTCTGGTACCCTTCGTGCAAATAACATTGTCGCAAACAACATTGAAGGACTTGACCAAAAGATAGCTACACTTGCTTCTTCACTTAACACCCTTCTCCAGTCACCAACCACATCTTCGACTTCTGGAGAATTTAATTCTGTTTATGCCAATTTGGTCAATGCCGGAACACTGACCGCCGACTTTGGAATATTTGAGCAAGGAATAGTCTCTATGGGACCAATTACAGCAACAGATATAACAGCTATGGATTCTTTGACTGTAGGCACATCAATGGTATTTTCAAATAACTCAATTAATACCCTAGGAGCAGAACTCGCCTTCCAATCACTCAGACAAGCCGACATTACCTTCCAGGGGGGACTTATCCGCATGGACACTGATGGGAATATGAATATAGCAGGAAATCTAAATGTTATTGGCGAGATAGACGCAGTATTTGGGGTATTCTCAGGCACCTTGACGGCTCCGGCACTTGCAGTTGGCATGATCTCGCCTCTTCCTGGAGACGATCTAACGATAAGACTTACTGAGGACAGCGCTTCAACTGCTGGAAGGCTAAAAGTTACCAACCACCAGGGTAAAGAGGTTCTATCCATTAACAACAAAGGTGATGTTGTGTCCTCAGGAGCTGCAACTTTTGCAAAACTTAACTTTAATCTTGTCGGAGAGGCTATAGCCTCAACTCTTTCTGAGGCTATAGCCTCAGGAAGTGCAGGCTTTGCAACACTCAGATCGGGGCAGCCAGAAATTACCATCAAAACACCTTACGTCACCGAAAAGTCTCTCATTTACATAACTCCTTTTGGAAACACAAATAACAAAGTCCTTTATCTTCTACGCCAAGTCCCACATTCAGAAGATGAAGATGGATCTTTCACGGTTGGCCTCTCTGGCACCACCGTCCCCCAGAATATCCAGTTCAACTGGTTAATCGTCAACTGATAAGTTGACGATGATGTCGCAGATATGAACAAAACGATAAACACAGATAAAACAAGCGATAAATCACTGATACACGGCGGTCTTACTTATAAAATACGAGGGGCTATTTTTAGTGTATACAATGAGCTAGGTTCAGGTCACAAGGAAAAATTGTACCAGAATGCATTAATAAAAGAGTTTGAAAGCTTGCATATTAAATTTTCAATAGAAGCTACATTGGCAGTTGAATATAAGGGAGAAAAAATAGGAAATTATCGTCCTGATATGGTAGTAGAAGAAAAAATAATTTTGAGATACAACTTCTTCATTACCTAAAAGCAACTGGATTCAAATTGGGTTTACTTGTTAATTTTGGTTCATATCCTCTATACATTAGACGTTTGGTGTGGACTGAATGATTATCTGCGTTTATCTGTTCTCTATCAGCGTTGATCTATGCCTACACTTGACAATTCTGAGCCTCTGATTAACATTGCATCTTGTCTATCAATGAAATTTTCCACACAATTTAACTATTTTAGGGAATTGTTATCCACAAAATTTGACAATTTTATGGAATTATGATATATTTTTTGTATGATTACTCGTTTTTACAATGATTTGACTCAACTTTTAAAGGAAAATCGGGCTCTTATAATTTATGGCCCCCGACGTGCCGGCAAAACTACCCTGCTCAACAATTTCTTATCCAACAATAACTTGAAATACCGTTTAGATTCAGGGGACAACATCCGAATCCAAGAATTGTTAAGCTCACAAGACTTCACGCGAATCATAGAATATGCCAAAGGTTATGATTTAATAGTGCTTGATGAAGCACAAATGATTCCAAAAATTGGCATGGGAATAAAAATTCTTGTTGACCAAATACCGAAAATTAAAGTTATTGCAACTGGCTCGTCTTCTTTTGAGCTTGCAAATCAAGTTGGCGAACCTCTAACAGGTAGGAAAACCACCCTTACACTATACCCTGTTTCACAACTTGAATTATCAAAAGAGCATAATCAGTATGATTTAAAGCAAAAACTAGAAGAATATCTAATTTTTGGAAGTTATCCTCAGGTGATTACAGCTTCTTCGAAAGAGGAAAAAATACAAATTCTTGAAGAATTAGTGAATTCATATATTTTTAAAGACATTCTAGCACTTCAACAAGTTAAAGGATCAAAAACCTTACTTGATTTACTCAAGCTCATTGCTTTTCAAGTCGGTAATGAAGTCTCACTTAACGAACTGGCTACAAATCTTTCAATCGATGTCAAAACAGTAGGACGATACCTAGATTTACTCGAAAAGGCCTTTATTATCACTCGCCTTACCGCTTTCAGTAGAAATTTGCGCTCAGAGGTCGTTAGTACATCGAAATATTTTTTTCTCGATAATGGAGTAAGAAACGCAATTATTTCACAATTCAACTCACTTGACTTGAGAAATGATATTGGTCAATTGTGGGAAAACTTTATGATTATCGAAAGAATGAAAGCAAGGTCGTACCAAAATATTCACGGGTATTCATATTTTTGGCGTACTTATGGACAGAAAGAGATCGATCTTATCGAAGAACGAGAAGGAAAAATATTCCCATTTGAATTTAAATGGTCAATAAAAGGAAAATTTTCAACTCCAAAAGAATGGCTACAGGCATATCCTAAATCAGAAATTTTATCCATTATTACTCCCAACAACTATTTAGATTTTGTTGGGTAAAAGTAGTGGCTGAATAAATCCCGATCCATCCACAAGCCACCAACCACCAAATACAAAAGGCACCTTCCTCACCCTCAGCTAAAATTACCAGCGGTTGACATTTGTATATTCTTAAAATATACTTTATTTATGAAATTGTTACCTTTGCCTATAACTTTTGAGTGGGATAAAGGTAACAGCGATAAAAATTGGATAAAGCACAAGATAAAAAATAAAGAGGCTGAAGAAATTTTTTTTGACGAAAATAAAGTTACTTTTCCTGATGTGCTTCATTCAGGACGCGAAGAACGGTATAGAATAATAGGCAAAACTAGAAATGGAAGACTTTTGTTTGTTGTTTTTACCATTAGAAAAAAAGTAATTAGAATAATATCAGTTAGAGATATAAATAAAAAGGAGGTGATACTTTATGAAAAAACCACTTAAATTACCTAAATTTAAAAACGAGGATGAGGAAAGAGACTTTTGGGATTCTATTGATTTATCTGAATATTATAGTCCTTCGGATATGGTTAAAGTTAGCTTCCCCAACCTAAAGCCATCCACTGAGACTATCTCTCTTCGGCTTCCCGAGATGCTTCTTGCGGACATAAAAACTTTGGCTAATAAAATGGATGTCCCGTATCAGTCTCTGATGAAATTGTTCTTATCCGAAAGGGTAAAAAAAGAATTGTATATAAAATAGCAGTTGACAGCTTGTATCCAGCCAACTGCTTGACAATGGGTTTTTTTTGTAACTAAAATGAATATAGTTAAGTTATAATATATGGATCCTAATGCCCAGACCCCTCCTCTTCGTCCCATGAATGAGCCACATTTGCCCATAACTGAGGCTGAATCAAATCCCGACCCAACCACCAACCACAATTCATCGGGTAAAAATACCCTTCTCACCCTCGCCTCTCTCCTAATCTTGTCAGGCATCGTCGGCATCACCCTCTGGT
>CAYTCO010000015.1:0-17525 GCA_964436385.1 uncultured Gammaproteobacteria bacterium
TTGCAAGAGGGAGGACATACCTGTAATTATTTTTGTCGGAAGTTACAATTCCTACGAACACTATTAGGCCTAATGGAAACATAAATATTCTTTGATACCAGCAAAGTGTGCAAGGTGCAAAGCCCTTTACTTCGCTTAAGTATAGACTACCTAAAATTGAAACAAGAATAATAATCCATACAGAATATGCACAGCTTATATAAATATTAGACCTTCTCACATTTAAACTTAATATTATTTTTTATTAAATGATGTGATCTTGATCAATGAAAAGAGCTACCTTAGGGATCATGAGATAAATGGGAAAAAAATAATTGTATAAGAGGTGTGAACTGACTCAGACTAGAATCGTACACATTTCAGCACTACAACATTCAAGTTGCATATTAATTTCAAAGATTACTTATCCTCTGGTGAGGCGTTGAATTCTTCTTTTTTTTCTTCCATCCACTTCTGCATGGCTTTTGGGTCATTCATTTTTTCTTTCATTTGTTCCATAGCTTTCAGATGTGCTTCATCTCCTGTTTGAAACATTTCTGCACCATGCTGTTGGCTCAGTTGAGCCATTTCATCAAAGGTTTCAGCATGAAATTCTGTGTCACAAGCTCCTGCTAGTTGATTGCATGTCATTGTTTTCATAAATTATTGTGTCCTTTCCTAGATGTAGTATATCAAAGAGTAAAGTATAAATCCGCAGAAACTCGATGCGAATCGGAGAAAACCGAAGATGTGTGATCCGGCTGCAAATTATTTTGAACCATTATTGGCTCATTTTAATGCTCTAATGAAGGTATATGAGGTAAAGGAGGATGAAAATGTCATCTTCTAACCTTTTGCCTCAATCATGATTAGCCACATCACAACTCTTCAATGAAAATACATTTTATCACAGTTTTATTCAGGATTTATGGAAATGCAGGGAAGAAATCATTATAGAAAGTCCTTTCATTACAACTTTAAGAATGAATGACTTTCGATCGGTCTTTAGAAAGAAAATAGAAGAAGGAATAAAAATATGCGTATTTACAAGAGATCCACGAGAATATGATCTGCCGATGGCTACTCAGGCAGAAGTAGAAATTCAATTTTTTGAAAGGATTGGCATACAAACATTAATTTGTACTGGAAATCATCATAGAAAACTAGCTATTCTAGACAGAGAAATCTCGTGGGAAGGTAGCCTTAATATTTTATCCCAAACGCACAGCCGGGAGATTATGAGAAAAATAGAGAATGAAAAATTAACAATGAAAATGTTTAACTTTTTAAAGCTCGCAAGATTTATAGTTTAATATTCGAAATAAGGTTCGAGCCTTGTCACGGAACAAGGCTATTTCTAGTACCCTAGGAAAGACTTATTGTAAGATTTGCCTCATTTTTTATCAGCCTCTGCTATAATTACCTTATGAAAAGCATTTATGATATTCTTACCGATTTAAATATCGAGTATGAAAAACATGATCATCCGCCGGTCTTTACCGTTGAAGAAGCTGAACAATATGATAGCGCGATTTATGCGGGTAAAAGTAAGAACCTTTTTCTTAGAAATAAAAAAGGGAAGATACATTATTTACTTGTGGCGGAAAGCACCAGAAAAATTAACTTGAAAAAATTATCGTCTGACCTTTCTGAAAGCAAGCTAAGCTTTGCTTCGCCTGAACGACTTGATAAATATTTGAAGATAACACCAGGTTCTGTTTCTCCGTTTGGTTTGATAAATGATAGTACTAAAACGGTTAAAGTTTTAATTGATAAAGTTCTTTTGAAGCATTACAAGCTAGGATTTCATCCAAACATAAATACGTCAACATTAGTTATAAAATCAAATGACTTTGAAAAATTTTTAAAATGGACCGGAAATAATATAGTTTTCTTAGAGCTATAACAACATCGAAATTTCTATCCAAACCCGTTATTTGTGGTATTTTTATATTTATTTTGATATAATACAGTTAGAATTTAAAAAAGCGTTTGAGTCTACCGCAGTAGACGAGCTGCGTAGGAGAAAGCCCTAAAAAAGCATTACTACGACGGAAGTCACCCGTAAAAATACGACAAAGCGTGTCGGCAACGGAGCGTAGATAAATAAGCATTAGCTAACTTTACTGTTGATCCACCGAAAGGTGGATTTTTTGTAGCTAGTGGAAGCAAGGTGGTACCACGGGATATCCCGTCCTTGAGAATAACGGAAGTTATTCTTAGCGACGGGATTTTTTATTGGGAAAAGGAGTAAAAATGATCGAATTATTACAATCACAATTAGGGTTAATTCAATCAATTAATGTTGGGAAACAACGTTCTATTGCGTGGGTGGAAGCGGGGCATATCTATACTGATGAAATTCCTTCTCTATCACATGAGGTTGGGGCAATTGTAGGCGCAAAGGTATCAATTGCACTTGAAAACATGGGTATTCTTGTTAAAAAAATGCTTTTCATTGACGACTATAACGCTCAATCAAATACCTTGGATTTAGAAAATAACCAAAGTCTGTTGTCAGAACACGGATTTGTTGCCGACAGATTAATAATGGAATCTTCACTAGTTTCAGATGCGGAGAAAGTAATAGCAGAATTAGAGCAAGGTTCATTGACTGAAATAAATAAGCATGGTGCCGTAATACTTAAAAAGAATCATAAGAAAGACAAGGAGGTAGTTCTTCGGAAAAGCCCTGAGATGGGCACTACCCCTGCTTGCGTTGCACTTGACACAGCCCTTTATATTAAAAAACAAGAGGAAGCCGGTATTTGCGTAACAGTGCTTCACAGTGAATGGAAAAGCCAACAGAACGCGGTTAAAAAAGTGCTGAAAGCACTCGGAAAAGATTTGCCAATTCTTGAAGTCTATTACACTGACGAGGGAGATATTGAGATCGATTTTGAATACTAGATATGGAAAAATATTATAAGTGTATTAAATGTTTAAAAGTTTACCCTTTTAATAAGGAGATATTAACATGTAAATATCATCGTCCTTACTATGGTTATCTAACACTAATTTATGATTATAAAAATATAAAATTTTCCAAGAGCAGCAAGACTTCGTGGAAAAAATATGAGGATTTACTTCCTGTTGATAAATTCGCTATCCATTTTGGTGAACAGAAAACACCATTAGTAAGGCTTGAAAAGTTTGGTAAAAAGTATGGATTCACAGAGATATATGTAAAAGATGAATCTAAAAATCCAACCGGTTCATTTAAGGATAAAGAAAGCTTTTGTGCAATAAATAAAGCCTTGGAGTGGAATATCAAAGAAATTTTCGTAGTGTCATCGGGTAATGCTGCAGTTTCAACTAGCGCTTATGCTCAAAAAGCAGGGATAAAATGCTTCTGTCTTGTTCCCAAAAGTCTTTCTGTTGGTAAAAGATTACTTATTGGATTGTACGGCGGAGTAATTAAAGAGGTTAGGGGTAATTACGAACAAATATATCGAAAAGCTATAGACACATCATACCCAGGATGGAATTGTACACCGGGAATAAATCCAATTAAAGAAGAAGGGATTAAAATCATTGGATTTGAAATATGGGAAGATCTACAAGTGCCCGATGTTATTGTTGTTCCATGCGGGAATGGAACATTATTGTTTGGCATATATAAAGCGTTTAAGGAACTTATGTTTATGGGTTTGACTGATAAGTTACCAAAAATGGTCGGAGTACAAATAAAAAACGCTTCTCCGTTGAAAATTGCCCTAGAACAACACAAAGATTTTGTAGAGCTGTCAAGTATACCAGACTCGATTGCCGAAGGAATTATCGCGCAGGAATCTTATTCCTCACCCAAAGTGATGAATGCCCTTGCGGATACAAATGGAGAAATCATTGAAGTTGAAGAAAAAGAAGTTACAGATGCCTTAAAGGAAATAATAAAAGTAGAGTCACTTATTCCAGAGCCCACCTCAGCAGTAGTGTTTGCATCATTGAAAAAATTAAGCGTTGATAAAACCAGTAAAATTGTTCTGATCCAATCTGCAGGAGGAATGAAAAACTTAAAAGAAATAATGCAGACACTTTTTAAGTGTTAACTTGCAACGTTGTTAAGTAAAGGTTCAGGCTTCATCCCATGGGGTGGTAAGTTCCCAATATTCAGGAGGGCGGTATTGGGGTTCAGATCACTGACTCCCCGCAGCGCAAAATTCTTTGCGAGTTCGACTCCCTTTTGGCGTGAGGCTGGAATTATAGGATGTTAAAAATAATTTCGAACTATTTTGGCTTCAATTTTGGTGAATTCTACTAAAATAAAAACTGTGATCCGACATCATCTCTCTTCGAACCATCTTTAGCTTGGTTTGAGCGACTACGGAAAATATACTGCGACAAAGAAGTAGGGAAAAGGAATTCAAATTATAATGATAACCTATAATTATATTTAGTTTTATTGAAATTGAGCGTATAATTCGAGCATGAATTCAAGAGAGCGAGCAGAGATCGAACTTGGCATTCAAGATGTCGATGCATTCACCACCTCATTTCGTCCCCGTGGTATTGATGTACCACCTGCAATACCAAAAGAGGAACTAGAACCAGCACAAGTTTCATTCACAAATACTTTTGAAAACACTCCGGGAATAACCCAGATTGACCCTAGTAAATTTTTTGTAGCAAAAATAAAAGATAGATCTGTACGTCGAGAATATTTTAGGCCAACCCCACAAGAAGATGAAGAGTTTAAGTTTGTACCACAGGCTTTATGTGAAATAGGCCTCATTAAGGGTAGATTTGGGCTAAACATTGAATGGCGGCAGGACGCAAATTTCAGACGTGACTCGCTCACAATCTTTCCATTTGACGATGAGATGAAGTTAAGATTAAAACCCGGTGAAGAATTGTCTGTTGATTGGATGCATGGTCAGGTATCAGACATCGAATTGAAGACACATATATTAGTAGATGGTAAACCACAATTACACAACACGTTTTCATCTTGGAATTTTTTTCGCGAAGCAAAAAATAAGGGAGATGTGAATTTTTGGCAAAGTGACTGGACACGAAGATTTCAAGTAGATGTAGATTTGGATTATTTACGAGCTGATGGAGAACTAAGGGGGGAAATTGATGAGTTTATGGATTTATTAACAGGAAGAGATACAGCATTAGGTGATTATCATTATGCCCCTATTGACATGCTTCATCTCGAAAGAAAACGTGATGAGGATGAAATTAGCATTAGCAAAACGGATCCAAGAGAAACTGAAAATGGATCAGAAGCAGGTATTAGCATCCAAAGATATAGCTCTGACCAACAAGATAAATGCCTTGATGATATTTTTATCCCGGATCCATTTAACGTGCTTGCGTTGGTTGCAACAGTATTCCCCCGAGATTTATTACGTTCTCCAGAAAATTCCCCACTCGTACAGGATAGAGACTGGTTGAATCAACATTCAATAGTAAGAGAACTTATTGGCTTAAAGTGGATACGTAGATATGCTGACGAGCTAACTGAACGAGTTTCTCCCTTTAGAACAAACTGGGATGAATAAACCCGTCAGTAAAGTTGAACCGAAGATGAGGCTAATGTTTTATAAAGATAAATCTCTATATATCAATTCTTTAATAGAACTGTACCTAGAGGTTCGAACACCTTGCCTAGGTGTTCCCATCGGTGACCCGTGTGGGAGTCTCCTCAACTTCGTTCGGAACAAGCTCACAAGTACAGTTCCTCACTGATCACTTCAACAAGCTCATTACAAGCATTTATTCCAAGTTTTCCGTCAATTAGTTTTTGCTTCTTCGCATGCGACCAACCCTTTAATTGTTTTTCTCTCTTCGCAGCCTGGAACTTATCATCATATTTTTCTAGATAAACAATCTGAAGTTTTGAAAACTTTTTAGTTGAAATATTCTGTTTGTTTTTATGCTGAAGAACTCTCGAACGAACTTCATTTGTGATCCCAATGTAAAAAGTTTTTTTGTCGCAAAGAAGCATGTAGACAAACCACTGAATTGTGCCAACCATATTAGATGCTTGCACTGAGCTTGCCGAAGTGTGACCCTACCAACCTCGAAATCGAACACCTAATTCGTGAATACGCTAGGCTTTATCAATCTCTCAAGAATTACACACAGTATGTGATGTAATATAAATACATGTCACGAGCAGATGGGAGAAAACCAACTATTCATGCGATAAAACTTCATGAAGCATTGTGCAGAAAAGGTGTAAATGCAATATTAGAATACCCTGACGGTTATAAACACGTTGATATTGCGATCCCAGATGTCAAACTTTATATCGAAGTAGATGGGTTAGATCATTTTACTGAACCAGACAGAATAATAAGTGATTTTAAGAGACAACACTATTCAGGTATTGACGGCTTCAGCACATTTTTCGTTACAAATCAGATAATAGAAACTCATTTAGATGAAGTTGTGCATGGGTTATTTGAGGTAGTTAGAAGGCTAATGCAAAAGTCAAATCTTTATTGATTTCGGTAATTATGGGTAGATATTCTTACTCCTCAAGGCGAGCCAAGTCTCACTGCAGCTTCTCTATCTAGCTACCAATAGGAATTTGAATCATATATAATTTTGTCATGTCAGAAGAAGGTGGAGAAAATTCATCTACTGGGATGATCAGACCAGATAGGGTATTGAGAAAAGAGGATGCTTACTATTCTAAGGTTGAACAACAAATAGGAGTAGTAAAAGGCTTATGGAACGAAGCAAGTAGTTTTACTCCCCCATCACCTAATGATACTGTTGAAGATATTTCTCGTGATGAGCATAGATTGAGGGGTGTTTTTGCCGAAGCTTCGAATATTTTTCCAGATACAGATTTACTATTCCACAAATATAAAGACCTCAAGGATAAAAGCAGTAAAAGAAGTATTCCTAAAAATGAAAGAGACGATGCCATGATAGCAGCTGGACAACTAGAAAGTAAGCCCGGAGTAAGTTTCTTACTACAACTAGAATCGGGAATAGAAAATTTGCTAAAAAGACGAGAACAAATCAGAAACATATATGTAGAAATGGGAGAAAACTGGAAAAATCCGGATTCTTATGTACCTAAGGTAAAAATAAACACAAACATGGGAGTTGGAGATTTTCTTGAGGTAGTTCCTAGCAATTTTTCAATTTCACTAATTGCAAAACAATCTTCGTACGATTCTGAGGTGGCTGATGGTAGGATAACTGATGGTGTATTAGGCATGCATTTTACAGGTACTCCCTTCAATCTAATAAAAGCAAGCGAAGGCACGCGAGAAGAAAAATTACTACATGCAATATTTAATACACCAATTCCCTTATATTCTCCCATGATATTAAAGCATGAAGATTTTCATGCTTTTGCAGATGCTTTTAGTATATTAAAAGGAGATTCCAGTACATCCTCAAGTGTTGTTAGTAGTATTAAAGGTCTTGGAAGGCTTAAAGTTTTTGCTGCACCAGAGGTTATGTATAATCAGAGAAGGGATAATATATTGAGGACATTATCTAAATTAGTAGATGGAAATGATGAGCTTCAGGCAGAAATTGCATCAGTACCTAGAAATTCTTGGGATCACCTTCAAATCCCAAACCATACCTTCCGTGGGTATATAAAAAGTCAACTTGCTGCTTTAAAAGAAGCAAAAGGAATTGACCCGGAAATTGATCAAGCCATTGAGCTCATTAGTGAAACAATGAATGCTGGCAAAATAAGAGAAAAAATTCAAGAATTTTATAAAAAAGTGAAAGAGGAGTCTCCCGATAAGCTTGACGATTTAGATATAGCTCTTGCTTTATTTCGACCATCACAATATGATCACGTTGAAAACTTAGTTAATAGATGGACTAAGAATTAATCAAGAATCTGTGACCCGTGTGGGAGTCGAACCCACCCTACAGGGATGAAAACCCTGTTTCCTAACCGATAGAAGAACGGGCCTGAAAAAGAAATCCAAGCCCTATATTATAACTTATCAGCCTTAAATAATAAAGTTGACCAGAGCAACTTTTAGTTAGTTAAGTGTTCAGAGTTTCTTGCGAAACTTTTCTATAATATCCTTTGCTGTATCCTTTCCTCCAAGCCCAAAAGCAAGCCCTCCTGCAAGAGAAACCATAGCCACAATTCCGGTAAACAATATTTGTATTAGGTCGCTTGCAATACCAAGCTGGTTTAGAACTATTAAAAATACAAAGATCAAAACAGCCCAGCGTCCTACCATGGCAACGCTTTTTGCGCTATCACGAGAAAGACCTCTTACGCTTGCAATCAAAAGATCATACACAAGCTTCGAGACAACAAATCCGACTAGTAACATTAGAACAGATATAAAAACATTTGGCAGGAAAAGCAAAAGGTTATTTAGAACATCAACGAATTTCCCAAGTCCCCATACTTGAGCTGCTGGAATAAGAAAAATAATTATCACAAACCATCTAGCAATCTCTGAAAGAATCGTACTCCAGTTGGCTGCTTCCTTGGATTCAGGAACTCCATACTTTTTTAGAAAGTTTTCAAACTTTATTATTCTGAGTCCTTCTCTAACAACTTGCCTCAAAAAAGTTGAAGCAATGATGCCAATGAGAAGTATTATAAACCCTGAAAGAAAAAGAGGAATAAAGGAAATTATAGCTGACACGCTTCCGTTGAGCGTATTTATTATTTCACTATTTACACTTTGCAAAAAAATCACCCCCTAACTGCCTTATGAGGCGGTACTACCAACAGTATGTGACAGTGCGCACTTTTTGTCAAACAATAAGTGGGTTTGCCTTCATGAGGGTAAATTTGGTAAAATTAGGGTCGGTTCAATTGAAGTCATGTGGAACAAGGTGGATATTGAACCAAGGTCCGGTAGCTCAATGGTAGAGCAAAAGCCTTTTAAGCTTTGGGTTCAGGGTTCGAGCCCCTGCCGGATCACACATCTTAGGATTTCTTAGGGTTTCTACGGATTTTTATCTTATTCTTTGATACACTACTTCTAAGAAAGGAGGCAATAATTTATGAAAACAATGACATGTAATCAATTAGCTGGGGCTTGTGATAAAGAATTCCATGCTGAAACGTTTGAAGAAATGGCTCAAATGAGTCAACAGCATGGTGCAGAAATGTTTCAAAATGGAGATGAAGCACATCTAAAAGCTATGGAACAGATGAAAGAGAAAATGAACGACCCAAAAGCCATGCAAGAATGGATGGAAGAAAAAAAAGAAGAATTCAACACTTTACCAGAGGATAAATAGTCTTCGACATTAATATACGACTTGAATGTTGTACTGATGGAGCGTTTGATAAACCCTGTTAAAATAGTTTTGGAAAGTGTTCGATTCTAGTCTGAGGCGGTTCACACTTCTTCGGTTTTCTATGGATTTCTTCTGAACTTCCCCACATACAAATATCCAACTGTTGTATAGTTAGGTTTGATAGAATATATAAATGGATGAAATGACCAAAACAAAACTTAAAGAGCTTGGATTTAATGATTTTTTTAATCAAGATCTGAAAAATACTATTTCTAAGGAGTCTTCTATTGCGAGGGTGGTTTCTGAGTACAAAGAAGCATACAGAGTAAAAGATGTTTATGGTGAATATTTAGCTAGAGTTACTGGCAAACATGTATTTAACGCAACAACAAGATTAGATTATCCTGCGGTTGGCGATTGGGTAATAATAAATAAGACAGATAATGAAAAAGCAACTATTCAAAAAATATTACCAAGAAAAACAATACTTCAAAAAAAATATAGTGATAAAAATGATACACAAATTATTGCAACTAATATTGATGTCGCTTTTATCGTTCAGTCGCTAGACAAAGATTATAGTCTGAATCGTTTTGAAAGGTATTTTGTTTTAGCAAACGAAGGAGGTATAAAACCTACTATTGTGTTAAACAAAACTGATTTAGTAACCCGAGAAGATTTGTATAAAAGAATTGAAGAAATAAAAAATCGATTTATCAATGTCGATATACTTTGCTCTAGTTCGTTTACAAGAGAAGGTCTTCAAGAATTAATCGAGTATATTAAAAAAGGGTTGACTTATTGTTTTATCGGCTCCTCAGGTGTAGGAAAGTCTTCGTTAATAAATAAATTATTAAAAAGTGACATTATTCAAACAAACGAAATTAGTGCCACTAGTGGTAAAGGTAGGCATACAACTACGACAAGAGAGTTATATGTTTTGGAATCTGGTGGAATTGTGATAGATAATCCAGGAACAAGGGAGGTTGGAATGGTAAATGCAGATATAGGTATTGAACGTGTATTTGAGGAAATTGCTGCTTTGTCCAGAGCTTGTAAATTTTCTAATTGCACTCATAAGCAGGAGCGTGGTTGTGCAGTAACAAAGGCATTGTATGACAAGACATTGGATAGTCAAAAATATGAAAACTATATTAAGCTAAAGAAAGAAAATGAATACTATGAAATGACTGAGCTTGAAAAGAAACAGAAAGATCGTAAGCTTGGACAGTTTATTAAAAAAACAATGGATCAGCTACGGGAAGACGTATAAGATTGTTGTGCATAAATTTAGTCTAAAATTTATTGTCATGTATAAACAGGAACATCATACTGTTTTAAAGCGTGATAAACTCTATTGAAATAGTTTTCAAACGTGTTCAATTTTAGTCTGAGGCGGCTCACAGATTGTAAGAAATATTGTATAATCCCTCCATGCCGGCAGAAAGTGATTATAAGCACCTCATTGATCCTCTTTCGGTTTTTCCTGCGCTTTTAACATACCCTCTTATAGGAAACGGCGAGGTGGAGCTGATTGCCTCAGGTACTGACTACCACCTTACGTTTTATGTTCTGATCGGTAGATTACCAAGTCTTGAAGAAGCAAGTGAGTATGTTAACTGTCAAAGAGAAATTTCTGACTTGGCAACTGACGAACTAGTTCTTGGAGTTGCAGTAAGTCTTAAGACAAATAAAAAAAGCTACGCTGTTGAATATGGAACAACAGGTGTGGGAATATGGGAAAAGATAAATCCTGAGGACAAAATTCTGCGTTTGGGGCCGACAATCCACATGATTAATGCTGGTAATCAGTAATTTTTCAAAACTTCTCGTGTCTCTTCTAAATTTTGCGTTGCCATAAGCTTTTCTCGAAGTTCAGCCGCACCGTCAAACCCTGAAATATAAATTTTAAAATAGCGTTTCAGAGGAGCAAAGCTCTTTGTGTAGCCGCGTTCTGAAAGCGGATGAGTAACCTTCCAAGTGGTTTCAAACAAATCTAAATGTTTTCTTAGTAACTTAATTCTTTCCTCTCTAGCTTGGGATGCATAGTCAACGGTTTCATCAAATACATAAGGATTTAAAAAAGCACCTCGTCCGATCATAATCCCATCAAGCCCATATTTTTCTGCCAACTCTTTTCCCTGCTTTTTACTTACTACATCTCCATTTCCAATAATTACAGTTTTTAGCTTTGAGCTTTTAGCTTTTAGCTTAACAACCTTTTCCGCTTCCTCCCAATGCGCAGGAACTAAGGACATCTCTTTTTGAGTTCTGAAATGCACAGTTAGTGCGTCTAAATCGTGTTCTAGGAGAAAGCCTATCCATCTTTCTGTTTCTATGCTTTTAAACCCGATTCGGGTTTTTACGCTCACAGGAAGGCCACCTGCGCCCTTCCTAACTGCCTCAATAATTTCCGTTGCAAGTGAGGGGTTATCAATTAAGGCAGAGCAGCATCCATTGGCAACAACTGTGCGTTCAGGACAACCCATATTGATATCAATCCCAGAAAATCCCATTTTTGCCAATTGCTGTGAGACTTCAAAAAAGGATTCAGGGTTTTTCCCCCAAATTTGAGCAATAAGAGGCTTTTCATTCTCCTCATGAATCAATCTTTTACCTACCTCCTCGCGTCCTTTTGAAAGTAGCCCTTCTACATTAGTAAATTCAGTAAACATAACATCAGGTCTGCCGCAAGAAGCAAGTATTTGCCGAAAGACTGTATCTGTTCCACCTTCCATTGGTGCCAACACGAAACACGGTTTTGGAAGGTCTGTCCAAGAAAAAGTCATGCATTCATTATATCAGGCAACAAAATACTTCTTGACATCCATAAAAACTTGGTGGTACGCTAAATCCATGAACAAAAAGAATCTTGCTCTTGTTCTAGTAGTAGTCGGGGTTATCATCTATTTCTATCCTCAGCTTTCTCAATTTGCAAATGACGGAAGCCAACTAACTGGCGCTCTATTTGCTGTTGGCGGGGTTATACTTTGGTTTCTGCCTTCCGATAAGCCTTCAAAGAAGAAATAGTAAGTTCATTTGACCTTTAAGTCCCATTCCTATATCATTTTGTGACTATGGGGATAAAAAAATTACTTATTGTTACACTTTTTACTGCGGGAATATTACTTTTTCCAAGCACAAGCTACGCCATTTTTGACCCATTATCCCGTCCAAACAATTTTGTTGGCATTCACATACTATTTCCATCTGAGCTTTCCCAGGCAGCAAGCCTTGTTAATTCAAAAACTGGAGAGTGGGGATATGTAACTATCCCAATACAAGTTGGGGATAAAGATTTGGAGAAATGGCAAGATTTTATGGATCAGGCAAAAAGCCACAAATTAATTCCGATAGTCCGTCTCGCCACACAGTCTGACCGAGAAAATACTCATGTTTGGGCAAAACCAACAACCATAGACATATTGGATTTTGCAAATTTCCTAAACTCCTTAAATTGGCCCGTTGAGAATAGATACATCATTGCTTTTAACGAGATGAATAGATTTGACGAATGGGCCGGAGAAGCACCAAACCCAAAGGAGTACGCTGACCTTCTTTCCTACACTGTCGAGATTTTTAAGGAAAGAAACCCAAATTTCTACATTATTATGGGAGGGCTAGATAATGCTGCACCCAACGACAGAGTTAAATATATGGATAATCTCGTTTATCTAAATGAGATGGTCAAATATAATCCTGAGATTTTTAACAAAATAGATGCGTTTTCATCGCACTCTTACCCAAATCCGGGTTTTGTGGCACCGCCTTTGCAAAATAAAGTGGAGGGTATAACCACTTACCAATTTGAATACAGCTTAATAAATTCCCATACTCTTAATAAGAAGCCTGTTTTTATAACTGAGACTGGTTGGGATAGTAAAAAACTTTCAGAAAGCACTATTGCTAAGTATTACGAGACAGCGTATGAGAATTTTTGGAATAAAGATAAAGATAAAATTGTAGCCATCACTCCATTTTTGCTTAATTCGCAAGGGGGAGCATTTGACATTTTTTCCTTCATAAAGAATGGAAAACATACACAGTATTATGCGGTTAGTGAAAAGATGGAAAAGACAAAAGGACAACCATTGCTTGAAGCAGTAAAGGGAGTTACAACAAAACGGATAATGGAATTTAGAAAACTTATCAGAGGAAAAGAAGCAGATACAACTATGGGAAATATACTTGTTG
The DNA here is from genome assembly GCA_964436385.1 of uncultured Gammaproteobacteria bacterium. GTDB lineage: Bacteria > Patescibacteriota > Microgenomatia > Levybacterales > GWA1-39-11 > JAUSNA01. The sequence goes on from CAYTCO010000015.1 coordinate 13,375, forward strand.
TTGAGTTTGTAAAGCTTTTTTTCTAATGTCTATATTTTTCAATTCAAAACCCAAAAAAATAATCCATCGAGAGTCAAAAAAAAGCACAAAGCTAGAATGGGAGAAGGACGAGTCAGTCAGGCTTGAGATGGAAAAAATTATAGTAACTCTTGGCATGGAACACATAGTGGTGGATAAGGTTTTTTGTTATCGTACAACAGGGTCAAAAGCAAAAGCTTATGCGAGAATCTGGTCATTTCCAAAGATTTTCCAAAAAGCCTTAAGTCTTGAGCCCTCATATGTTCTTGAGATTATTTCTGAGAGATATGACAGGTTAAATCGCGAAGAAAAAACAAAAGTTATAATTCACGAGCTTTTACATATACCAAAGAATTTTTCAGGAAGCCTTTTACTCCACAAATACGGCCATACACTAATAGATCGTGAAGTAGAGTCTCTATACAAGAAGTACAGAGACAATATTTAGTATTTAGCATTTAATATTTACTAGCATTTTGTGATTTGGGATCTATACTAAATAATAAATATTAAATATTAAATAATGATATATATACTCCACGGTGACGATACTGCCGCATCTCGAAAATTTCTATCAATTCTCGTAGAGAACAAGAAGACCCAAAATCTAGATGGTAAATCTTTGACAATTTCGACCCTTGAAGATGCAATTATCTCAGAATCTCTTTTTGGAGATGAAAAGGTGGTAGTTGTTGAAAATTTGCTATCAAAAAATACCAAAAAAAAGGACTTTATCAAATTTCTAAACGAATCTTCTTCGCAACAACTATTAGTCCTCTGGGAAGACAAAAAATTGTTAAAAACAACTTTTGCAACTCTTAAAAACACAACAGCCAAGGATTTTTTGCTCCCTTCCAACTACTTTCAGTTTTTGGACAATTTTACGCCAACAAACAAAAAAGGAACTTTCGCTCTGTATCACGAATTATTAAAAACTTATGCAGCTGAGCAGTTATTCTTCTCTTTAACTAAAAGGGTAAGGCAACTAGTTGTCTTGTCTTCGGGGAGTTTGACCGATGACCTATTAAAAATGTCACCATGGCAAATGAACAATCTGCAGAGACAATTAAGGATGTGGAAGAGGGAGAGTCTTGTTAATATTTATAACGCGCTTAAAAAAACAGAGCTTAAATTAAAAACTGGCAAGCTCTCCGTGAGCCTTTCCAAGCATCTTGACATACTAATCCTTTCTGAACTAACATAAAGATTGCAAGAGCAAATGAATATCCCCGAACACATTTTTAAAGGCTACGATATACGTGCAATTTATCCAACCGAAATGGACGAGATTACTATCGTTCCAATTGTTAAAGCAATCTATAAATTTCTCTCAAAGAATAAGCAGGAAGGAGAGCCACTGAAGCTTGTTGTTGGTACTGACATGCGCACATCTTCACCAGCGCTTACAAAAGTTGCAATTGACACATTGGTGTCATTAGGTGCTCAAGTAGTTGATGTTGGGATAGTCTCAACTCCAACCTTCTACTTTTGCGTCAGTCATTATGGCTACGAAGCTGGTTTTCAAGTTACAGCTTCCCATAACCCAAAAGAGTGGAATGGAATAAAAATCGTAAGAAACAGCGATAAGGGACTGTTGAAGATAGGACGCGCACAGGGTCTTGAGGAAGTAAAAAGAATGGCTTTGGCAGAGGAAAGTTTGCCAGAAAAGCCTGGGGGATCGGTTGAGAAGAAAGAGGGATTTTTGGAGGACGAAATAGAAAATGCGCTTCATATTGTAGGAAATTCTCAATTTAAAAAATTTAAAATTGTTGCAGATACCGCAAATGCAATGGGTGCTCAGTATATCGAAACTATTTTTTCAAAAGTTGATGCAGATCTTATTAAGATGAACTTTGAGCTGGATGGTACCTTTCCGGCTCATCAGCCGGATCCATTGCAGGCAGAAACTTTAGTTGATCTTCAAAAAAGAGTAATTGAGGAAAAAGCAGATTTTGGGCTAGCTCCTGACGGTGATGGCGACAGGCTGTTTTTTATTGATGAAAAGGGACAGATTGTTCCACCAACTATCATAACGTCAATGGTTGCCAAGGAGCTTTTGATTCAAAATCCGGGAGAACAAATACTCGTTGATATTAGATATATTCTTACTCCCAAAAAGATTATTGAAGAAAATGGAGGAAGAATGGTTATAACTAAAGTTGGACATGCATATATAACCGAAGGTCTACATAGTACTGGAGGAATCTTTGCTGGGGAATCTTCAGGGCACTATTTTTTCAGAGAAACAGGAAATGCAGAAAGCCAGATGCCAATGATACTGACTGTTATGAAGGTTCTGACAGAGAGTGGGAAGCCATTTTCTGAGGTCGTTGAGGATTATAGAAGGAGTTATGAGTCAGGTGAATTTAACTTCAAAGTTTCAAACGCCCCTGAAATAATTGAAGCTATAAAAAGTAAATACGACGATGGAGAGGTTGAGACCATGGATGGGGTTGCAATATCTTACCCAACTTGGAGACTTTCTCTAAGAACCTCCAATACAGAACCGCTTTTAAGACTTAACGTCGAGTCTTATGAGAAGGAAGAAATGGAACAGAAAAGAGATGAACTTCGCCCTCTCATCGAATCTCTATCAAAAAATGAGTAAAACCCTCGCACAATTATCTCAAGACTGCCAAGATTTAGATTCGCAATTCACAAATAAATGGAATATAGAAACAAGGTTGGTAAATCTTATGGAGGAAGTCGGAGAACTTTCTCATGACGTACTGGTTGTTGAGGGCAAAAAAAACGATGCTCTTAAGGCAAAGGACATGGGTTCGAATTTGACAAATCTTCTATACGAAATATTGCTGATTGCAGACAAATATAGCGTTAATATGGATGACTCCTGGGAGGAATTTCTGCAAGTTATGCCCCAGTGGGTTGAGATGAGGAATAAAAAATAACATGTCAGATAAGATCCTTTCTTTGGGTGCTTCCTATTTTGAGGTTACAAGTCTTTCTTTTCCGCTTCCTGATAGTTTGTTGATTGAAAAAACGGCAGCCTTAAAAATCTCTAAAAAAGAATCACCCACCTGTGATAAAGTAAAGGAAATATGGACGAGTTAAAAGTTGCCATGGAGGCTGCAAAAGCTGGTGCTACCCATGCCCTTAAATATTTCGATACAGATGTAAAAGTTGAGGTAAAGCAAGACAACTCCGTTCTTAGTATCGCTGATCTCGAAACTGAGAATGTCATTAAAGATTTAATTTCTAAAAAATATCCGGGAGCAAGTTTTGTTGGGGAAGAGCATGGGGGAGATAGAACGAAAGATGAATTTTGGATAGTAGATCCAATCGACGGAACAAGGAATTTTTTGCGTGGAATTGCCAATTGGTGCGTAATTGTGTGCCATTACCGTGAGGGAAGAGTGCAAGCAGCAGTAATTTACTACCCTTTTGAGGACACTTATTACCATGGACAAAGAGGAAAAGGAGCCTTTCAGGATAAAAAAAGGCTTCACGTATCAACAATTCCAGAATTTAAAGATACTTATTTTGCTTTTGGCAGTCCAAGACACTTTCAGAACAAACAGTTAATAATTGATCTTATTGAAAAATCCGCTAGCAGTAGGGCTTGGGACGCGACCTATTGCGGATGCTTGCTTGTTTCTGGAAGAATTGATGCTTACATTGATGGCTATGGAAAAGCATGGGATCTTGCCCCATTTACTCTTCTAGTTGATGAGGCAGGCGGAAAGCTTACAAGATCTGATGGATCTGCTTGGACAATACAGGAAGGAACGGGCGCTATTATGACTAATGGACTAGTTCATGATGAGATGATAAAGATTATTGGCGGAAGAAAATAGTTTGCTACAATATAGATTGTATGGATACAAACCCGGAAGAAATTAATATAGATAACCTTGCGTATGCAGATGCTTCAAAGTATTTCGATCCGTCATCATTTACAGTAACCCCATTTGTTGAAATAGAAAAAACCTCCTGGGGAGAAAGAGCCGTTTTTACACCGCAAGGATTACCGTACGTTGCTTCAGAGCTTCGATTTACAGAAGGAAGTCAGACTGACGAGGTTATTAATGACAGATTTAGGATACTCGTTTTTCGTGACGGAAAAGCAACGATTCGGATGGAGGACCCCCAAGGGAATATGGTTACAGAGCAAA
>CAYTCO010000015.1:17625-20688 GCA_964436385.1 uncultured Gammaproteobacteria bacterium
GGAAAAGCAACGATTCGGATGGAGGACCCCCAAGGGAATATGGTTACAGAGCAAATGGAAACCGGTCTTGGATACAGGCTTCATAAGGGTCAGCGTTACAGCATCCACGCAGAACTTGTTACAAGAATCCTTGAAGGAACAATGCCTGAAGCGTGGAGTGGGGAGGTTCATAGAAATCACTTTAATTCTGAGGAGATGGTTCTTAGAATTGGTAAGCCTTGGGGTCATGAACTGCATTTTGCCAAAGAAGATGATCCTCTGATGGTCAAGATCCTTCACATTAATGCTGGAGATAGACTGTCGGAAAAAGCACACCGTGTAAAAAGAGAAAGTTATTGGTTGCTTGATGGAAGTTGTAACGTTATAGCAGAGGACAACACTCGTCATATGGTCACCTTTTCATTGGAATACGACAAGGGGTATACTACTAATGTAGGGCAAAGACACCGTCAGCAGGGAGCAACAGATTGTAATGTTTTTGAAGTGAGTATGCCTGAAGGTGGGAAGACCTGGAGAGTTCAAGATGACTATGAAAGACCAGATGAAACAGACGAACAGCGAAGATTAGAGCGTGGTGAATCACTTTAATGGATACAAAACCTTCAACTGCCCAGCAAGCATCAGATTACGAACAACACAAGCATGAATATGATGCTTCTACCTTCGTAAATGAACCTTTCTGTGAAGTCCTGGATATAGAATGGGGAAAGATCGCAGTTTGGACACCTCCAAGCGTTTCTTACATAGGAAAAGAACTCCGTGTTAGCAGTGGCTCTCAAATTCCAGTTAATATGAGCGATAGATTTAGAATATTAGTTTTGAGGGATGGAAACGCAACAATTTCTTTGGAGGATGAGAATGGCCAAATGCACAAGAGTATCATGGAGTACGGTGTTGGCTTTAGGATTCACACGGGGCAAAAATATGGAGTTGAGACAGAAGGAGAAGTAAGAATTATTGAGGGATGTGAGAAGGAAGCAAATACTCGAATTGACAGAACTAGATTTGTTATCGAAGGGTATGTAGCAACGGATCACAGCAAACCTTGGGGAAATGAGCCTATTTTCTCAAAAAAAGGAGACCCAATTGCCATGAAAATTCTTCACATCGAAAAAGATGGATGGCTATCCTTGCAAGCACATGCTGTAAAAGTTGAAAGTTATTACATGTCTTATGGTGAGTGTGATATGGTCATGGAGAATTCAAGTCGCGAGCTTGATGAGTTTCCTCTTATTTTTGATTTTGGATATACTACAAAGGTTGGACAAAGACATAGACATAAAGGTAGGGAAAGGATGGATGTATTTGAGGTATCAACACCTGAGGATGGAAGCACAACATGGAGGATTGAGGATAAGTACGCAAGAGGTGACCAGACAGATGAAGTAAGACGACAAGAAAGGGGGGATATATAGAAATTAAAGATCTTGACCAAATAGTGCTTGAGGCATTAGATTTTTTTACAGAAAATCCACCACATGCTTTTGATATTAATTCATATGACCTACCTTTCGTGGTGGGGTCTGGAAATGCATACAACACTGGACTAATTTTATTTTCTGAAAAGTCAGCCGTATTTGCAGACGAAAGTAATTTTAGGAAAATAATTGGGTCGTACAAAAAAGCCATTGAAAATGGGATCATCAAGCAAGCAGTAGTTATTTCGGCTTCAGGAGGCAAAGATTCGGTTTGGGAACTAGAGCTTGCAAAGGAATTTGGGCTTGAGACTTCACTTCTTACGACAAAGGGTGAATCGGATGCAGCAAAGATTGCCGATAATCTTTTTGTTTTTAAATCAATTGCTGAGCCATACACTTACAACACATCAACATATATGGGCATGATACTTGCTGCAACTCAAGAAAATCCAAAGAGCATTAAGGATTATATTTTATCTGTTCAAATGCCCGGTAATTTCGATTCATTCAATGCCTATTCTTTTGTATTGCCTGATAAATTTATGTCAGTGTGCCCTATGCTTGAAATAAAAAGGAGTGAATTGTTTGGTCCTAAAGTGTCTCTTCGAGCATTTAGCCAAGGGCATGCAAGGCATGCAAAATTTGTTGTAAAAGCAAAAGAGGAACTTGTAATCTCAGTTGGCAAAAAAAATGAATTTTTTGGAGAACCTGAAAGCCGTTGGGACATAGCACCTCCCGAAAACATAGGATTTGCTGGAATCATGGCTTTGACTTACTTTATTGTTGGTAAAATTCAGGCATCAAAACCTCCCTATTTTAAAGATAATATTGGCAACTACACATCTGACTATGGTCCAAAAGCATATGGACCCGAGACCAAACCTTTCGAGCTTGTCGTTCCCGGTACTGATAGCTAAACCTTTTTTACTTGCTTTTTTACCTCAAAATACGTAATATGTATCTATATGCTGCTGTCCGGCGATTTAGTACTGTGGGATCTTGAAGTGTCTTTGGAAGACAGAAAGGAAATTGGTACTAATCTTGCACTTCTCGGAGAATTGTCAAAGCATAAAGTATCTATTCTCCCTCAGATAATCGTTACTCCAAAAGCTTTTGAAGTTTTTTTAAAAGACAATAATCTCGATCAGCAACTCAAACACTTGTTGGGAACATTAAACCACGAGAGGCACGACTCTTTAACGCAGATTGCATTGTATGCGAGAGACTTAATCCTAAGGGCCCCGATAGGAGAGGACATTCACAAACCTTTATATAAAAAGCTAGAAAAACTTGAGGGTTCTGATTTCACCATCACGGCTAACTATTTTCAGGATGGAAGACAAATCGAAACAAAAAAATGGGAAGGGTTAAAAGGTGAGGCAGTTGTTGCAGAAAAGATTCGCGATGCTTGGGCAAATCTTTATTCGCAAAACCATTTGAAAAAGCATTCAATTCATCATGTAAATTTCCATACTTTTACCGTGGTTCTTTTGATCAAGCCACATTACGAATTTGATCTCACGGGTTATATAAAGACAGCAAGTCAGATAAAAGGAGAATTTGAAATTGAAGCACATACCTACGTTAGATATTCCTACAACAAGCATTCAAAAAAAATAACAGCTGGAAAAAGGTTGGCAAGCGG
>CAYTCO010000015.1:20788-24243 GCA_964436385.1 uncultured Gammaproteobacteria bacterium
TATGAAGATTGAACACATTACAGCAAGAGAGATTCTTGACACGAAGGGTAATCCGACCCTTGAGGTCCTTGTTTTTCTCGATGATGGTACGACCGCAAGATCGTCAGTTCCCACAGGATCATTAAAAGGAACATATGAAGCACAACAGCTTCGTGATGCTGACCCTGAAAGGTATAGCGGACTTGGGGTTATGCGCGCAATTGATACAATTAACACGATTATTTCGCCAAGGCTAATGGGGTTACAGGCATCAGATCAGCAGGAGATTGACAAGATAATGATTGATTTGGACGGTACTCAAAATAAAGCAAAGCTTGGCGGGAATACAACTCTTGCAGTATCACAGGCAATTTGTAAGGCAGCAGCAAAGAGTTCGCTCTTACCTCTGGTTGTTTATATTAGACAGTTTTTATCTCTTCAGGGTAAAGAGCATAGAATCCCTACACCCATGTTTAACATCATTGAGGGTGGTAAGCACGCTGAGGGTAATCTTAATTTTCAAGAATTTTTAGTAATACCGGCAACGAGTCATTCTCTTTCTGAATGTCTTGAAATTGGAGTGACTCTTTACCACAAGACAAGAGGGTACATAAAAGACAACAACCAATCGACGCTTACTGCCGATGAGGGTGGATTTGCTCCGTCTCTTGAGACTAACGCTGATGCTTTAAAAACACTAAGAACTGTAATCGAATCAACGAAATACGGATTTTTGAAGGACGTCTTTTTGGGTATTGATTGTGCTGCAAATTCATTCCTCTCCAACAAGAAATACGTTCTTAAGGATAAAAACGGTCAACTTGATCAAAATGACCTTCTTGAAATCTATCAGACTATGTTAAATGACTTTTCTCTAGTGTATCTTGAAGACCCCTATGCTGAAGACGATTGGGATGGGTGGAAAAAGATATATTCCCTATTGGGCCCAAAAGCGCTTATTTGCGGGGACGATATTACAAGCACTAACCCCTATAGACTTCAAACAGCACTTAACAACAATACCCTTAACGCGATAGTTATAAAGCCAAATCAAATAGGAACAGTAACTGAGGCCCTAGCTGTTGCTGAAATGGCAAGATTTAAACAACTTAAAATTGTTGTAAGCAATAGAAGTGCAGAGACAGATGACACATTTATAGCTGATTTTGCAGTTGCAATTGACGCCGATTATGTGAAATTTGGTGCACCTGCTCGCGAAAGGACAATAAAATACAATCGATTAGCAGCAATTGAGCTTGATCTTTCGACCGCAAAGCTATAATTAAACTGAAAACTGAAAAACTAAGTTTTTGTTGAGAAGAGAATTGTAAACTCCCCTTTTGGATTTTTTGAAGCGTATTCTTTGAGAATTTGCGAAATCTTCTGAGCATAAATTTCCTCAAATTTTTTGGTAAGTTCACGTGCTACCGTCACTTCGATGTCACCAAAAACTTCCTGAATTGATTTTAGTGTCTGCAAAACTCTATGTGGTGATTCGTACAGTACAACCGTTGCCTCGAGGTACTTTGTTAACTCAAGACTCCTAAGAGCTTTTGAAGGAGTTCTTGATAGAAAACCCAAAAAAACGAATTTGTCTGTAGGTAGGCCACTTGCGCTAAGAGCTGTAATAACCGCGCTTGGGCCCGGAATAGGAACAATGCGAAAGCCTTTTTTCTTGGCTGATGCTAAAAGTTTGTACCCAGGATCCGAAATTAGCGGAGTGCCAGCGTCACTTATCAAAGCAATGCTTTGAGATTCCAGCTTTTTTAAAATGGCAAAAATTGTTTGCTCCTCGTTGTATTCATTTATTGAGATAAGTGGCTTTTTAATTTCGTATCTATTAAGCAGGGTTGAGCTGACTCGAGTGTCCTCACATACTATAGTGTCAACCATTTTAAGAGTTTCAATAGCCCTTAATGTTATGTCTTCCAAGTTGCCAATAGGTGTTGCAACGACGTATAAAGTTCCGTTTTCGTTCATTTTTAGTATTGTAGGTTATCTGATTGCTATTTACCAGCTACTCTTGTTACAATTTTGGAATGGATATTTTAGACATTTTTTTGCATCTTGGAGATTATCTTGCGACTATAATCCAAATATTTGGCGTCTGGACATATGTTATTCTTTTTCTCGTAATTTTTGCAGAAACCGGTTTTGTTGTAACTCCATTTCTTCCAGGTGACTCTTTGCTCTTTATTGTAGGTGCATTTGCGGCAATTGGACACCTAAACATTTTTGTTGTATACGCAGTTTTGTTAGTCGCTGCCATACTAGGTGATACGGTTAACTATTGGTTGGGAAATAAAATTGGAGCTAAAGTTTTTAGCAAGGAGAATTCTAGGATTTTCAATAAAAAATACTTAACAAAGACTGAAGAATTTTATGAAAAATATGGTGGAAAGACGATAATTATTGCGCGCTTTGTACCTGTAGTTAGAACTTTTGCGCCATTTGTTGCCGGAATAGGCAAGATGAAATATCGAGTTTTTATAACTTACAATATTATTGGTGGATTTGTTTGGGTAACAAGCCTTGTTTTTGCTGGCTATTTCTTTGGAAATTTGCCCTTCGTTAAGAATAACTTTGAATACGCAATCTATATAATTGTTCTAGCCTCACTATTCCCTATGTTATTTGAGCTAGTAAAGCATAGGCTCTTGAGCAAAAAATTGAAAGGTAAAGGGACGTCATATGAAGAAATTAAGAAAGTCGTTAAAGAGGAAAAATAAGAATATTAGTTAGCTGTTCCGAATTTTCTGACCAGGCCTGTTACCACTCCTTGAATTCTACACTCGGTTGGATAAATTGGATCCATCTCGCTGTTTGAAGGCATAAGAACAATTTTTCCATCCTTCTTGTAAAATCTTTTGAGAGTGGCCAAGCTATCATCAACGAGAGCAACAACAATATCTCCTTCATTACATACGTCAGTTTTCTCAACTACTACAAAATCTCCGTCAAAAATTCCATCCTCGATCATGGAATTTCCTTTGACTTGCAAGGCGTAGGAGGTTCTTTTTCCTGAAATCATTGAAGAGGCGACATCCATTGAGGCCTCAGGATCGGTATGAGGCTCTAGAGGTGCCCCAGCTGCTATAAATCCCATAAGAGGAAGCGAAATAGTAGTACCCATTCCTTTCATCTTTTCCCCAATCAAAGCTCCCAATTGCTCTTTGTGTAGTATCTTAAGAGTCCTCATATTTCCATCAACCTTTTGAATATAACCTTTCTCAACTAGACCTCGAATTAAAGAATGTATGGTTGAGGGGGCTCGCCTATTCATCGCATCAGCCATCTCACGAAGTGTAGGCGAGTAGCCATTTCTCTCCTGAAATTGCCAGATAAATGTTAGTAACTCTCTTTCCCGTCTGTAAAGTACTGCTGTCATAAAATTAGTAGTCAGAAGTTAGGAGCTAGAAGTTAGCAATAATCTAGAATTATTCTGAAAAACTATAATAAAAATATACGAAAAAAAG
>CAYTCO010000015.1:24343-29367 GCA_964436385.1 uncultured Gammaproteobacteria bacterium
TAGCAATAATCTAGAATTATTCTGAAAAACTATAATAAAAATATACGAAAAAAAGACGAAGCAGTCAATCCGGACAATTCATATCAAACCATATCAATTCGTTATAAGTAATAGCCTCAAATGTGTGCTATACTAGAAGACTCATATGTTTGATTTAGTAAGTAAATATAAGCCAACAGGTGACCAGCCGGGAGCTATCAAAAAGCTGACTGAAGGTCTTGAAAAAGGCAAAGAGAATCAAGTTCTTCTTGGGGTTACCGGAAGTGGTAAAACGTACACAATCGCAAATGTCATAAAAAACTACGGAAGACCAACTCTTGTGATGTCTCACAATAAGACTTTGGCAGCGCAACTATACCAGGAGCTAAGAGACTTTTTCCCCAACAATGCAGTAAGTTATTTCGTCAGCTATTACGATTATTATCAGCCAGAAGCATATATCCCAACAACTGACACGTACATTGCAAAAGAGACTGAAATTAATGATGAGATAGACAAGCTAAGACTTGCAGCAACAACAAATCTTCTGACCAGGCCAGATACGATTGTTGTTGCCTCAGTATCATGTATTTACAATCTTGGTTCACCAGATGAGTACGGCAAATTAACACTCCACATGGCAAAAGGAGAGAAGATAACACGCAATTCAATAATCGACAGGCTTTTGGATCTAATGTACCAGCGTAATGACTACAATTTCAAAAGAAGTACATTTAGGGTTAGGGGGGACGTTGTTGAAATAATCCCAGGATATGAAGATAAGTCTTTTAGAATCACTTTCAATGGTGACTTTATCGAGAAAATCGAGCAGGTTGATCCATTAACTGGAGATATCCTGAAAGAAGAAGGGGACATCATAATCTATCCTGCAAAACATTACGTAACAGATGCAGCAACCTATGAAAATGTATTTGAGCAAATAAGGCGTGATTTATCAGTTCAGGTTAAGGACTTTGAGAAGAGAGGAAAGCTTGTTGAAGCACAGAGAATCAAACAAAGAACAGAATATGACCTGAAAATGATTAAAGAGCTTGGGTATGTAAATGGAATAGAGAACTATTCTCGTTATTTTGACGGAAGAAAGCCTGGAGACCCGCCATATTCGTTACTTGAGTTTTTTAACGCAGTATCAAAGGATTGGTTGCTGGTTCTTGATGAATCCCACATGACAATTCCTCAGGTTCGGGGTATGTATAACGGAGACAGGGCCAGAAAAGAAACACTGATAGACTACGGATTTAGATTGCAGGCGGCTTACGACAATAGGCCTCTGAAGGCAGAGGAGTTCTGGACGAAGATTAAAAAAACAATCTACATGTCAGCAACTCCCTCAGATTATGAAATAGAAAAAGCAGGCAAAGACAATATTGCGGAGCAGTTGATAAGACCCACTGGCGTTGTAGATCCTGAGATTGAGGTAAGGCCAACTGAGGGACAAATTCAGGATCTCATGGACGAGATTTCAAAAATTGTTAATAAAGGAGAGCGTGTCTTGGTGAACACTTTGACAAAAAGAATGTCTGAGGATTTGACAACCTTTCTTGAAGAAAAAGGGATAAAGGTAAATTATTTGCATTCGGATGTTGATACATTGTCTCGTCAAGATGTTTTGGATGACCTTAGATCCGGTGTGTATGACGTTTTGGTTGGAATTAATCTTTTAAGAGAAGGTCTTGATCTGCCGGAGGTGGGACTTGTTGCAATTTTGGATGCTGACAAAGAAGGTTTTTTAAGATCAAGAAGTTCTCTTATTCAAATCATGGGTAGAGGAGCAAGAAGAGTTGATTCCCACGTGATTTTGTATGCAGACAATGTGACAGGATCTATGGAAGAAGCAATTTCTGAAGTAAATAGAAGACGCGAGTATCAGCTTAAATACAATAAAGATCATGGTATTACACCCGTCACAATTGAGAAGGAAATTAGAGCAAAGTTAATCGAGCGAGAACGAATTCTGGAAGACTTAAAACCACTTATTGAAAAAGATGTACTACTTCCCGATGAGAAAGAAAAGCTTATCAAGAATCTAAGACGTGAAATGCAGCTTGCAGCAAAGGATTTGGATTTTGAAACAGCTGCTCTAATCCGGGATAAAATAAAATATTTACAACAAAATTAACCACAGTTCTTGAGTACAAAATGTGGTACAATACGTAAAACCCATGAGTGTTCCCCAAAACTTACGTAAGAGAATCAATTTCCAAGGAGATTTCGAAGTCCTGCTCTCTGATGTCGCTTCTTCATACGGCTTGGGAAAATTAGTTTCCTTTGACCCGATAGAAATGGGATATGAAGATCTAAATATAAATCTAGTAACCTCAAAAGGAAATTATTTTGTCAAGATATTTGCTGAGGGTCGTGACAATGCTGAATGTCTAAGACTTATAAATGTTGTAAAAACGGCTATTGATAACGGAGTGACACACCCTGAGTTTTTGAAAAGAGACACAGGATACATATTTCGTGAAAGGTATGAAGATTTTAATATAAGACTTGCTGTTTTCGAATTTGTTGAAGGGCAAAATTTTTATGAGTTAGGGAGAAAGCCTACGGAGGCTGAGTTAAAGGAAGTTATAAAGCTTGCTACAATTATAAATTCCATAGATCATAAGCCTGCCGAACTGTATGATCCCTGGGCTCTTGTCAATTTTCCAGCAGAGCTAAAGAAGGCAAAGAAATTCCTTTCAGAAGAAGAGCTAGAAACCCTAGAGAAGTTAAAAGCTGAATTTGAAAAGATAGACTTAAAATCATTACCGCACGTTTTGGTGCACGGGGACCTTATCTCGACAAATTTAATAAAAACTTCAAAGAAAATATATTGTGTAGATTTTTCAGTTGCAAATTATTACCCTCGAATAGTTGAGTTGGCAGTTCTAATGAGCGATCTTTTCTTTGATCCATCTGGAAAGAATAAAATTACTGATTCTTATGACTTTTTACTCAAAGAGTATCAAAAGCACATAAAATTAACAAAAGAAGAGCTAGAAATTCTTCCGCTTTTTGTAAAGCTTGCACATGCAATGCACATCATAGGCGGAACGTTAGAAAAGAATAAAAAGAAAAATAAAAGTCCTGAAAACGAACACTGGTTGGAGTTAGGCAAAAAAGGTCTTGCGCAATCCCTCAAAGCTTGGAGCAAATAAATGAAGAAAGGTCCCTACGAAGTAACAGAAAGCACTCACATTTACGGAAATCCCTGGATTACAGTTAGGGAAGACAAGGTTATCCGCACTGATGGTACTAATGGTGTCTTTGGGGTTGTAGACTATGCACAAGGCGCTCATATAATGGCTCTAGATACACAAGGTAAAGTAATCCTTATAAAGGAATACATGTATGCTATTGAGCGCGATGACATTATGTTTCCGACTGGAGGAGTAGATAGCGGTGAAAGTCCCCTAGATGCTGCTAAAAGAGAACTTCTTGAAGAAGTGGGATACGAGAGCGATGAGTGGACGGAATTGGGAGAGTTAAATCCCCTGTCTATGGTAATAAAGTGTACTTCCTTCTTGTTTCTTGCCAAAAACTGCCGAAAAGTAAGTCAAGGGGAGGATACAATTGAACCTTTAACAAAAAGCATTCAGGAAGTGGAACAAATGATAGAGGATGGAACAATTTCTTTAGCTGGATCAGTCTGCGCTTTTTTCAAAGCCAAAAAACACCTTTAGTTATCGGACACCCAAAGTATTTCCTTCAAAAACAACACTTATTGGTTCTATAATTACCTTTTTGGTTCCCTTTTTTATATAACCGGAATCGAGTCCAGAAAATCCGTTGGACTTTATTATATTTAGTGTTTTCAAAACTTCCTTTTCTGGGACAAAGATTGCATAGTCTTGTCCCATGTTAAAAGTTCCATATGCTTCAGTATTATTCATATCAGCTTCCTTCTGTATGAATTCGAATAATTCCGACCTTTTATGAAGTTTTTGGATGTTATATTCAAAATCTACGCTCGCTCTCATGATTTTCCGCAACCCATGACCGGTTATGTTTGAGAGATAATGAACATCGATGTTCTTATCCAGCAACTCACGAATAAGAGTGGCATATATGTTTGATTTTGACATGATTGCTTCTCCAAATATCCTTCCGCTTGGAAGTTTTGCTGCATAGCCATTCTTTAATTTCTTTGCCAAAGCTCTTATAAATGATGCTCCATTTGCATTAATACCAGTGCTTTTAACAAGTATAATTCGATCTCCGGTCCTAAGTTTTGAACCCAAAATTAAACGTTTCTTTTTTTTAATTATGCCAACTGCAGAACCACCAATCTCTACTTGGTTCTTCTTCATGACACCCTGAAGGGTAGGTGTTTCTCCGCCTCCCCAGCTTACACCAGCAAGATTACAGGCATTCGTCCATCCATTTATGAAATCGGTCATACGTTTTTTGTCCGATAGCCACTCATTGTTTTCGATTCCCCAGTAAGCATGTAGAACAAGGGGAGTGGCCCCAACTGATATAAGATCATTAATAATTGAAGCAACTGTATCGTGGGCTACAACATCGTAGTAAGTTTTTCCAGTAAGTTTTCTTACATCGTCTGCAATAATATTTTTTGTTCCAAGTCCTTCAATGGCAGAAGCCATGTAAATTTCCCCTTGCTTCCAAACGTAAGCAGACTCACCACGAGTTTCAATAATCTCTTTGAATCCATGAGCAATTAAATTTCTTGAGGTTTTTGAAGCTTCTTTTTGTGCGAGGACTTTAATCGGATCTTTTGTGCTGTAGTTATCTCCAACCTTGTCGTAAGTGATCTTCCCCATTCAAAATCATCTTAACATACCTTTACATTTCTATACCAGCTTCTTGGGCCCAATTTACCCTTAGAAAAGATTCATCCCAGAAGCCATAATCGGCTAATGCATGCTACAAGGGTTCGGTTTCTTGAGTTGCAAACTTTTTATGTCAGTGGTAGTGTTGGTATATGGAACCAGGACAAGGAGAAGGAGAGACGAATTTTGCCCCTGAGATTGTAAAAAAATGGCAAGAAGCGGAATTAAACATCCCTGAGAACGCAA
>CAYTCO010000016.1:0-10141 GCA_964436385.1 uncultured Gammaproteobacteria bacterium
TGGTTGGTTGATCGAAAATATCCAAATGTAGAAGCTGGAACAGTTGTTGAAATAGGAAAAGACGGTATGGTTATTGCAACAGTTGATGGCGCAATAAGGGTTAAGCGTGTTCAAGATTCTAGGGTTAGAAAAGGCAACAAAACAGGAAGAATTATTGAGTTTGATGCTGACAAGAGGGGCAAGACTATGCCTTCAGGAGATTATGCTCAGGAAAAGGGAATAGAAGTCGGATACAAATTTATAAGTCCCAAAAAACAACAATTGGCAGCATAATTGTATTAAGATAATACATGGAAGAAACAGCAAAACCTACTGAACCTACCCCACCAAAACCCACACCTATGGTTATTAGAAAAAGTAACAATGCACCACTTATCGGTGCGATAATTTTTCTAGCACTTGTTATAGGTGCTGCTGCAATTTATCTAGGCTCTCAAAGGAATAGCAATCTAGCAGTTGTAGCTCCAACCCCCACACCTCAAGCCGCTGGTCAAACCGTACCAACCCAAGAAGTAATGCCGACAAATACACTTGAAGAGAATAATTGGGAGTCATACGTTAATACAAAAATGAAAGACCTTTCATTCCCTGCATATTCTTTGTCTTATCCATTTGAATGGAAACAAACATCCAACCGAGATGACATTACAGACACCGTAACATTTACAAAAGAGGGTAATGAAATAAAAATTTACCAAGCCCCAATGGGTGGATCCAAATGCATATTCGAAGGGGAAGTGCCAACGGATTTTGCAAGCGACTATACAGATTCGGAATTTATAGAAATAGTTACTCCAAACTTAACTTTCAGAAGAATAATACCTGAAAAAGAAACAGGAAAAGTAACATATTCTTTTTGTTCAAATAATCTAAGTGACAAAAATTCATTTACCACACCGACTGCATATGGTGCCATAACTTATACAGTAAATAATCCTACACCTGACCAGCTTTCTGAAATGGATAAAATTGTGGCGACACTTAAAGCTCAATAGTTGCCATTAAAGGGTAGTGATCCGAAACATCAACTTCCAAAAGTTTTTTATCAATTACTTTTAGCTCAGCGCTCACAAAAATCATATCAACGGCAGACGTTGCGTATCCAGGATCCGTCTTATGCCTCATGTTAAAAGTTGATTCTAGACTATCTCCAAAAACACTTTTAACCCCACTTCTTTCAATAATTTCTATTGTTTTGACCGCACTCTTGGTAAAATTTGTATCCCCAGCAAGAATTAAATTTTTCCTGTCCCTCATTTGATCGGCAATTCCCTCAGCCATTCTAATCCGCCTTTCATTGTCGACTCCGTCAAACCCCCATACCCCATGTAAGTTATAAATATTGAGGTCGCGACCCTCAACTGAAAGTCTTGCATATTGAAGGGGGCAGGGCTCCCAAGAATAATCACTTATTCCGCGCTCATCTACAACCCCATATGAGGCGTTGAGAATCGTTTTTCCGCATTCGACAATTTCATGCTTTGAAAAAATAGCATTTCCATATTCGGCGCCTTTCTCAAAATCTTCGTTAATAAAAAAACATGAACTTTGAAAATCACTAAATGGAAGCAGATCAGAAAAAGCAATTTTAAACTCCTCATAAGTACGAAATCTTTTTTCACTTTCTTCCTCTTTAGAGTCAAATACTTCTTGAAAAGCAATTGCGTCAGGGCTCTCGTTTCTTACGAAATCAACAATTTTTTCAAAAAGTTTGCCTCCGTGCTCTATATTGAGTGTTAAGAATTTAATGTTCATGACATTATTATTTACCATTTACTATTTAATATCTACTATAATATGGTCGCTATGGATGGGATTTTTGCAGTTAACAAGCCGCGCGGCATGACTTCTCACGATATTGTAAACATTGTGAGACGAAAAACAGGGGTTAAGCGTGTGGGTCATGGAGGGACTTTGGATCCCATGGCAACAGGCGTCTTAGTCATTGCAGTTGGCAGGGATAACACAAAGCTTTTGGAGAAGTATGTAAAAGGCAAAAAAGAATATATTGCCGAAATTTTTTTGGGAGCAAATTCTGATACATACGACGCTGAAGGAACAATTGAAAATGTAAATGAAAATGTGATATCTTCAAAGGCTGAGATCCAGAAAATGATCAAATTATTTATCGGAAATATTGAGCAAATTCCACCCATTTTTTCCTCTGTGAAAATATCGGGAAAACCAGCTCACAGACGCGTCAGAGCCGGTCAAGATGTTAAACTTGAGGCAAGAAATGTTACTATCTACTCTATTGGAATACTTTCATACCAGTACCCTACCCTCAAATTAAAGGTAACGACAGGTCCTGGGGTATATATCCGCTCTTTAGCTTATGACTTAGGACAAAAATTAGGCACAGGAGCATATCTAAGTGGTCTTACCAGAACAAAAGTTGGAAACTTTGCGCTTAAGGATGCCTTAAATTTAGATTAATTTCTAAAAGCATAACTTAGTGCTTTTTTCTGATAAGGAAAGAAAGAAATTGATTGCCCTTCTGGATCTAGTATGCAAAATATCCTTACTGCTCCTCTTTTTAATTTGTAATACTCTACTCCATCAATCTCCTCTTTCATCCACATCCGTTTAATCTCTTCAGGAACTCGTATAAACCAGTCGAGCGCATTAATAATGCTTGATGTTTTTATTGAGTAAGACTCTCCGTGTGTCTCAAATAGCTCGTCAAGATGTTCTACTATCTCATTCATATTTTCCCCATCCACAGGAGTACTTTTGTCCTCTGGGTTATAGTCTCTAATCCAATACCTCTTCCATGCCGACAAGCTTGTAACTCTAAGCTCTTCTATATCCCCTGCTACCTCCTCTTGCATGGTAGTTGTTTCTACCCTTGCTTGCTCAGTCTCCTTTACCGGTGCGTTTACGGGCGTAAAATTACCTTGAATTACAGATCTTAATCTTTGCTTAAGTTGCGGATCCTCGAATTTGTTTATCCACTTGCCAACAGTTTTTATAACATCTGCCTCAATCTTTGGATGGTCTGAAATCATTCCGCTTTTTAGATGAGAAGAAAAAATTTCGGCAATATCAAGGGTGGTTTGAGCTGTCGACTGACCAGAAGATGCTAATTCTAAAATATATTCCTTTTCTTCTGTTGATAAAACCGAGAAAAAAGGAGCAAGCTGATATTTGATAAGATTGTGAAGCTTTTTATCTCTACCTTTGAGACCATGCAATTCTTCGTCCTTTCTCGGCCCTGAAAACCAATCTAGTACTTGCGGCAAAAATTCTCCATGCGCAAGCTGCTCATCAAGCCACAATGCAACCACGTCAGTTTCAAATCTATACTTCTCAACAAAATCATTTATTACTCTTTTTCTAGATTCTTCAGGCGAAAGAGGTTCTGACACTGTATCAATTTCTTCGTTATTTGACCCATCTACGCTTTGGTACTCGTAAACGCTTGTTGTTGCATCAAAATAAATCATAGCTTCAACCAGGCTATTTGTATTGCCTTCCAATTTTCTTCTCCATTTTTCGAAATGTATTATTCCCTTACCATGTTTTGCATTGCGATCATCATGTAGACCATTGCGCTGGGATAGATAGCCTTGCCAAACCCTTCTAACTAGCTCTCTCTGATCCTCATCTTCTGCTATATCTTTTTCTACAACAACAGGATCAGGTAATCCATCCTGCCAATCAAACAACCAATCAGGATAATGATCGAGCTGAGTTGATCCCAACAATTTAAACCCGTCAAGATTCTCTTCGCGTTTTTTCTTGAACCATTCTGGCAAATTTTTTGTAGTGACTGAGTCTCCCAATTTGATATATTGTGAAAAATTTGAGCACGTTCTAATAAAATTTCTCCATTCATTTGTATTTCCTTTAAACCAATTACGTACTGGTTGTCTATCAATTTTTTTTATTAGATCTATTATGTGCGGAGGGGTCTTACCCTTTGAAGCAAGAACAGCATTGAAGGCTGTTTGTTCCGGAGTCGAATCAAAAGATTTCTCAGAATTCTCATTGTTAAAACTCAAACAATCTAGAAAGTACTCTTTAAACTCTCCTGGGTCCAAACTAGACCCAAAGTCATCAAGCATCTTAAGGTAAACCACTGAAATTGTTTGGGATGAATTAATGGCATTTAAATTCTGATTAGCTTCATCGAACGATTTTGCTAACCTATCCTGCTTGCTCCTAGTAACATCATAATGTTCACGTGATACTTTATTGGCTTTTCCAATATGACTTCTAAAAGCATCACCTTCCTGGAGTCGTACTTGCAGTATTGGTTGATCCTTTTGAATGAGCAGTTCTAGCATTTCCCCCCCAACAAACATTGGTGGCTCGACTGGCTTAATAGCGTCTAGAGGGATCGGTGATTCAATCATGATCCTATTTTATCAAACTATAGGTCTAGATTCAAATATTTTGAAGCTTATAGTAGTTAAGATTTTTTTTGGAGAAAACTTTCTTACTTCTCTTCAGAAGAATAAAGATGTGGGGTATCAGTTCTTTCCCAGCTGAAAAGGTCGCTATCTGCAAAAAGTATTGCAAGCTCTTTATCTGCTGCTTCTTTAGATTCTGAGGCATGAATTAAATTCATTTGCGTACTTATAGCCAAATCCCCTCGAATAGTACCTGGTTCTGCTTGACGGGCTTGAGTTATACCAATCATTTTACGAACAACTAAGGCTGCCTCTGGACCTTCCCATACCATAGCAACTATTGGATATGAGGTCATAAAGCTTTTGAGTGCTGGGAAAAATGGTCTTTCTCTGTGGTGCGCATACCACTCGTTGATAATTTCATCAGACATATTCATCATCTTGAGCCCACAAAGCTTAAGACCTTTCTTTTCAAATCTTGAAATTATTTCTCCAATGAGTGCTCTTTGGACGCCGTCTGGCTTAACAAGTACAACTGTTTTTTCCATGTTTAACTATTTTATAGGTTCAATTATGAAAAAGCAAGTTCAAATTCGTGGTAAAATAGAGCCATGACCCAACCCGACTCTGATCTTCGTCCACAAGCAAAATTTAGAACCTATCACAAGCAGTCTGAATATCCACCTGCTCTACCGCGCTACTCACTTGAAACAGTTAAAAGAACCCAAAGGGCTCTTGAGCCCATGCTAAATGCTTCAGCAGAGCATCCCCCACCTTGGCTAAAAGAACACACACCTACGGAAGCGGTTGCAATAATGAATGCGTCCCACGATCACGTTGTAGGCCTCTTAAGCGCTCTGGATCAGAATAAAAAAAGGGGGGAAAGTCTAAAAAATACACTTGCGAGACTTGATGATAGAATTTGGAGTTTGTTAGAACGCCTATATGACGTAGGTAATCAGGATATGATCGATCTTATCGAAAACTCTGCAACTTCTGCGCTATATATAGCTTATTCCAGAAGCTATGACAATCCCGAAGAATGGGTTGATTACGTGAAGGGAACAAGGGACATCGACTCGGTACCAAAACCAGTAATCGATGTAGCAACAATAGGAACAAGTTATCTCGCCTGGGAAGGTTTGAGTGGATATCCAAATGATTATCCCGAATATTCCCAAAAACCAAATCCCTATGGTCACCTATACTCCCTGTACGATATGGGTTTTAGCAATGTAAGACTAACGGACGAGGACAAACAAAATCAACTCGTCCTCTCAATAACTATGGAAAAATTAACTGACGGTAAAAATGTTAAAGATGTAACATATGCTCCAGATGTTATAAAATCATTAATAAAACAAGCCGCTTGAACTAATTTGCTATACTACAGGTATGGAAGATGAAACAGCAAGGTCATCACTGAATGACCCTGAGATGCAAACAACAGATAATGAAGCTGTAGAGGTATCGGATATATTCGCTTTATGGAAAGGAACCCCTGAAAAAAGAGAGGGCAAGATTAAAGAACTTCCCGGACAAATTCAGAAGGTAAGACGATGGATCATTGATAATGGAACTAAACCTCCGGAAGGACATGTTCAAATGCATGGTATTAATCAAAACGATGAATCGGCTACCTGGAATGCAGAAGCTTGCGACTATGAAGGTGACGTAGAACTTTATGAGCAAATGAGACACAAAGTTCTTGAACTTCAATTAACAGGTGACTTCTCAATAATACGAGCGGAGGTTTATTTCGAACCAGAAGATCCTGAAACCACTGATGACTTAGATGAGTCGATACCCTCTTCTTACAGGGCTTCATTTCACGTGCATGACATAGGTGAAAGTGATACCGATGGAATTGATGAAATGATAACTCATGAGCCTCAGCGCCTCACCGAACTTACTTATGACAAACTCTCTGTTCTCTCATATATGGTAAGACAATTTGGAGACACAACAATTAATAGCGTAGCCAACCCAATAAACTCTTCCCCAACTAATCTACAGCCTAATCCCTGATGGCGTTACTTTGATATACTATTCCAAATGACAGAAACCCTTTCCCCCACCATTACCAACATGGAACCTGTTGGGAAACCACACGAACTTGTAAGCACGCAGATGCTCGAGGGAGCCTCTATGGATATTAAGACAAGACGGGAGATGCTCCCTTTATTCGAGTATTTTGGCCAAGAATACGCGAAGCCACGAGGCACAGAAGGAGGCAACAAAGACTTAAATTCTCATAAAGAGACCTTAATTATTAAGGAAGGAAGTGAAATAAAATTAAAGGATCTTAACGAATTCCAGGGAATGCTAAAGCAGGCTGGATTTAATGCAGATCTTCTTGGAGTTCATTCTATTGGAAATAACAATCAGACAATTACATCCCAAGTTCAGGGTGTAAATGAAAATGAACGTAAAACAACCGGATTTGAACGCCCTACTGTATCCGAAGGTCCTCATATGATTATGGTTCCATACGCCTATGACAAGGATGGAAATATCCATGTGTTTAGAACTGTGCAATACAGAACAAATAGTGCTGGCATTGACACCCCCAGAGGATTCATGGATGCAGAAACATTAAAATCAGGCAAGCATGTCTATAAAGTAAAAGGATCAGAGGCCAAAATTGATGAGAATATTAAGAAGATAATAAAGGAAGAAGGCGGAGAAAAATTTCTAAAAATTAAGAAGGTTAATTTCTTAGGGTCTCATATTGTAAATAAAAGCTTTGTTACTTCCCCATCTGCCCTTTTCGGTGTCGAGGTAGACTATGAAGAGTTCATAAAACTTCGTGACGTCGTATCTCCTGAAGAAGCAGCAAGACACCACGAACAAAAAGAGCATGAAGGGCTCACTGACATAATTATTGACATGACAGCAGAACAATATGTTAATTACAAAACTAATCCGGATATTCCAAAAGACATGGCCGCAGATGAACCCTCTGACATTGTTATCATGAAACACTTGTTTGAAAATCAGAAACCTACTGAGGCAAAAAAAGATGAACATCATGAAGAAAAGCATGAAGCAAAACCAGAAGAGAAACACGAGGAAGCACATGGAGAAAAGACACCTGACGCACATCACAAGCCTCCACACGAAGTACACGCAGCACCTACACATGATGCCCCCCACAGAACCGCCAAAAGGAAAAAATTCTTAGGAATATTCTAACTTTTCAGGAGTTTTTCGAATCTATCTTTATCTTCAAATGGTCCAATAAGAGCAAGGCTTAATGATTTTGTATCAAGATAAAGCCTAGCGACGCGCACTACGTCATCAAGATCAACTTTATTGATTTTTTCTATACTCTCTTTTGGATCGGTTAATTTTCCTTCAAGAATTTCCTGAGAAGCATACATGACAGCAATATATCGTGTGTCTTCTAGTCCCAAAACAAAATGCCCCTTCATATATTCCTTCGCCTTTTTAAGCTCTTCCTCATCAACTTCACCTTTTTGCGCAACTTTAAGATACTCCTCAACTGTTACCTTAACTGCTTCATCAACTCTTTTTGGATCAGCACCAATCCAGGTGGCCATATATCCAGCATCTAAGTAATGCTCAGACCCAGTGTGGGCATAGTATGAAAGCCCTCGTCTTTCTCGGATTTCATAAAATAGTCTAGACGACATTCCTCCACCCAAAATTGAAGCTAAAACACTTAGCGGATATCTGTCTTTGTGATTATCCAACCCAACAGTTCTAACTCCCAATGCAAAGTGTGCCTGTTCTGTTTTTTTATGCTTTACCTGCACAATCGGATGAACCTGCTTATCATGTGCTGGCAAATACCCCTTCACCTTAAATCTATCAACGTCCCCAAAATACTTCTCTATCTTGTCTCGAGTCTCCTCTACATGCACGTTGCCAGCAACTACCACAACCATATTTTGAGCGCTGTAATGTTCCCCGATATATTGAGTGAAAAAATCCCTGTTCATGGAATTGATAATGTCAGGGGTTCCTGCAGTATCCCATCCAAGAGGGGTATCTCCATATAGCAAAGCTTCATAAACATCCCCAATATTTCTCATTGGGTTATCCTCATTTATCCCTATTTCGCCAAGAATTGCACCTTTCTCCTTCTCAATTTCAGCTGGATCCATAAGCAGATTTTTCAACATGTCAGATAGGACATCAAGACAAAGCGTAACGTGAGATGTTGCTGATTTTATGTAGTATCCTGTGTATTCTTTTCCGGTAAACGCATTGAACTCTCCTCCAATCCCATCAATTAGAGCTGAGATTTCACGTGCCGATGGTCTATTTGTCGTTCCCTTAAAAGCCATGTGCTCTAAAAAGTGAGAAACACCATTATTTTTTCTTTCCTCATACCTACTTCCAGCTCCATACATAACTAAAGTTGTTGCCGACTCAACACCTAATACTGGAACAATAATTACTCTTACGCCATTTGGGAGAACACTTTTGTGGTAGTGCATTAGAAAATAATTCTCTCACAGGAATTTGCATAGTGCAACAAAACAAGACCTGATGTAAAATTTCCAAGACACAAAATAAAACCGTAACCGAAGCAGCATTGTATCGGGGAAGTGGATTTACAGAAGTGTCTTTCACTTAGGAAACAACACTGCACGAGAAAGGTACGCTTGGAATGTATTGCCCTACTGGGGTGATTAAGCCAAGAGGTCGAGAGTTAAAAACTCGAGATCTCATAACTAGGAGAGGTGACTCTTTGGCAAACAACGGTAGTACGTCAGGTTCCGCTCATGGACAACGCGGTTCGCGAGCAAAGCATTCTTACCCACCTGGTACAGGTGGGGCTAAGAAGCAGCAGGCTGCAAGCCGGAACTTAAAGTCCCAACAGGGACGAGACGGTCGGAGTTCAGCTCGGCGTAAATAACTGGTTTGTGCAGTGTGGTTTTTTTTGCCTGAAGGCGGGGTTCTCCCTTCCTTCAGGCATTTACTAGACAAGCCTACATTTTCGAAACTGTTTCGATTCCCAAAAGAGTCAACCCATTCTGAAGTACAATCCCAACACCCTTGGTAAGACTGAGCCTGAAAGATTCATTTTCACTCCCTATGACCCTGCACTTCTGATAAAAAAGGTTGTATTTTTGCGACAGCTCAAAAAGATAGTTACACAACAAATTTGGGGAGAAAGTAGTTGCCGCCATCTTAACGCAATACGGATACTGCGCAAGAAAACGAAGTAGTTCGTTTTCTTCAGTTTGCATTTTGTCGTTTGTAAGCATAGCTTGCCCCCTTGGGGTAGTATGTAGTTCTGCTTCCCGACTTCTGTCTTCTGCCTTCTGGATAACGCTCTGCGTCCTTACATATGTATATTGAAGATATGGACCCGAATTTCCCTCGATACTTATTGACTCCTCAAAATCAAAGTGAATGTCTGAAGGAATCGAGAATTTAAGCATTGAATATTTAACTGCCCCCACACCAACTTTTTCTAAAGTTTCTTGATCCATGTCTGAAAATGCTTGTCCTACTCTTTTTATAGCTTCATCAAGTAGCCATATTGCTGTGATTACGTCCCCAGTACGGGACGACATCTTCCCCTCCCGTAGCCTTACGTGCCCAAACGTGAAGTGTTTTGTTTTCTCTGTTAATTCAGGAGAGATTTTCTTAAGAGCTGAAAGCATCACCGCAAAATATTCAAGCTGCTCATTTCCAGTTAGAACAATCGACTGATCATACTTCACATCATCATTTTTTATTATCGCCAAAGCCAGATCTTTTCCTTCATAAGTTGCGTAGTCTTGAGATGTTAGAAATACTCTCGTGTG
>CAYTCO010000016.1:10241-26288 GCA_964436385.1 uncultured Gammaproteobacteria bacterium
GTTTGCAGTATTACTATTTTATCAATGGGCGGGCCCCTAGAATCACTCCCTCGCTGTGCCCTAGTTGAAGAACCATTAATGGTTGATCCATATCCTTTTGTTAAAAATGTCAGAAATGACATCGAAAAAAGGATCAATATCCGCGTTCCAATGGCAGAGGCTCTCAATGCTTATTCTAAACTTAAAATAATTGCACCCAAACAAATTCCAAAAAGCATTAACAGTCAATAAAATTAATACTTTGGCTGAAGAGATAGGAGTAGAAAATACTTCTAATTTAGATCGAGGGTCTTTAGAAATGCTCTGAATTCACCATTTATCGCAGGGTGAGCAAGTGCAAATTCCACTATAGTTTTCATATATTCGATCTTGTTACCCGTGTCATAATATTTTCCATCTTTTATTTCGTAAGCAAGAACTCTTTTTCCATCATTTAACATTAGCTTTAATGCGTCGTTGTAATAAAGCTCATCTCCTTCACGAAGGTTGCTTAACGCCTGATCAAGATATTGAAAAATATCAGGAGTAAGCAAAAATCCACTGACTGTTGCCAAATCTGATGGCGCATTATCTTTACCAGGCTTTTCAATAATTGTCTTGGCATCAATTAGTCCCGGCTCCAGCTCTTCTCCTCCTGCAAATCCGTATCTATCGTAATCCTCATCAGATTTTGCCTTTACAGATGCGAGAACTGAGCAATTATATTTCTCATACACCTCAATCATTTGCTTAAAGCGGGATTTTGGTGCTGCTTTTATAAAATCGTCGCTCCATGTATATATGAAAGGTTCATTTCCAATGATTGATCTAACATTCATAAGAGGTGTTCCATTACCGTAGGGACCTTTTTGCCTGACATAGATAAAGTTCGCCATTGAAGCGATGGCTTCTGCCTCCTCCAGGAATTTCATCTTCTTCTCTCCACCCATACGCAAGTTCTCCGCAAGTTCCATGGAAGGTCGATCGAAATGATCTTCAATTGTTCTCTTGTGTGAACCTGTAACAATGATTATGTCCTCAATTCCTGCCTCAACTAACTCTTCTACAATGTATTGAACGATTGGCTTGTCAACTATAGGGAGCATTTCCTTGGGCATTGCCTTGGTCTGAGGGAGAAAACGAGTTCCAAAACCGGCGGCAGGAATAACAGCTTTTTTAATTTTTGCCATAGAGTGCGGGCGGGAGTACTAAATAAGTCTAAAATGATTGCTCCCAATTGTCAATCGGAAGGAAATGCTCTATCAGAGCCGAGGCTTTACAAAATGTGCTCAGCTCTGGTATGAGCCCTGTCGTGCTCTACCATAGCTGTCGCTTTACAAAATGTGCTCAGCTCTGGTATAATTCCTTTTATATCCGATAGAATTAATGCCCTGTATTTTATTGGACAAAAATTAACAATTGATAATATGTTCAAGTTCATACAAGAAGTAAGAGGAGAACTTATAAAAGTAACCTGGCCAACCAGAGCTGAGACTATTCGAATTTCATTAATTGTAGTCGGAATATCACTAGGCGTTGGGATCTATCTTGGAGGACTCGATTTCTTATTTACAGAAATGCTCAAATTTTTAGTTTCTTAACTTAGAATTGAGATATTAAATAATAAATATTAAATAGTAAATAATAAACAAATATGGACGATACAAAAATTAAAGAAGAAGAAATAGCGGAAGCAACCGATGTACAACCTGAAGATGGCGACGTGTCACTTGATGACATGATGGCCGCATCTGTTCCTGCAACAGATGAGACAACTCCTGAAACTTCAGATGAAGAATCAACCGAGACAGAGAACGAAACAGCCGAAGAAACCCCAACAGAGGAAACTTCGGGAGATATGGTTGATGAGGTTAACGAAGAAGTAAAAGAAGAAACTGAGGCCATAGAGGAAGCAACTGGCACTACACAACCACTACCCCCAAGAAAAGAATACAGAGGCAAATGGTACATCGTTCATACTTATTCAGGACATGAGAATAAAGTTGCAAAAACTCTTATGCAAAGGGTTCAGGCCATGGGATTTGAGGAAAGAATTTTTGACGCTTTAGTTCCGACACGAGATACAATCAGAGTCCGAGGAGGAAAGAAGGAGACAATAAAAGAAAAGATTTTCCCAGGCTACATTCTCGTAAATATGGATCTTTCTGATGAAGCATGGGTATTGGTCAGAACTACTCCTGGCGTTACTTCATTTGTGGGAGCCCAAAATAAACCAACACCTATCAGAGATGATGAAGTCCAAGCAATTGTAGCTTTTGTGGGTCAAAAAGATCCAGTTTATAAGGCACAATTCTCTGTTGGTGAGGCTGTTAAAATCACTGACGGTCCTTTCTCAGACTTTTTGGGAACTGTTGAGTCAATCGACGAAGCTAAAGGCAAGATTAAAGTTTTGGTTTCAATATTTGGACGAGAAACACCTGTTGAGCTTGACTTCCTTCAGGTCGCAAAGATATAATCGTCAAGTTCAAATACGAAGCACTAATTTCGAAGCACGAAACAAATTAAAAAATTTCAAACTTCAAAATTAAAACAGAAAAATACTATTTCGGATTTAGAATTTCGAATTTCGAATTTCTTTTTCCAACAGAAAAAGCTATATGGCAAAAAAAGTTAAACAATATATAAAACTAGCTATAAAAGGCGGCGAGGCAACTCCAGCACCACCTGTTGGTACAGCACTTGGCCCCCACGGTCTTCCTATCATGGAATTCGTTCAGGCTTTTAACGCAAAGACTTCTGATCAAAAAGGAGTTCTTCTTCCTGTTGTTATTTCTGTTTATGAAGACAGAACATTCTCTTTCATAGTTAAAAAACCGCCGATGTCAGAACTTATTAAAATGGAGCTTAAAATCCAAAAGGGATCTATGAAACCAGGACGTGAAGTTGCAGCAACTTTAACAAAAGAACAGGTTTTGAGTGTTGCTAGAAAGAAAATGGACGACTTAAATACAAAAGATGATGATATGGCATCCCGCGTTGTTATGGGTACTGCAAGATCCATGGGAATAAAAGTTAGCGAATAGGTGTTTATATATGGGAAAAATTAGAGTTAAATCATTTGAAGAATCATCGGAAGCTGATGAAGCAAAACTAAAAGCCAAAAAGGAAGCTAAAAGAGCTGAAAAAATGGCCCAAAAAAATGAACAAAGAGCCCAGGCGGGTAAAAAGATAAATCCTCAATCAGAAATGGTTTCTGAAGAGGTACCGATTGTTGAGGAAGATGTTGTTAAAGAGGCAGAATCAGTTGAAAAAACCGAAGAAACAAAAGAAGAAGCTATACCTGAAGCAAAACCAGCAAAAAAGACAAAAAAAGAGAAATTTGCCAAAGCTAAAGCAAAAGTTGAATCCAAAAGGCACAAAGGAAATCAGACTATGGTTTCAAAGACACAAAGCTACACTCTTGATCAGGCAATTGAGACTCTTAAAAAATTCAAACTATCTAAATTTGACGAAACTGTCGAGCTTCACATAAATACCAAAGAAAAAGGAATCAGTGGACAGATAGTTCTCCCACACGGTACAGGAAAAACATTAGTAATAAAGATTGCAGATGACGGTATAATTGCCGAAGTTGCAAAAGGAAAAATTAATTTTGACGTACTTATTGCGACACCGTCAATGATGCCAAATCTTGCACGCGTTGCAAAGGTTCTTGGTCCACGAGGACTTATGCCAAATCCTAAAAATGGAACAATTACTGACAAGCCTGAAGAGGCTGTAAAAAAGCTTTCAGGAGGTCAAATCAACTTCAAAACTGAATCTGATTCACCTATAATTCACGCAATTGTCGGAAAAGTTAGCTTTGCGGAGGATAAGTTAAAAGAAAATATAAAAGCATTCATTACAGCAGTTGGAAGCAACAACATTAACAATGCCGTTCTCAAGTCTACAATGAGTCCAGCAATAAAGCTTAGCCAGATTTAAGATCTTCATATGAAGCCGGTGGTACTTGCCGTTTTTGCCCACCCCGACGATGAGGCTTTTGGCCCCGGAGGCACCCTTGCGCTTCTTTCAAAAACCCACGACGTTTACATAGTAACTGTTACTGGCGGTGAGGCTGGAAAATGCAGCATAGACCATCCCAACGAAGATCTACACTCTGTTAGAATGCGTGAACTTCACGAATCTGCGAAAATCCTAGGCGTTAAGGAGGTCGATTTTTTTGGCTACAAAGACGGAACACTTTCGAATAATCTTTACCTCGGACTTGCTGAAAAAATTCTTCATAAATTAAAGGAATTAAAACCTGAAATAATCATTACTTTTGATAACCTGGGAGTTTCAGGACACATTGACCACATTACCGTGTCTCTTGCTACAACTTTTGCCCTAAGCAAGACAAATTTTAATTCTGAATTATGGTATTTCTGTATTCCTGACGAGGAGCAAGAAATAATGTCTGAGGGGTATTTTATTTATTTCCCGCATGGGCACAAAAAATCTGATGTCGATAAGGTTATTGATGTATCTACGGTTTGGGATCAACGAATTGGAGCACTACACGCCCACTCTTCACAAAAACATGATGGTGACAAAATACTAACTATCCTTGAAAATTTTCCCAAGGAGGAATATTTCTTCCTCTACAACCCGAATTAATTGCTTTAAAGCCTACTCTACCCTAAAATACCTAAGTCAAGGGGATGGGCCACTCGTGAAAATGCAAGGGGACGTCTGTCCTCTTAACGCACGTTCACAACAGGTCACACGGAAAATTTAGAGGAGAACTCTTTTGCTCGGACTAATTACAGCCCTGGCCGGAAGTCTACTTCTTGCCGCCGACTATCGAATCAATGAGCACCTGAAAAGGCTCTTCAAAGGCAGAACCAACATTCCCCGCAAGGTGGATTACGCCGTCAATATTAGAGTTGGAGTAACGTTCATCGTTTCTGCAATCATTATCATCGTCGGTGTCACCCTCATTGTCCAATCAGTCGCATAGGAGGAGCGTAGTGTTCATACAGTCAGAAAATCACAGAACCTGCTTGAGATGCGGGTTGAGCTACGACTGGCGCAAGTCGGTCAGCAGTCTTAAGATGTCCTACTGCGACAGCAAGTGCGAGAAAGCCGATATTGGTACTACCATAGAGGCAATCCTGCAACTTGAACGCATATGGCGTTTAACAGATCTCCTGAAGGAGGCAGCCCCATGAAGTCGTTCATTCGTCGACATAGGAGCGTCCAGATCGGAGGGATCGCAGCCGCCTGGGTGGCAAGCATTCCCCTCGCGCACTGGGTTCTGCGGTGGTTGTCCGTCGGGGCAGACCCGAATGGTCTGCCAAAGAAGTACATTCGTTCGGGCGTGCACAACACCATCCAAGCGATAAGCTGGTTGCTTGGGGCACCCAAATGATACTAGGAGTTCTCCCTTACGAAGAAGACGCCCTTGTTTTGGACTATCTTGAGGAAATGGCAGAACGGGCGCTTTATGCGCTGTGACCTGGATCGTCCCCGCTCACCTTCAGGCGAGCGGGGACACCCCAAATAATATTGTGTTTTAGGGATTAAAAACTATAATGAGACTTTATGGAGCATAAATCGAGAGAACCCTCACTAATGGACCAAGGAGGAGTACGCCTCATCCCAGAAGTACATCATTGGATAATTGAAGAGGCAAATGGCCCAACCTCAGAAGGTCGATGCACTAATTGCGGTGCAGAAAAAACATTCAGAAACTGGCTGGAGGAATTAGGAGCATTATCAAATAAAGAAACCAGCATCATAAATGGAAATATATAATAGTCGGTCCCATTATTTCAAGGCTTCTATTCCAGGGAGGGTTCCATTTTCTATATATTCAAGCATAGCTCCTCCACCAGTTGAGATGTGAGTTATGGTATCTAAATATTCCATTTTGTCTATTGCAGCAAGTGTATCTCCACCACCAACAATTGATACTAATTTTGGATTTTGGGAAATTGTGTAGTATAAAAATTGCGTGCCTCGTGCATACTCGGGATTTTCCATATACCCAACAGGTCCATTCCAAATAAGAGTTTTTGAACTCAAAATTGCCTTTGCATAGTCGGCTTGCGCTTCTGGTCCGATATCTAAAATCGTGTCAGAATCGTTAATATCTGATATTTTTTTAACTTCACTGTTATCCCCCTCACGGCTTCCCACAACAACATCTTTTGGCAAAAGTATTTTGGTATTTTGTGACTTCGCATGTCTAACTATTCTTTTGACATCATCAACACAATCTCTCTCACAAAGACTTTTTCCAACGTTATATCCAAGCGCAAAAAGAAAGGTGTTAGCAAGTCCCCCTCCCAAAATAAGAAAGTCTGCTTTTTCTGTTAATTTAAACAATAATTTTAATTTTGTACTAACCTTTGCCCCACCTATGATTGCTGCAAATGGATGATCTGGATGCTTTAGCGCATGGCCTATTGTTTCGACCTCCCTCTCCATAAGTAACCCTCCATAATGAGGCAAAATCTTTGGAACTTCCGTTATTGAGGCACAATCCCTGTGACTTACTCCAAATGCATCATTAACATAAACATCTGCAAGTTGAGCTAATTTCTCTGCAAATTCTTTGTCCGCCTTCTCTTCTTCTTTGTAAAAACGTATATTTTCTAAAAATAATATTTCGTGCGCCTTTTGTTCTTCAAAAAGCTTTTGTGCTCCTTCAGACATAAAGTCATCAACAACCGTTAAATCAATGTGGGGAAGATATGAGTGGAGTCTTTTTGCAATTGGCCTTAAAAGTAAATTGTCATCCCAGCCCTTTGGACGGCCAAGATGAGACACAATAATAAGCTTGTTGTCGTCTTTTAGAAGTTTTTTTATTGTTGGAAGTGCTGCTCTTATCCGTTGGTCATCAGTTATCTTGTTGCCTCTCATTGAAACATTAAAATCTACGCGCAAAAGAACACGTTTATTTTTGATATGCGCCTTGTCGATATATATAATCATAAATTAAATCCGAAAATCTAATATCGAAATTCGAAACAAATTCAAATTATCAAATCAAAAATTATTTCGTGCTTCGAATTTAGAATTTAGTGCTTCTCACTAATATACTGGCGTACTGTGTGGGCGTTGCCTTTGAGGTTGAGTTTTTGAATTAACATTTCAAATTCTTCGGCAAGCGCTTTTCTTACGACGTTTTTTTCATCCTCAGACATTAGCCATAATTCTTTTTTGTGAGGTCCAAATGCTTTTTTTCTGGTTTTATATAAAAGCTGTTCATCCGTCCATCCTTCTTCTCTTTCATTTTCGAAATTCTCACGGCAATAGGCGTAAAGCTTGTCTTTAAGATGTTGGGGCATCGTGTCATAAATAATATTCTGAAATCCGGTAGCCAAGTGTATCTCAACAGTCCCACATTCAGGGAATTTATCAAACATTTCTTTAGGTAAGGTTGAAGCCCCATGCTGAACTGGTCCACCAAGTCCGAATTTCTCTCGGGCAACATGTCCAATGCTTCTCAGGACCTCAAAATCTACGTTAACTTCCTTCAATGTTCCATCAGGATTTGGTAGACCCCCGTGCGTTGTTCCTGTTTGAACACTTACTTTTGAAATAATCTCTGAATCACCAACTTTTTCCATGTATCCCTTCATGAAGCTTTCAAAATCCTCAACGTCAGAATTCGTGTCACCTATATGGCCGATTTCCCCACCAATTGCGACAATTATACCAGCAGGTTGCATGCTTCTTATAAATTTTGTAAGTAAGGCTGTCATTTCAAAATTGTCTTTCTGTTGCTCGTCTTTGGTTGGAAGAGAAAGATCAACTAGAGTTGAAGCATCAATATCAATATTGTAAAAACCTGCAGACAATGCATCTTTCACAGCAAGCTCTATTTCGTCAATTTGTCCTTGTGGATACTCTTTATATTTCTTCTCGTCAAATTGATAATGGTCTCCCTGCAAAAATACTGGACCCTCATATCCTTCTTTTATTGCTGCAGCAAAAATGCATACGGTAATTTCATCTTGTGTTTGTTCTGTGTATTTATTCTCGCTTCTTGATACTTCAAATATAAATGTTGAGGCTTCATGTTCTAATGCCTTTTTAAATACTTCACGCGCAACATCATATGTGATTGTCCTCATGTTCATGGCAGGAACCGTAAACCCCTCAACTTCTCCTTTACCAAATGCTTTGTACAGTTCGTGAATTGAGGCTGAAAAAACGCCTAACTGCTTTGCGAGCTTCCTTATGTATACTCGGCAAAGATGACGCACCTGAGCGTCATCTGAAAGAACAGCAGAATAAATAAGGTGATCAATACCAAATTCTTTCAATGCTTGGGGATTCTTAACTAAGATATCTTCATCAGACATCACAACAACGCTACTTAAATTGTTATCAAGCTCTGAAACGTTTTGAAATATCATACGGGCAGAAATCCAGTTATCAGTTTCTAGACTTTAGTCTTCAGATCTGAAAACTTAAAGTCAATAACTAATAGCTAAAGACTAACTAAGTGTACGGTAAATGTGAAAAGGGAGTCAAGTAGAGAAGCTACTGTGTCAGTTTGACACTATTATAAAAGAGTGGTCTACTAAATATATGATTCATGAAATACCAGACAAGAATATATTTCAAATAATTAAGGCTGCTGGTCAAGAAATTGGCCTTAAATCACTCAGTACATATGCCTTAATGGCTATTTTGGTTGTAGCAATAGGGATTACTTTTATATCCTCCCAAACCCGTCAAAACATTATTCAGCAAGCGTCACCAAAAAACAATGTCAAAAGAAAACCAACGCCACACCAAACACCAACGTCGACACCAACTCCAACTAATACACCCACGCCGTTACCAACGGTTCAAGAGACAATTGCACCAACACCGACGGCAAGCCCAACCCCTTCCCAAGCCCCTACTGAAAGTCCAACCCCTACACCAACCGAATCCCAAACACCAACAAAAACACCAGCACAAAGGTCAGATATAAACAACGACGGTCTAGTAAACATTAACGATTTATCGTATTTACTGGCTCGCTGGAACTCAAATGATATCCTAGCAGACCTTAACGACGACGGCAAGGTTTCTACCTTTGATCTTTCAATATTGCTTTCAAATTGGAAGGGGTAACCGACGGGAGGTAAAATCAGAATTTAGTATCCGACGAAGGTATTTATCTTTGCGGTCTTTTTAACATTTGTTATCCACTCTTGATATTTTTGAGCTAGTTTTTGCTGTTCCATCTGAGCTCTTAGTCCTGCTTTTGCAGCATTTTGATCTTTCTCATCCTTTATAAGTTCTGCGTTTTGAGCCATAAAATCATTAAATTCCTTTTCTGTTACTTTTCCCTGGTCACCAAGAAGCTTTGTAACAAGGATTTGAATCCTAACCTCATCGCGGAATTTTTCTTGTGTCAAACCTTGTGTCGACAATAATGCATCCAAATTTTGTCCCTGATCTGAAAATTGCTTTCTAATTTTTGCAATCTCAGCATCGATGTCTTTGTCGGAGGCGACAACATTCTTCTTTTTTGCCTCTTGACCAACCAACATTCTTGTTACGACTGCGTCCAAGGCTGCTTTCCCTGATTGTTTTTCAAGATCCTTTATTATTGAGAGCCTTGAAACTGGCTGACCATTTACGGTTGCTGCAATAAGTAGTCCTTTTCCAAAATAAACTGCCACCGCAACAACAACAATTATGAGGGCAAGAACTAAAGATTTTCTGTTAGCGGGATCCAGGACTTTTTTGCGAAGGTCAGCAACTGTGAGGTTTTTTGATTTTGCGACAGCAGGTGGAGTTTTTGCAACACTTTTTGTAGATCTAGCAGGAGTTTTCTTTGTGGTTTGGACTTTTGCCATGCGACAAGTATACATATTCTAAAATAAAATTACAACAACTATTGCAATTCTCTTTCTGGAAAAATTTAACTCCCGACTTTCCAACTTATTCCTCTTCAACTTTAAGCTCGAGGTAAATCTTGCGGTTGGTGGCAAGCTCTAACTCTCGTCTTGCCATCATTCCAATTTCCTTTATTTTCACCCCACCTGCCCCAATTATCATTTTCTTATACTTTAGAGGTGTCATTATACGAGCTTCTATAACAGTCATCCCTTTTTGCGGCTTTTCAATAATATTGTCAACTATAACTCTTATAGAATAAGGGACCTCACGTCTAAGTCTTAAGAAAGCCTTTTCCCTAATCATCTCCTCCAAAAATAATTTTGAGTCCATATTTAAAATTGGTGTTGCCATGCCAGCCGTCTCAACTATTTTTTCACCCTCTGGTAGAAAAGCAAAAATTGTATCTATAAGTACGTTCATATTTGTTCTTGTTTTTGCCGAAAGTTCAATCGTAGCATCAAATTCTTCCTCCATAAATTTGTATTGCTCTGAAAAGTCTGGTTGTCTTTTGTCTATTTTGTTAATCACGAGTATTTTTGGAACATCCACCTTTCTTACCAACCCCAGAACTTTATTTTCTTCAATTCCTCGCTCGCGAGTTTTATCAACTATATAAACGGCAACATCAACATTTTCGTTCAAAGCATGTTCTGCAGTGTAATTTATGTCGTGTGCTTTAGGATTATCTGTTTTTGCAAATATTCCAGGTGTATCAGAAAAAATGATTTGACCACGAGGATCTTCATAGACTGCTTGAACTGAAAATTGTGTTGTTTGGGGTTTTGGAGAGGTAATCGAAACCTTTTGATCTAAAATGGCATTCAAAAGTGTTGATTTACCAGCATTTGGCCGACCCAATAGGACTGCAACTCCAGACTTTAACGGCATTTTTTCAGTAACTTTTTTCATAACTTGTGAGAATTATAACAGAAAATGAACTGAAGAGATATATTATGGGCTTAATTGAGGCCTTCCACCAAATCGTCTTTCACGCTTTGTAAACTCTATTATTGCCTCAACGATATCCTTTGACCCTGTATTTGGAAGCAATTTCGATATGAATGCAAGCTCAGAATTGATGGTCAACCAACCTAAATCTGAAGTTCTTTTCTCACCAGAAGTTCTAACAACAAGATCAGCAGGAGGAACAACTCCTCCACCGTCGCGGTATTTAGATAAGGTAGTCGGTGTGACTTTTGTAATACCTTCTTCAAGAATTCGCTTAATCATTCTGACTTCTTGGTCTTGTCCTGCGTAGTCAACAAGGAGTGAAAGCACAGTACCTGTATTTTTTGAGGTTATCTGTTCAGCGCGATCAAAAGCTTTCTTAAGATAGGTGGGTATTCTATCCTTTCGTCCTATATGGATAATTCGTTCATTTCTCTCCAATGCTTGAGGAAGCAGAACCTTCAAGGTCTCATCAATTACCCTCATTATTCCATCTGCTTCTTCTTTCGTTCTTGACCAATTATCGGCAGAAAAACCCCAAATACTTATATACTTTATGGGAAGCTGCCATAAATCGTTATAAATATTTTTTATAACCTCAGCACCCTTCTTATGACCTTCTGTAATGTTTTTGTGAGCAAGTTTTGCCCATCTTCCATTACCATCTGGAATGAGAAGCAGATGGGTTGGAAATTTTTCTTTTGAAATATTTTTTAGCTCAGGGAATTTGTCCCAAACGCTTTTTGAAGAGTTAGATTTTAAGAACATAATAGGGCTGGACAGACTATATTGTACTAAAGATAGTTCTAAAAACCAATCGTTCTGGCACAAAAGTCTTTTCTGTGCTCGCGACTTAACCCAAACTTTCTAATATTTGCTCTATGCAATGCAGTTCCATATCCCTTGTGAGCCTCAAAACCATAATTTGGATTGGTTTTTGAAAGTTCTTCCATAAGCCTATCTCGCTCAACTTTTGCAATAATTGAAGCTGATGCAATTGAAATACTCAATGTGTCTCCCCTAATAATTCCTCTTTGGTCTAATATTCCAGGGACAGGAAACCCATCAACGAGCGCAAACAGTTTTGAGTTTTTAGTTTTGAGTTTTAAGTTTTTATAAACTTCTTGCATACCCAAAAAAGTCGCTTTGCCAACTCCTATCTCATTGATTGTTGCAACATCTATAAAGCTTATCTCAAAAAAACATATTTCTTTGAGGATCTTTGCTAACTCTTCGCGTTTTTTAACTGTCAGAAGCTTACTGTCATTTATTCCCAATTTTAACAACTGATTCATATCACTTCCAGAAAGGTTTTTAAATATCGCTCCACCCACTCCTACAGGTCCTGCAAATGCTCCCCTTCCGACTTCGTCGATACCAACTGGCATGTATCCCTCTTCAATAAGAGGCATTTCGAAAGAAAAATCAGGGAACTTCATAAACTTAGTATAGCAATTTATCAAAAAACCTCTGGTTGTGCCGCAAATGGGCGCTGAGATGCTACAGTTACCCAATAAAGATAATCTTGACCCCCATAAAGTGACTCCAAATCAAAAGGATTATCTACTCTTTGAATAACATTTTCTGGCTGGAGGAGGTGTTTGTAATCTTGTCGACTATCAGTTCTAAGCGACGTAAACATGACAGCAGTCCCCTCTTTTCTTTCTTGATTAATAACATCATAAGTTCCATCCCAATCCAATGCGAGCAGTTTTTCAACCCCAAAGTTGACTTGACCTCGCATCACATCTCTTACGGTAAATACATCATTTCTTTTAAAATCAAAGGTTAATCCCATTGGACAGAGTTCGTCCATCCAGGTGCTATGTCCTGTTATAACCATAGTATTTTTACTCTTAGGAAACTTTCTACTAAAATCTAGGACATTTCCGCCATCAGGAATCTCCAACACACCATCATCTGACATTACGCCATCCTTAACTGCCAGTTCGGTTTGACTGCCTGGAAAGCGTATGCTCCAAGGATAGAAATACTCAACAGCTTTAGGTTTTGGTTCAGTTTTTTGAGGAACAGGCTGTCTTTCCGGAACGGATATATTAATGCCAGGTAAATCAAGGTCGTAACGAGTTTCTGAGTGTGTTTGCTCTCTCTTACCACAACCTGTAAGTGCAATTCCTATAGCTCCTAAAACAAGACTTCTTCTACTTTCGCTAAATTGGGGCATATACCACTGATATATTAGTACTCACCAGGGCATTTTTCAAATTCACACTTAGGACCTGTGCGTCCAACCGATGATCCATCAGGGCAAATTTTTGCCTCCATTGTACATGCTACACCGATTTCAGCGGGTGTAACACCATATTTTTCCAGTATTAATGGCCTGTCAATTCTTTCTTGATAGGCAATTCCTAAATAAAATGCGGTGACTGGAAGCATAACAAAGGTAATAAGCGCTGCTATTTTCGAGAATGTCGTAACTGTATTAAATGCGTTTTTCTTACTCATATTTTAAATATACCAAAGTGGCAAAAGAAAAGAAATTGTGGTATGTTATTCGTATGAAAAAGGCAGCTTCGATAATAGCACTTTCTGTTCTTGCCACTACTTTTTCAACTCAAAATGTTCAAGCAACATCCTCAGTTATTGTCGAAAGTGAAGGAAATGCATCTGCAAAAGTAAACGTACAGAGCAATTTTAATTCTTCAAATACTACAACACCATCCAATACCTCTAATACAAAAATTAGGATTGAGTCAAATGGTGAAGTAAAGGAATATGAAGGAAGCGATTCTGATATCCAGATGGAATCAAGTGACGGTAATTCAAAAGTAACTATCAAAAATAATAATAAAGCTACCTCAACTCCAGAACCTACCGACCATGAAGATCAAACCGCAACAGATGAGGCTGAGGAAGCTGAGAAAAAAGCTGATGACATAAAGGAAAAGCAGAAGAACTTTTTTGAAAAATTAGAACAAATGATTAAAGACTTCTTTGCTAACCTATTCTAAACTGGGTATCCTTCTTTTCTTAACGAATTATCCTGTATTGTTGCGGTTGTTATGCTTGGCATAGAGTCGATATCTGTTTCATCAAGTCCTACAAGCACACCCGCCCCGCATTTGGTTAGAATGTCGGCTTGAAATGGCTCTACGTCTTTATTATCTATTCTAGCAAGCACAATGTGATGCCTACCTTCGCCAAAAACCTCATGTGTAAAATTATCATGTTTTCTACCTCTCTCTATAACCTTTCCGTCCCCTGCAACAACCCAATGCACATCTTCGAGCTGAATATCCATAGTCAAATTACCGTACCCCTTTTCTATTCTTATATGGCTATCCTGGCTAAGACTTGATGCAGACAGGGGGAATTTTTCTCGGGGATTTCTTTCTTGTGATTCTATCCATATGCTATCCCGGGCAATATTTTTAAAAATTTGTATCCTTCCATCTCCAACTCTTGGAGCCTGAACTATGTAGTTTAGGCCATGCATATGCTCCCTGCTATATGGACCTTCCCAGTTAACTCTTCCCTCAAACATATCGGCTAGATCCTCTTGAAGTGCTACCAAACCTTTTGCCGCTTTCCATTTTGGGTCATTTACATATTTACCTTTCTGGCTGGTATCAACCCTACTCATAAGGTCTAAAGACAGCTGGTAAAGTGGATCCAGAATCATGAGCCTTGGGTCTATATCCGCCATCGTTAGATCTTCAACGATTGGGTCTCCATCCAAATTCAAAGAGACCGGAATATAGAAAGGTTTCATACCAGAAGCACCAGGAGCCGGCTCAAAATTACCTGTAGCCAGCCTTCCCATAAGTCCTCGTGTACGGGTTAGAACGTCTATTTGCCTGTCAGAAAAGCCAGGAATCATCTCAAGAGGTGGTGTATTGCGAGGAACATCTATAAAGATGTCTCTTACCGGAGGGCATTTAAATTCACCGTTAGAATCCATCAAAAATCATTATATACACTATTGTATGCACCGAGCAAGTTTTACCAAGAGGCTGAAATCTGCAGGGCTTGAGCGAATATGTTAGGACGCATTATCTAACAAACCTGATGCTGGCCTAATAATGTTGCTAGGGCTTCACGAGACCTAAAAGGAACATCTCTTTCTTCAGGATTCCGTTGTTGAGCCTCATGAATAACTCTCAAATGTAAAGGTAGGTTTGGGAGAGGAAGATAAAAAGGGTAAAATCCTAGCCCTTCCAATTCTGATGCCTGTACTGTATATAAATGGTCGGTTCTTCTCGCCTTTCTGTCAAATAATGCTTCACATGCCAATTCGCAACTATCCGTGAAAGTCACATGAGCTGACTTACCAGGTATGCTAAAATTTCCAACTGGCTGTCTGTCAACTTTCCTTAAATCAAATGATGTAGGCAGTAACTCATTATTACCCACAAATGATACAAACAAGTCAGAGGGAATTCTTTGCCCTGGAACTATTCTTGAACGCACTGCATCGTACGTAGAGCGATAGTCAGCATAATACAATGCCCTCGGTTCACTATCAAATCGGTAATTCTCAATACTCATGGTTGGAAGTATAGCAAAAACGAGGTTAAAATAAAACTATGAGATGATTTGCAGGGTCTGAGCGATTATGTTAGAACTTACTATATGTCAGGAGCTAATTCCTGTATAGCTTGATGGAGCAAAATGCCCATTGCCTCTGGCCGTATTGGTTCAACTCCTTTGGATTTCAAAGAGGCATAGTAATTATGATGTATTGGATTTCCATTTCTTCCTTCTTCTGTGTTTGCTTCAGGTTTTCGATATCCATTTACTCTTTCGTATCCAAAAACATAACATTCCTCTAGTGCAGACCTATCAACCCGTGAGGTTGCAAATCTTGCATCGTCTTCTCCAGTATTATTTTGGTCATGAAATATCTCATCTCGCAAAATCCATATTGCACCTACATCAGCTGCCCAAACTGCATATCCTCTTCGTGTCTCATTCCACAAACGGTCATATAGGCGATATATCCGTTCACTAGTTTCCTCTGTTGCCAAAACGGTAGTCGATACAATCTCACCTTCACGTGAATATGAATCTTCAATTGCAATTGAGACACCTTGTGATGCAAGTATTCTGTGGAGAATCAGCGCTGCATCATTTTGTCTATTAAATGTATAGTTTTTTAATTCTTCTACACCGCGAGAAGTTTCTATGTTTGTTGGCATATTGGGGTGATTATATCAAAAGGTTCGAGTCGCTTCGGGTTGTATAAATTTTGAGGCTAAAAGATTTGTAGGCTTGAACGAGCATGTGAGGATTTACTATGAA
>CAYTCO010000017.1:0-2596 GCA_964436385.1 uncultured Gammaproteobacteria bacterium
GTAGGAATTGTAACTTCCGACAAAAATAATTACAGGTATGTCCTCCCTCTTGCAATCGTTGGCGGATTAATTGCTTTGTACCATGTTCTTCTTCAAAACAATGTAATTCCAGAAACAGTAGCCCCTTGCACATTATCTGGTCTTTGTAAGGAAAAATATCTAAATTATTTGGGTTTCATTACAATCCCATTTTTATCTCTTATTTCATTTACAACAATTTCCATGCTATCCTTAATTCAAGGTTTAAATTCTAAAGCAGACTAACTTAAAATGGAAAATTTATTTTTTTATGTCAATTACGAGTTATTTGTATGGCTTGTTTTATTTCTTATTTGCCTTTTTTTGCTTATTAGGTTCAGGTCAATTTTTAGATTAATAAAAAAACTTTCTCTTACAGTTAAACTTGTTCTTGTCAGCGCGATTTTATTCTTGATTGGTTCCTTTTTAATTTTAAATCCCAATGGCGAATTATTGGAAATGCCCTCATACATGCATTCGCATGCTCCAGGCGGCAAAACTACAGCTGTTCCTATTCTGAATGCATTTATTTTTCTATTAAATTCAGGAAGATTTGAGAAGATAGATGATATTGGTGCTAATCCAAATAAGGTTCCGGTTGTTCAGAATAAAGCAGGACTTGTTGAGATAAATATTACTGCTAAGGAAGTTATCGCTGAAGTTTCCAA
Organism: uncultured Gammaproteobacteria bacterium; assembly: GCA_964436385.1. Lineage (GTDB taxonomy): Bacteria > Patescibacteriota > Microgenomatia > Levybacterales > GWA1-39-11 > JAUSNA01. The sequence goes on from CAYTCO010000017.1 coordinate 687, forward strand.
AGGCTCATATTTTAATTATTGGACATACAACAATCAGGTTCCCGGACCAATGTATAGGGTTAAAATTGGAGACACCATAAAAGTTACCCTTACAAACCATGAATCATCGCTTCACCATCATAATATTGACTTGCATTCAGTTACCGGACCTGGTGGAGGTGCCACCGTTACTCATGTTGCACCAGGGGAAACAAAATCCTTTATATGGAAAGCTTTAAATCCTGGTATCTACGTTTATCACTGCGCTATGCCTAATGTAAGCACGCACAATTCTCATGGACAATACGGATTGATACTGGTCGAACCAGAAGAGGGGTTGCCAAAGGTAGATCGAGAATTTTACGTAATGCAAGGGGAACTTTATACAGTTGGTGGACCAGGAAAGAAAGGACTTACGATATTTGATTCAAAAAGTTTACTCTCAGGCAATCCAACCTATGTTACATTCAATGGTAGAGTTGAAAGTACTCCAAGAATGAAAGCAAAAGTTGGTGACAGGATTAGAATGTATGTAGGTAACGGTGGTGTAAATTTAATTTCCTCTTTTCATGTAATTGGAGAAATATTTGATACTGTTTATCCGGAGGGTGCGATTGGTTCTGCTCCTATTAAAAATGTTCAAACAACAACTGTTCTACCCGGTGGAGCCACAATAGTTGAATTTAAAGTTGATGTCCCAGGTAAGTACATACTAGTTGACCATGCACTTGCTAGACTTAATAAAGGGGCGTGGGCGGTTTTGGAAGTAAGTGGTGCCGAAAATCATGAAGTTTTCAAACCTCTCAATGAAGCGACGGAACACATGGTTCATTAAGATTAAGAATCTCTACCGTCAAATGAAAAATATAATGGTTCGAAGAACTCATCCCCGCCTCACACTTGTTTGTATTCCAAAATATCTCCGGGCTGACAATCCAAAGCCTTACAAATTGCCTCTAGGGTTGAAAAACGAACAGCTTTTGCCTTTCCATTTTTTAAGATCGACAAATTCGCCATTGTGATTCCAACCTTCTCAGAAAGTTCTGTAACACTCATTTTTCGCTTTGCAAGCATAACATCGATATTTATTGTTATTGCCATAATTTATCCTCATACAGTTAGGTCGTTCTCAGATTTCAAATCAACTGCATTTTGAAAAAGTTTTTGAAATACTCCGGCGACAGTTGCGATAACACCAAAAGCGATTGTCATGCAAAAACCAAGCATTGTTGGACCCGCAGGATCATCACCTTTTGCAAAAAAACGAATATAAAGCAACGCGAGTGAAATAAAACCAATAAGACTAAAAGAAACAAATTTAATATTCTTAAGCTTTTGCACTGCCTCACTAGAAAATGCTTTATTGCGATCAATTAAATTAAGCAATCTAAATGCCTGATACAACCCAACAAAAAAAGGAATAGAAGCAATATATATGTAGGCAATAAAAGGGTCTGCGTAAATGCTTACTAGATCCAAATTAGCAGCCCTACCCTCTGTTTGGGGGAACCAAATCAAGCCGGCAACAACAATTATTGCCATCAGCAAAATAACAATTTTAAGAAAAAGTGTAGACCCTCGCTTCATAACTTTAAGTTTATTTTGAATGAAAAATTATCGTTTGTCAATATATTATTATCGTTTTATAAGATATCAGAGACTTAAAACTATTTAGTCTTGTAAATTTCGAATTGTCCAACTGCACCAATTTTTTCTATCGATTTTAGATATTTCACCACTTCGTTATTCTTATTTTTTTTAGAAGTTAATAATGCTTTTTCTTCATCTCCCCAAATTATAAAATTGATGTTTTTACTTTTTATGAACTCTCTCTTATCCTCAATTGAACCGTTGTCACCAACAAAATTAGCTGCTTGTCTTAATGTGCTATCAGCATCTGGTGTCTGAAGAAAATGCCCGAAATAAACCCT
>CAYTCO010000017.1:2696-4584 GCA_964436385.1 uncultured Gammaproteobacteria bacterium
AGAGGGAAGAAAGATCCTCTTAAAAAGATTTTTCCAGGCCCAAAAGGTACAAGGGACAAGAAAAATGCTACCAAAAACCACAAACTTAGAAAAATTGCTAAATTTGACCGCTTCTTTTGAAAAAGTAAGTAGACAAAAAGAGGTATTAAAACGCCGTATCCCAGTAAAAACTGGACAATATCAGTTGATAAGTTCGCTCCAACATTACCAAATGTTGGATTAATTAAGAACTGGCCGGCGGAGAAAACAGCTACCAAAATTGAAGGAATACTTATAATAAATATCCAAAAATCCCCTTTCTTTCTCCCAGAAAAAAAATAATAAAAGGCAGTAGTAAGCAGAAATACAGCAATAAAATACGGATAAATCAGAGCTGTTAAAAGAAGCGAAGCACAAGAGATAACAACGTACTTAATTTTTCTTTCTTCAAAGAAAAAATAAGCAAAAGTTAATGCAAATAAGTATCCGCCTACCCCAATTGCTTCATGGGCTTTTTGAAAAGTGCTGTAAAAAGTAAAGGCAGAATTTGATATGTCGGCAATTTGAGTTTTTTGAAAAAGAAAACCAAACCCGCCAGAAAGAGAAATTAAAAAAGTTAGGAATAAAGCTTTGTAGAAAGAGAACTTTAATTTAAATATTAAAAAAAACATTCCGATAAGAAGAATAACTCCAGCAGCCAAACTAGATACATGAAACGCTAGGAAAGGATTTACAGATTTGAACATGAATCCGATAGAAGTCAGAACAGAATAAATCGCGACAGGCTGATTGGGTAATGACGTGTATAGATTTGGCAGCAACAATTCTCCATTTTGCCCGTATCTAATGGCTGAAACATACAAATTAACATCCCAAGGATCAAAGTATGAATTTTGTCCAAGATATACATAATCGTTTGGAACATTTGAGAAAGGTGCAATGTTAGGATATTGATAAATGAACAATACACATGCGAAGGCAAAAAATACAACTAAGTATTTCATGGATGGCAATATTTAATAAAATCTTCTAGGAATTGATGTTCTTTAGTTACAACCGCGACGTGTCTTAGTGCTGTACAATTCCGTGGCTCATACTCAAGGTAAAACTTGTCCATTTCAATCATTTTTTTATACCAACCAATTACTCTAAAGAAGTTTGATAGATCACCAATCTCACCTTTTGTATCGGTATCCTCTTTGTTGAGGATTAAGGATCCAGTAAATCCATTTAAGTCAGACTCTTTCGCAAATATAACGATTGAGCTATTCAAATAAACCATTTTCCAATCTTTAGAAGAGGCCAACCCCATAAGTAGAGGGTTAACCGTCTGGGTCTGGTTCCTGTGTTCATAAAATACAGTTTTGATTCCATACTTTTTAACAACTCTCATAAATTCTTGGAAATCGCGCTCAGACGGATAATAATCTTTTTCAAAAAAAGCTTTTGGATAACCCTCTGGCCTTCCGTCAACAAATACTTTTTCATTAGGGTAAAGCCTATACTCCAGATAATTACCTATGTTGTAGTTATTATATATTGGCCCTCTTATTCTATTCTTTGAAATGAATTCAATTGCTCCATCTGCATTATCCATTGTTCCCATACCTACACCGTGAACCGAAAAATTTCTGATAATCCCCGGAAGAGATACAAGAAGAATAGAAACCACAATCACTATTCTTAGAAGATCAAGATTATTCTTAAACTTTACTTCGACTTTTCTTAAGAGATAACCTATCCACAAAGAGAATGGAACGAAAGTCCCAATTACAAAAAGCGGAAAATTCCGTACTGCATATATTCCCAAAAGAGTGAAAAATACAATAATTACAATATCCATTTTTTGAATTTTCCTATGTAATATGGCAATAAGAACTAGAAGGAAAATTATGGCGAAAGAAAAATA
>CAYTCO010000017.1:4684-13944 GCA_964436385.1 uncultured Gammaproteobacteria bacterium
GTAACCCCTCTTACCAGAAGCTTTGAATAATAGAACAAAAGAGACAAAAACCAGAATTGTAGACAATAAAATTAAAGAATTGAAACCAAAGCTATTTTGAAGAATAAAAAAAAGAACGTCCGACAACCAATGTGTATTAACAAACTCAAAATTTGGATAGGTATAGGATAATAGATTGGTATTTGGAACTACCAAGTCTTTAGTTATTATTTCTCCCAACAACAAGTGATGCCCTAAATCGACATTCGTACCCTGAAGAGGAATTGGATGCACGAAAAAAAGGAAAAGAAGAATAAATGAAAATGCAAGAATAATTTTTTCAAACATAAATACCAGCTCTACCAATATAATTGAGTTTGGATATTTTTTCACGTTGTATTACATCCAGGTTAGCTATTTATCCCATAGGGTGTTATACTCTTTTTAGGTCTTCAAATCTTTAATTCTTCCCCCATGCAAGAATTTCATTTTTTTAAGCTCTATTCTCTTGTTTTTATTCCTATGAAAAAAATAATAAATAATACCTACGCAAATTTCTATCTAAATGCTGCTGATAAATTTGGCCTAGAATATACAATCAATAATGAGGAGCTCGGGCTTATCACTATATTTAATGAAGAAATGCAGCTTCAGATTAGTTCTAACGTGCTTGGCCTTAACCTATCTTTAGGAGCAAGCCTTGCAGGTAACAAAGTTAAGACCTCCACTCTTCTTTCACAAATGGGAATGCCTATTCCAAAATTCAAAACCTTCAAGGATAAGTCAACAGCAGTAGAGTATGCCTCAAAAAAACTTACTAAAAATAAATTTGTCGTTGTAAAACCAATAAGTGGATCTCTTTCTTATGGAATAACCGTAAAACCTTCAACTCCACTGCAAATTCGAAAGGCCGTTGATGAAGCGTTTGAGGGAAATTCGAATATCATGATTGAGGAATATATAGCGGGAAGACACTACAGGGTGACTGTCTTAGACGATGAGGTTATTGCAGTTACTGAAAGAATTGCAGCAAATGTTACTGGAGATGGGATAAATACGCTTGAAGAACTTATAAAAATTAAGAATGTAAAAAGACGAAAAGCTAAGTTACCTGATATTTACTTGCGCAAAAAGGATCTTAACTATCTCAGGATGAACAAAGTAAAGCTTGGCAATGTCTACCCAGAAGGACTCAAGGTTACCCTACAGCTTGGTTGCGACCTAGATATTGGTGGGGAAAGAGCAAGGATTGAAGTGTCTGACATTCCTGAGTCTAACCTTGATTTATTTAAAAGAGCAAATAGAGCAATTCACCTGAGATTTGCTGGTATAGACTACATCTCCCCTAACATCTTGATTCCTTTCACTCAGATACCTACTGCCATAAATGAAATTAATAGCGCACCTGATCCTGATGTCCACTTTAGAGACGTTACTCCTCATGAGAATTATTCCGCAGAGCGCATTATTACAAAAGTGTTTGAGCTTAAAAAAATAACCAATGTCGAAACTGAGACTCTTCCTTATAGCGGTGTTTTTGATCAGTTACCTACTCTTATATAATTTTATCCATGAATGGCAAAATTGCTGTTGTGACCGATTCTAAAAATTTATTCCATTTGAGTTTGTGAAAAGTTTTTCGTATAATCTTAATGTTTCCCTGTCCAATTAAAAATGAGTGCTAGACTTATACTGGGCGTACAGTGGGGCGATGAGGGAAAAGGAAAAATCATCGACGCACTTAGCCAAAATAGCGACATGGTCATCCGCTTTCAGGGCGGAAATAATGCCGGGCATACGGTCATAAACCCTCTTGGTGAATTCAAGCTTCATCTTATTCCAGCCGGAATCTTCAATCCCAAAGTTAAAGCAGTTATATCAAATGGTGTTGTACTTGATCTTGAAGTTTTATCTGAAGAAATTGATTCACTTGTAAAAGGTGGTGTTGACCCTAAAGGCAGACTAATTATCTCTCCACGATGCAATATTATTCTCCCATATCACAAGCTTTTGGAAGGACTAAACGAAAGAATAAAAGGCAACTCGAAGACTGGCTCCACTGGCCGTGGAATAGGCCCTGTTTATGCAGATAAGGTAAGTTATAACGGAATACGTCTATATGATTTTCTGGATAAGAATAAATTCAAAGAAAAACTGGAAGTCCAACTCAAGCTTAAGAACGCCATATTAAAATCTTTTGATATTAAGCCTTTGAAATTTGATGATATAGAAAAAAGCCTTTCACACCTAAGAAAGAAATTAGCACCATTTATTCAAGAACCATTTCCAATCATTCAGGAAGCATTAAGCAAAAATAAAAAGGTACTTTTGGAAGGCGCACAAGCAGTGTTTTTGGATAACGATTGGGGTACTTACCCATATGTTACTGCATCCACCATCGTATCAGGAGGAATTACAGGAGGTGCTGGCATTGCGCCACAGCATCTGTCAGAAGTTATTGGCGTTGTAAAAGCTTACACGACAAGAGTCGGAGCAGGTCCGTTTCCAACCGAAATGAACGCAAAAGAAGATGAGAAGCTAAGGCAACTTGGACACGAATTTGGAGCAACAACGGGAAGATCTAGACGTTGTGGATGGCTTGATCTTGAAATGATAAAGTTTGCTCGTGAGTTAAACGGAATAACAAGCCTTGCTCTCACGAAAATTGATATTTTGGATACCTATAGAGAAATAAAAATCTGCGTTGGCTACACCCTAAATGGCAAGAAAGTACGTTACTTCGATGGAGACGCTTACTTCCTGGAAAAAGTAAAGCCTGTTTACAAAACTATGCCAGGGTGGTTAAGCGCAACAAAAGGAATAACTGTATACGAAAAACTTCCACCAAAAGCCAAGAACTACATTTCAGAGATTGAAAAAATTGCAGGAGTAAAAATTTCTTACATTTCGACGGGTCCCTCAAGAAAAGAAACAATTAAGCGCTAGGCAATAACCTTCAATATCGAGTATTTCGTTATTCCGTTAGGGGTCTGAAACTCTACATTATCCCCCTGTTTTCGACCAACCAACGCTCGTCCTAGAGGTGAGTGCTGAGAAATCTTTGCCTCTAGGGGATTTGCTTCATAGTCACCAACTATGTGATAAGTTCTTTCACCCGTATCACTTTTCAAAACAACAGTGTTTCCTATTCCAATCTGGCCATTTCCACTTCCCTCAATTATATCTGCGAGCTTAATTTGAATGTCCAACCTAAACATCTGACTGTCAATTGAGCGAAGTCTTGCTTTTGCGGCTGTATATAACCCATTTTCAGATAAATCACCCATTCCGCGGGCATCTGCAAGGGTTCTTACAGCAGAGGGCCTCTCTTTTTTTAGATTCTCTAAATCCTCGTGAAGCTTTTTAAATCCTTCTTTTGTTACAGGAATTCTCTTAATTGTTTTCATACCTGTAATTATAACGTTTTTTTTGTTATAATAACACTACAGGACACGGCAAGGTCGTGTCTTTTTTTTGTTAGAGACTATGGATACACAAATTAGAAACATCGCCATCATCGCCCACGTTGATCACGGGAAAACAACGCTTGTTGATGCAATGCTCAAGCAAACTCATACATTTCGTGACAATCAGAAGGAGATGACTGAGACTCTTATCATGGACTCAAATGACCTTGAAAAAGAGAAAGGCATCACCATTCTTTCTAAAAACAACTCAATTAAGTACAAAGATGTCAAAATTAACATTATTGATACGCCTGGCCACGCAGACTTTGGTGGAGAAGTTGAGCGTATTCTTAATATGGCTGATGGAGCTATACTTCTTGTTGATGCGGTCGAAGGTCCTCTACCTCAAACTAAATTTGTACTTAAAAAAGCCCTAGAACAACATCTAAAGATCGTTCTTTTAATAAATAAGATTGACAAAAAGGACGCAAGGCCTGAGCAAATAATTCAAGAAGTCGAGGGCTTATTCTTGGACTTGGCGACCCACGACGATCATCTTAATTTTAAGACTTTATATGCCGTTGGACGAGATGGAAAAGCCTTTGAGACACTGCCTGAAATGTATAACGCTGATTTACCGGGAGATCTAACACCTCTATTTGACGCAATTGTTTCTGAGATACCAAATAGCGTTAAAAATGAGAACGAGCCATTTCAAATGCTTGTTTCAACGCTCGATTCAGACCCTCACGTTGGAAAAATTTGTATTGGAAAAGTAACCCAAGGAAGCCTCAAAAAGGGCGACATGGTGTCCTTGGTTGATGAGGAAAAAGTTATTGGAACAAGCAGGGTTCAGAAACTATTTACAAGTGTTGGTTTGGAAAGAATTGAGGTTGATGCCGTTTATGCAGGGGACATTGTTGCTATAGCAGGCGTACCCAATCTCACAATTGGCCAGACTATAACTGATCCTTCATCGCCAAAAAGCCTTCCTAAAATTCACGTTGATGATCCGACCATCAGAATAACAATTGGACCTAATACTAGTCCGTTTTTGGGAAAAGAAGGAAAACTCTTCTCATCTTCTCAAATTAAAGACAGGTTGATGAAGGAAAAGGAAACTAATTTAGGTCTAAAAATTGAACCTGATGAAGGCTCTTCAAATTTTGCTGTTTCAGGACGAGGAGAGTTACATTTGGCAGTTCTTATTGAAAACATGAGACGCGAAGGATTTGAAATGGAAATTTCAAAACCTCAAGTAATATACAAAACAATTGATGGGAAAGTGTCAGAACCTTACGAAGAAGTAACTATTGACGTAGGCGCTGATTATATAGGAACTATTACTGAAGAATTCGCCAAAAGAAAGGCTGTTATGATCAATATGACCCAAGAACCGGGGGATATTACAAGATTTGTATATAAGGTTTCAAGCAAAAACCTTTTGGGAGTCAGAAACGTTTTGCTTACAAAAACACGTGGAACCGTTGAGCTAAATACCTTTTTCCTAGGTTACTTTCCAAAAGAAGATACAACTATTGAAGCAGAAAGACCAGGAGTTCTTATCTCTTTTGACTCAGGAACAGCACTTTCTTACGGGCTAGAGAATGCACAGGAACGCGGAACTCTGTTCATTAAATCAAATACTCCTGTTTATGAAGGCATGATAATTGGCATCTCAACAAGAGAACACGATATGGAAATAAACGTTACGAAAGGCAAGAAGTTAACCAATGTCCGTTCTTCAACTTCTGATATGTCTGTTCAAATTGATACTCCGACCGAGTTAAGCCTCGAGCAAGCGCTGGATTTTATAAATAGTGACGAACTTTTGGAGGTTACTCCCCAGAATATACGTCTACGCAAAAAGTATTTGACTGCAACAGAGAGAAAAATTAAGTCAAGAAAAAATTAGTTGAAGCAGAAAGCTCAATTTGGTACCATTAACGTATGAAAAAACTAGGGGCTTTGTTTCTGATCTCTTTCTGTCTTTTCCTTTCACCCCAAAAGACTTACGCTCAAGACTTTTTAAACGCTTTCCCAAGCGCCATTGAAAGTATCTCGACCAATTCTGCGACCGCATCTGAATCTGCAAAAGAGGCCGAAGAACTAGCAAGGATACGTCAACAGGACGTCACGAGACCTGAAGGACCTGAAGACGATCAAGCTATACTCCTTTTCAAGCAAAGACCGGCAGATCAACTCTCAATAACAAATATCATGGCGTTTCTGGTCCAGTCATCTGTAAAATCTGGCGTTCCTTCAAGAACTATTATTCTTATATTGTTGTTGCCAATGCTGGCCACAATCATTGCCTTCATAAGACATGTTATAGGACTTCCAAGCATCGGCATGTTAGTTCCTGTCGCTCTCTCAATTACGCTTTTATCAACAGGTATTACTGCAGGATTAATTTTGCTTGCAACTATTATCTTTGGTTCAACCGTGGCAAGGATTCTTCTTAAAAAGCTTAGAATAATGCAGTTGCCAAAGATGGCTTTCTCTATGTTTATTGTCTCAATCTTTCTATTTTTGGTTCTAACAGTAAGTGCTATGGGAGGAATACTAGCCGTAAAACAGCTTTCCATTTTCCCGATTCTACTTCTCATTCTATTATCAGAACAGATTATTTCGGTTCAGCAGGAAAGAAGTGCTCAGGAAATGATTATCATTTCAATGGTAACTTTTGCAATTGGTATATTGGGTTTTTTGCTTCTCTCCTCAACTTATATCCGAAACACTGTTCTTTTGTATCCTGAATTCACACTTCTTCTTATCCCAATAAATATTATAGTTGGAAGATATTTTGGTCTTAGACTTATGGAATATTTCAGGTTTTCCTCAATAATGCGCCATGCCAGTAAGTAGAGACATCTTGGGCATGAATGCCCGCAATTTCCTTTATATCCGACGCTATAATTCAGCCGAGGCTAAAAAAATTGCCGATGACAAACTGTTGATGAAAAATATCCTCATACAGAATGGGTTAAAAACACCCAATATGTACTCTATTTTTTATGACCGTGATTCGCTGAAAAATTACGATTGGGCAAATTTACCATCCAGAGGCTTTGTTATAAAACCTGCAAGAGGTTATGCGGGGGCTGGAATTTTGCCCTTCAGAAAATGGGAGAACGAAACCGCAACGACAGCAGATGGTCAAACTTATTCAATAAAACAATTAGAATCACATATCCTAGATATTCTTGAAGGCGCATACTCCCTAAAGTTTTTGCCAGACAATGCATTTATAGAAGAACGGCTTCATCCACATCCCTTCTTCAAAAAACTTACAGGTGTTGGAATCCCTGATCTTCGAGTAATTACATTTAACAAGATTCCTGTTATGGCAATGATGAGACTATCGACACTAGAATCTCATGGCAAAGCAAATCTTCACCAAGGAGCAATTGGATTTGGAATTGACATAAGAACAGGTATTACCACAAATGCGATTCTTTATGATCAGCAAATAGGCGTAATACCAAATACAAAAATTAAAACAAGAGGTATAAAGATACCTTACTGGGAAGAAATTTTAACCCTGTCATCAAAAGCTCAAGAAATAACTGGTCTTGGATATGCAGGTATCGATATCGTTTTAGATGGACTTGAGGGTCCTATGATCTTGGAGGTGAACGCCAGACCTGGCCTATCCATTCAAAACGCTAACCGAGCATCTTTAAGATCCAGACTTGAAAGAGTTGAGAACATTATAACTCCAACCCCTGAAAGAGCTGTAGAAATAGCAAAGAACTTATTTACAGAATCTTTTTCTGAAAAAGTCAGCATTACACCAAAAATACTAACCATTATTCAGGAAGTAACTTTCTACCGAAACGGAGAACCAATTACTGTTAAGGCCAAGCTTGATACGGGGGCTTTCAGAACCTCTGTTGATAAGAAATTTGCAGAGCTTCTGGACCTAACTCCTCTTGAGGAAAAAGTTTTTGTAAAGTCTGCTAGCGGTGAAAGTTTTAGACCAACTGTTAAGGCTTCATTTATTCTTGGGGGTAAGAAAATAAATACTGTAGCATCAATCGTAGATCGTTCAAATCTAAAATATCCGGTAATTGTAGGCCACCGCGACATGAAAGACTTCCTTATAAAACCTGTGAATGATCAACCGTATGATCCAGAAGACGACATTGAGGAATAAGGCAGTCACTAGCAATCAGTCCTTAGATACTAGCTAAGAGAGAATTAAACTAAAAACTAAAAACTGAAAACTATTTACCTTTTTGAGCTTTAATTCCGAGTAATTTTTTTGAAACTTTAACTGTTTTTTTGACTGTCTTCTTTCTTGTTTTTTTAACCTTAATCTCAATATTCTCTAGTTTTACAATCGCCGGGGAGTTGACCGCAAAAAGTCTATCTACGTCTACTCCATCAATAAATTGTCTTACAGTTACCATTTTATTGTCGCCTGCTCCTCTGGATTTAATAATTTTACCCTGAAAAGCAACTATTCTCTCTTTCTTTCCGTCAATAATTTTCTGAAATACCTTCACAGCCATGCCGGACCTAAGATCTAATTGTGTTTCTGAATTTTCCATTAGGTTCATATTATACAATAAATGAGGTCAATAATTCAAGGATGTACTACTTTGCAGCTTTTAAAAATTCTACAAATATTGGGTGAGGGCTCTGAGGTCTGCTCTTATACTCAGGATGGCCTTGAGTTCCCATGAAAAATGGGTGATCTTTTTCAGGAAGTTCAATTATTTCAACTAAATTTTCAACGGTTGATCTTGCTGAAATAACTAGACCTTTTTCTTCAATTTCTTTTGCAAATTCGTTGTTAAATTCGTATCTATGTCTGTGTCTTTCTGAAGTTAGTCCATTCTTTCCTTTTATGAATCCCCCTGCCTTCTTGTATATGTCATATGCTCGAGTTCCTTCCTTTACCTGAGCGCCCCATGCACCTAACCTCATTGTGCCACCATAGGCGCGCCTTTCCATTAGTTCTTTTTGATTTGAAATCATATGAATTACGGGGTGCTTGGTCTTCTGGTCGTTTTCAGAAGTATTTGCATCCTTCCAACCCAATACGTGTCTTGCAAAGCCAACAACAGCAAGCTGCATACCATAGCAAAGACCAAGATAAGGTATCTTACGATCCAATGAGTACTCAACTGCCTTGATCATTCCCTCAGCACCACGTTCTCCCCATCCAATGGGAACAATTATCCCATCTGGTTTTCCGATAACAGCCTCTGCTCCTTCTTTTGCTACCTTTTCTGCGTTAACCCAACGTGTTACGACTTTTACATCTGCACTCCAAGATGCGTGCTCTATTGCGTCTAGAAGTGCTGCATAGGAATCTCTAAGTTGGTATTCACCAGTACCGAAATATTTACCAACGATTGCAATTTCTACAGTTTTTTCTTTTTTTGACTTTATCTTTTTAATCAAAGTCTCCCAGGGTGTTAAATTTGGGTTCTTCTGGGAAAGTCCTAGCTTCATAAAAATTCTTTTCTCAAGACCCTGCTTATGAAGAACTAGTGGAATCTCATAAACACTCTCAACATCGGGGTTTGAAATAATATCCTCAGGGTGCATGTTGCAAAAAAGAGCAAAACGGTCTCTTCGTCTCTGATCTAGGTATCTTGCTGATCTTGCGATGATAAAATCTGGCTGTATTCCCATTGAATTAAGCGTTCTAACGGATAGCTGGGTAGGTTTTGTCTTTGGCTCCCCAAGGTGTGAAGGGGTTGGAACATAACTTACGTGAACGTGTATTACATCTCCGGGATTCTTAAGAGTTAAGATTCTTGAAGCTTCATAGTAAAAGAGGTTTTGGTATTCACCTGCAGTACCACCCAATTCTATTACTACAATATCAGCCTCTCTCACCTTTGCAACATTCTTTAT
>CAYTCO010000017.1:14044-25816 GCA_964436385.1 uncultured Gammaproteobacteria bacterium
GATGCGGTAAGACCTTTACCAATTCCGGAAATTACACCACCGGAAACGAAAATGTATTTAGTGTTTAAATTCTTGAGCGGCACGATTTATATTATCAAATAGGCAAAATCGTGTCAACGAGGAAATTAACTGAGAGTCTGTCCTTCTTCCGCTGCCCCTGCTGCTTCCAACATCTTAAGCTTATCCCTTTTGTTGTTTGTTTCGTTCCATTCGTTTACGATCTTACTGTTTTTTTCCAAAATGCTTTGGCCTGTAGGCTTCCCACTAACAGGAACTTCTGCAATTTTAGATTTGAACGCATCAATTCTTCCCGCCTTATAAAGAACGACCATTCCTATTCCAAAAAGAATGATTCCTCCAAATAGAATAAATGGGGCTCCCCCATCTCTAATACTCACAATACCCAGGTAGCCAACTACTAGTCCTCCAACTAAAAACAGGAGTCCTAAAAGTGATCCGAGTAAGATTTTTTTCATATTTATTAGTCTAACCCAAGTGACGTATGGTTTTCAATTTGTCACGCATTTTTGATTGTTTGTCATAAGAGTGCATTAGCTCATTATTTTTCTCAACTAATGAAGTGCCAGGATTGTGATAATTTGCTTCGGGTATTTTTGGCCCATGGTGAAAGCTCCTTCCTGCTTTGAACAAAAAAGTCGCACCAATTCCAATCAGCATTACTGCTATGACGACTGAAAAAAGCGTAGCATTTGGAATGTCTGAAAGATTAAGGTAAGCAAGCAAAAAACCAAGTGAAATTATGAGAAAGCCACTTAGCGTTAAGTATAACTGTTTTTTCATTTATTCCAGAGCGGCGAACCAGACTTGAACTGGCGACCTCTTCCTTGGGAAGGAAGCATTCTACCACTGAACTACCGCCGCAAAATTGAAAATTTTGAGATGGCAACGTTCTGAGCGCAGCTCAGGTTGTTACCCCGCAACGACTTTCAGCAAATAGTATACAACAAAGGTCTATCTAGAAAAACCAAATTTTGGGCTGCTTGGGCAGGTTAAGATCTAACTAGGGAAAGCTTGTCGCCTGTGAAAATGAGGTTAGGATTTGAAATCTTGTTATTTTTCGCAATTTCAACCCATCTGTATCCATCTCCATAAGCTCTTACTGCGATATTCCAAAGGTTATCTCCTTCAACTATCGTGTATGTGTTACCCGAAATTTTTGGCATTGATGTCACTGCTTCTTGCATCACAACTGGTGCTTTTGTTACAACTGTTGTTGGCATAGCAACTGCAGTGGGAACGGCTGTTGGACTAACCATCGCCATCGGAGCTTGACTTGGAGTTATCTTTGGAATTACTAGCTTTTGCCCTTTTTCAATGGCATTTGCGTCAGTAATATTGTTTGCTTTTGCTATCTGTTCCCATGCATATCCATCTTTGTATGACTTCTCTGCAATGCTCCAAAGAGTTTCTCCTTCTTGCACTACATAATTACTTGTTAGTACATCGTTTCGTTCTTCAGTCATGGCTGCTTGATCGTCAACCTCTGCTCTATTTTGAGACAAGGTTCTAACTCCAAGTGCGATAACAATGAAAAGAACGACAACAGTTACTATTCCGTAAATTAAACTTTTATACGAATCTGAGTTCTGCATGAGTTTTTGAATATCGAAAGAATTATCTTCTTTCTTGATTGTTTTTTTTGTTGGCATATAACTCCTTTCTAGGCAGAAATCGTAGGCAGGGGGCAAGATGCGGGCCGCCAATCTGGCGAGCCTCGACAAGCTGGATGCTTGGCGGGGTGAACGGGACTCAAACCCGCGACCTCTTCCGTGACAGGGAAGCGCTCTAATCAACTGAGCTACCACCCCAAATTTGAAAAATTTGGGGCGGACGAAGGATCTGATGATCCTGAGTACCACCCCAGCGCGAAGCGCATTTAGATGGGGTCCCCCCGAATTTACTTTCCAGTTTTGGTTTCAATATTCTACCAACTACCTAGGCCACAGTCAATGGCCTCAAATTGCTCTTTTTGTGATATAGTGTGCGTATGCATTCATTTACCAATGAGCAAGTTGCCAAAATGCTGAGGCACGTTGCAGCTGCATACACCATTCAAAATGAGGGTAAATATCGATTTCAAATACTCGCGTACCAAAAAGCTGCAGACTCAATAGAGGCAAGTGTCACAGAAATAAAAGATTTACTTTCAGACAATGCGTTAGACAAACTTTCAGGAGTCGGTCCAAGTATCAGAAATCACATCTTAGAACTCTTTACAACAGGTGAGGTTACACATTTTAATACAGTTCTTAAAAATGTCTCAGAGGCAGTTTTTCCGCTCCTTGATATACCCACATTTGGACCTAAAAAGGCCTTCAAGTTAGTCGACAATTTTAAACTTTCAAATTCCAAAACTGTTATAGATGATGTTTATACATTGGCCTCAGATAACAAAATTTCCACATTAGATGGCTTTGGTGAAAAATCACAAAGCGACATAAAACGAGCAATTGATGAGTATAGACTTGGTAAAACAAAGTCTTCAAGAATGGTTTTGGCGGTTGCTTCAGAAATTTCCGACACAATGCTTGCTTATCTTAAAAAGGACAAAAATGTGCTGGAGGCATTTACGCTTGGGAGCCTCAGGCGAATGAAGTCAACGATAGGTGATGTCGATATTGCAGTTTCCTCTAATAACCCAGATGCCGTTCTTGACCATTTCAATAAATATCCATATAAAGATAGGATTATTGAACGGGGGGACATTACTTCCTCAATCATTCTTTCAGGCAATAAGCAGGTTGATCTAATGGTTCTAAAGCCTGAAATGTTTGGCTCATTGCTTCAGCACTTTACTGGAAGCAAGGAGCATAATGTTGCCCTTCGAGAATTTGCAATTAAAAAAGGTTTCTCACTTTCTGAAAAGGGCATCAAATTGAAAGATGGCACGATGAAAACCTTTGACGACGAAAAGGACTTTTACAAGTTCTTGGGAATGGATTGGATTCCTCCTGAAATGAGAGAGAATCAAGGAGAGATTGAATTGTCACTGAAAGGAATACTTCCACGGTTGGTTAAGCTAAAAGACATAAAGGGTGACTTTCATATTCATTCAAACTACCCGATAGAGCCAAGTCATGATTTAGGTCAAAACACAATGGAAGATATGCTTGAGAAAGCAAAATCACTTGGATACAAATACTTCGGTTTTTCCGAGCATAACCCTAGTGTTGGAAATCATAGTGAGGAAGAATTGTACTCTATACTTTGGAAAAGGAACAAAAAAATAGAACAACTTCAAAAGAGTAATAAAAGTATTCGTATAATTAATTTACTTGAAGTTGATATTCTTGTTAACGGTAACCTAGCATTAAGTGATAGATGCCTAGAGCTTTTAGACATGGCGATAGTAAGCATTCACTCATCCTTCAGAACACCAAGGGAGAAAATGATGAAAAGAATCCTTAAAGGACTTTCTCATCCAAAAGCAAAAATATTTGCACATCCTTCAGGAAGACTTATAAATCAAAGAGAACCATATGAAGTGGATTGGAATCAATTGTTTTCTTTTGTCAAAGAAAACAACAAGGCCTTAGAGATTAATTCCTGGCCCACTAGACTTGATCTTGCAGATACTCTTGTTTATGAAGCAAATAAAGTGGGTGTTAAATTTGTAATTGACACCGATAGCCATGCAGTGTCACATATGGACAATATGCCATTTGGTGTTGCAGTAGCAAGACGGGGCTGGTGCACGCCAGATAGCATAATTAACACTTGGGAACTTCCAAAACTTTTAGACTGGATCGCCTCCTAGATTTATTGAAAATAAATTCTTTCTGTGACATAATAGATACTTAACCTATGGATATTTGGATCGGGGTAATAATTTTTCTAGTTATAGCAGTCGTAGCTTATATTTGGCTCACATACAACTCCCTTGTTACTCTTCGGGAAAGAATTAGGGAAGCACTTTCTGGAATTGACGTTCAACTTAAAAGACGTGCAGATCTTATTCCTAATCTTTTAGAAACTGTAAAAGGATATGCAAAACACGAAAAGGAAGTTTTTGAAAATGTAACAAAGGCAAGAAGTCAGCTTATGAAAGCTGATACCCCTCACGAAAAAGCACAGGCCGATAACATGCTTACAGGTGCTTTAAAATCTTTGTTTGCTGTTGCCGAAGCTTATCCAGATCTTAAAGCAAGCGACAATTTCAAAGATCTTCAAGATGAACTTTCAGATACAGAGGACAAAGTAAGCTACTCCAGACAATTTTATAATTCAAATGTTCTTGCTTTTAACACAAAGATTCAAATGTTCCCAGCTTCTCTAATCGCTTCACAATTCAACTTTAAAGCCTACGAATTCTTCGAGAGCACAGAAGAAGAGAAGAAAACTCCCAAGGTTAAGTTTTAGGCCTTGCTACTAACTACGTTCTGCTTGCTGCCATTTTATGACAATCTACAATCAAATCGCATCTAACAAACTAAAGACATTTATCATGATGGGAGCATTTATGCTTCTTTTTCTTTTTGTGTCAATTGTCTTGGGCAGAGCATTGGGATATGGCATGTCATTTGTCGGTCTCATGCTTATTATTTCTGGGCTTATGTCTTTTGTCTCATTCTACTACTCAGACAAGATCGTGCTTTCAATGAGCGGTGCAAAACCTGCAAAAAGAGAAGAATACAAAGATCTATACCAATCGGTTGAAAATCTAAGCATTGCATCGGGTCTTCCAATGCCAAAGATTTACGTAATTCACGATTCAGCACTTAATGCATTTGCAACAGGACGTGATCCGCATCACGCTGTAGTATGTGCTACAACTGGAATTCTTGAGGTGCTTTCCGAATCGGAACTTGAAGGTGTTATTGGACATGAGATGTCCCATATCAAAAATTATGATATTAGACTCATGGGAGTCGTAAGTATCTTGGCTGGATCAATTGCTATAATTTCTGACTTTTTCCTAAGAAGCTTGTTCTGGGGCGGGGATCGAGACCGAAACGGAGGCGGAGCTCTAGTCCTTGTCATTGGACTCATTGCTGCAATTCTTGCACCAATTGCTGCAATGCTTATTCAATTTGCTGTATCTCGAAGGCGTGAATTTTTAGCTGACGCAGACGGAGCTTTACTTACTCGTCATCCTGAAGCGCTAGCACGTGCTCTTGAAAAAATTTCAGCGGACCGTCATCAACTAAAAACTGCTTCCAATGCAACAGCTCATTTATTTATTGAAAACCCCTTTAAGTCTGACTCGAGTAAGAAAAAGAGATCTTTTATAACAAATCTATTCTCTACTCATCCTCACGTCGAGGACCGCATTAAGATTCTTCGATCAATGTAGGTTTGTTATACTAACTTAATGCGTCATGCTATTTTTGTCGGCAAAATTACCCATAAAGCTTCAAGACTCTTAAAGCGCTCTGGTTCTACTTGGCCTGGGCACGTTTCTCTAAAAACAGACCCAAGTATTGTTAAAAAAATAATCTTAAAAAATCCAAATTTAAAAATAATTCTTGTTGCAGGAACTAACGGTAAAACAACAACAACTAAAGCCATAGCACACGCTTTAGAGTCAAGAGGAATCTCAACCCTAACAAACAGAGCAGGTGCAAATTTACTCAATGGCCTTGCTTCAATTCTAGTCGGAACCGTTTCATATTCGGGGAAACTAAAACACAAAGTCTTAATATTTGAAACGGATGAGAACTCACTCCCAAAAGTCCTAGCTGAAATCCCAAATCCAGATGGGATAGTTCTTTTGAATCTTTTTCGCGATCAGCTAGACCGCTATGGCGAAGTAAATACAACAGCTCAAAGGTGGGAGAAGGCTTTGGAAAAACTAACGAATTCATCAACCGTTTTTGCAAACGGAGATGACCCTTTAATTACTCATGTTGCAACGGCTGCACCAACTCATAAATATTTTTCTGTTACTGCAAAGAACAAGACATCTCGTTCACTGAGTCACGCAGTTGATTCAACAACGTGTCCAAAGTGCAACTCTCCACTTGATTATCTTTCAATTTCATATTCTCATTTGGGAAATTATTTTTGTCCAAACTGTTCATTCCAAAACCCAAAATCCTCCGCCCTAGATATTCAGTCAACGCTATCGGGAACCTATAACCAGTACAACTTAAATGCAGCGGCGATTGTACTTAAATCAATCTTTGAATTTAAGGAGAAGGATTTGATCGATGTTTTTGAAAAATTAAAACCAGCTTTTGGAAGACAGGAGGAACAGCTAATTTCAGGGCGAAAGGTTCTCTACCTTCTCTCTAAAAACCCAACGGGATTTAACGAAAGTCTTAAAGTAGCGCTTGAGAAGAAAAGTCAAAGTCTTTTTATCATTCTTAACGACAGGATTCCTGATGGCCGCGACATTTCCTGGATATGGGATGTTGATTTCGAGATTCTTAAAAGAACAAAACTAAAAGTATATGTTTCTGGAGACAGATGCTATGACATGGCAAACCGTCTTCTTTTTGCGGGTGTTACACACGAAGTATTTGATAACTTCGAAGATGCTTTTAATAAAGCTTTAAAAGACACGCAGGACAATGAAACCTTATCAATCCTACCAACTTATTCAGCAATGCTTGAAGTCAGAAAGCTTATTTCTGGACGCTCAATACTGTAAGGTGATTAATGACTTGTGGCTAGTGGTTTATAAATACAAGCAAAAATGAATAAAATAAATATTTTAAATCCAAAACTCACGATTGCATGGCTTTATCCAGAGCTTATGTCAACGTATGGTGATCGTGGCAATATTATAGTTCTTAAAAAGATTGCTGAGGATTACAATATTAACGTTGAAGTACTCCGAATTGATCAAACAACTGATCATGCATCTTTAAAAAGTGCGGATCTTATTTTTATGGGAGGCGCTCAAGACCTTCAGCAAGAAATTGTAAATCGTGATCTTCTTTCAGAAAAAGGAAAAGTCCTTACTAAAAAAATAGAAGATGGAACACCGGGTCTTTACATTTGCGGTGCCTATCAATTTTTAGGCAATTACTACAAGGACTCTTATGGAAATGAGATAAAAGGACTTGGGATATTTGATATGTACACCGAAAGTGAGAATAACAAGCCTCGTCTTATTGGCCCCATTGTAGTTTCCCCTGCTGACAGCTATCAGCTAACAGCTAAGAACTATTTGGTTGGATTTGAAAACCATGGAGGAAGAACTCACATTAAGAACAAGGACCAAGCATTTGGTGCGGTTGTCAAAGGGTTTGGCAATAACGGCGAGGATAAAACCGAAGGAATAAGGTATAAAAATTCTATCGGAACCTACATGCACGGCCCAATACTTCCAAGCAATCCAAAACTTGCAGTTATGCTTCTTGAACAGGCGATTGAAAAAAAATATGACAAAAAAGTAGAGCTAAAATTCGACAACTTGTTATCACAAAAAGCAAAAGAGGTAGTGCTAAAGCGGCTTTCAATTAAACCTTAACCAGCAAATATTCATCAACAAATCTAAATATCCGGCCCCAATTTATTTAATAATAATTTAATTTTTATTTCTTATACTTGTTTCGTTCCAGTGTACTAGACTACTGGACTGTTTATGAGAAGGTACGGTTTCTTAACTAAAAAAGATACGTATGAGGCGTTGAATAGTCTTCGAGATGCTTTCTTAGCTGCAAAGGACGGAAATGAAGTAAATGAAATAATGAATGGAATATTAACAGAGGATGAGCAAATAAAAATTGGGAGAAGAATACTTATAGCAGAAGCTTTAACTTATGAATGGACTTACAAGGAGCTAACGGACATGTCCAATGTAGGCAGATCAACGATTGTTTGGGTTGCAAAGCAAGTAATAAGTTATCCTACATGCTTTCAACTTCTTTTCAAAAGACATCGAAAACTTGAGGAAGAATATCAAAAGAAAAAATACAGGAAAGTCGGAGGATCCCAACTGGTATTCAAGAAAAGTGAATACACTGGACTTAAAAGATCTGACATTAAAAGGTAAAGGAATGACTATTAAATTTCGTTCCAGTGAACTAGACTACTGGAACGATTTTATTTATTGGAAGTGAGGGATAAAAATGTTGAGAGATAAATACAGATAAATGAGAGTTGATGTATAAGAGTGGAGGTGGGTGAATGCTGATGGATGAAGATTACTGGGTAACGCCCCAAGATTCCCAATTTTTCAGTGGATTTTGGTAATGGCCATCTGCCTCAAGCCTTCTTGCAATTTCTGGAATAATATTTGGCGATATTAAACCTGAGCCCTCACAGTACTGAATAACTTGAGCAATATTCCTGGAATTGTCTGAACTGATAAAGAGGGGGTTCCCAATAATATCAGTTTGTCTTTCCGACTCGACAATAGTGTCACCTGCAATTCTGTCTGTATACTCTTCGATTTCCACATCCAAACTCTTAGCCGGAGCTGTTTCTGATATTTTAGCTGTCCCCTTCCTGTTTATTGCACCTCCGTTAGTTCCTTTCTTGGGGATTGCATACCACAAACCCCATAACTCAGAGTATCCACTCCGTGATATTGCTAATGTGTCGGGAATAAATCTTGAAACATCAGCTATTAGACCAAGTGTATCGAATTTTTGACCACCCTCAATATTTGCCATGAAAGTATTACATACCTCCAGGTCAATACTCGTTATGCTATTGCGACTTGAGGCTGATAACGCTACAATAAGGGGATGAAAATTGATGTTAAAAAAGTTGCAACATTGGCAAATTTGACTATCACCCAGGAGGAAGAAAAAGAGTTTGACCATCAGTTAAACGATATTGTCGGTTACATTGAAAAGCTTAACTCAGTTGACACATCAAATATTGAACCAACCGCACAGGTTACTGGTCTTACCAACGCAACACGAGCCGATGAGGCGCCAAAAGATGGTCTTACTCAAGAGGAAGCACTTTCAGGAACAGATAAGACACACAATGGAATGTTTGTTGTTGAAAAGCTCGTTGATACAACGTCATAAACTGAAAACTAAGAACTAAAAACTAAAAACTTATGGATGTTACAAATTTAACGATTTCGGATATTATTGAGGGCTATAAGGCCAAGGAGTTCTCGGTTTCAGAAGTTGTTAACGCCTACCTTGAAAGAATCGAAAAACTTAATCCGTCACTTAATGCCTTTATAACAATTTCCAGAGAACATGCATTAGAAAAAGCAAAAAACCTAGACAATTCTGAGGTCTCATCCCCTCTTCACGGAGTGCCATTTGCTTCAAAGGATATGTTTTTGACTAAAGGCATAAAAACAACTGCAGCATCAAATGTCTTAAAAGACTACATTCCTCCCTACTCTTCAACTGCGATTGAAAGACTTGAGAATGATGGGTCTATATTATTAGGAAAATTAAATCATGATGCATGGGCACACGGATCCTCAGGTGAAAATTCAGACTTTGGAAATACACTAAATCCCTGGAATAGTGAGTATGTCCCCGGAGGGTCATCGTCAGGATCTGGCACTGCGGTTACTGCAAGCATGTCACCCTTTGCAACTGGTACAGATACAGGAGGCTCTATACGTCTCCCAGCAAGCTTTACAAACACTGTTGGTCTCAAACCTACGTATGGATTAGTATCTCGCTATGGCGTTATTTCCATGGCCTCATCCCTGGACTCAATTGGTCATTTCACAAAAACTGTTCGTGATAGTGCTTTAATTCTAAACACAACTGCTGGATTTGATGGTTATGATTCAACCCTTCGACAAGCTCAGGCCGAGCCGGAAGATTATCTTGCAAATATTGGGAAAGATATAAAGGGTCTTAAAATTGGAGTTCCAAAAGAATACGTTGAAAAAGGCTTGGACCCTGCTGTCAAAGAAGTATTTGGGGCAAGTCTTAAAGTCCTTGAAAACCTAGGAGCAGAAATTATTGATATCTCACTACCCCATACAGATGATGGAATTGCAGTCTACTACATAATCCAGCCATCAGAAGTAAGTTCAAATCTGGCTCGTTACGACGGCATAAGATTTGGAAATGACAGGTCTAACTTTGGAAAAGAAGCCAAAAGAAGGATCATGCTTGGGACATTTACTCTTTCTTCTGGCTATTACGACGCGTACTACAAAAAAGCCATGCAGGTAAGAACTTTAATAAAACAAGACTTTGACGAGGCTTACAAAAAGGTTGATGTAATTGTGTCTCCAGTAAGCCCTACTCCGCCATGGAAATTCGGCGCCAAGGCAAATGATCCACTTGAAATGTACCTATCAGACGCATTAACCGTTACTATTAATCTTTCAGGAAATCCTGGACTTGCAGTTCCTGCAGGTTTTAGTCCTTCGACAAGCTCAGGATCAAGTCTTCCAATTGGAATTCAATTTATCGGACCTCATTTTTCAGAAAGCTTACTTTTTCAAATAGGTCACGCTTTTGAAACAAAAACGCAAATGTTTAAAAAAACACCCAATATATGAATGCAATAAACACTAAATACGAAACAGTTGTTGGTCTTGAAATACACGTAGAACTTTCAACAAACACCAAAATGTTTTGCAGGTGTGCTGTGCCGACTTTATCTGACGAACCAAATACCCGTACTTGCCCAGTATGCCTTGGCCTGCCAGGGGCCCTCCCCTTCACAAATCAGAAGGCAATTGAGTCATGTGTTCAGATAGGACTTGCACTAAATTGCGCAATCAATCAAGATTCGTATTTTGAGCGAAAGAATTATTTTTATCCTGATCTTGCAAAAGGGTTTCAAACATCCCAATTTCTTCTTCCATTTGCAGAAAAAGGTTATCTAGATATAAAAATTGGAGAAACAACCAAAAGAATCGGTGTAACACGCGTGCACATGGAAGAAGATACTGGGAAGCTAACCCACGCGACAGTTGAAGGCAAAGAAGTATCACTAATAGACTTCAATAGATCCTCAGTGCCTTTAGTTGAAATCGTAACAGAGCCAGATATAAGAAGCGGTGAGGAAGCAAAAGCCTTCTTAACAGAACTTCAAAGAATTATTCGTTACCTAAATGTTAGTGATGCTGACATGGAAAAGGGACATATGAGGCTTGAGCCAAATATATCTCTAAGGCCACATGGCCAAACAACACTTGCCAAGTACAAAGTTGAGGTAAAAAACATAAATTCTTTCAAATTCGTTGATCATGCTATCAAGTTTGAGGAAAAAAGACACGCTGAATTATTAGATAAAGGAGAGACACCCATTCAGGAAACACGTGGATGGAATGAGTTTAAAAGCAAAACAGTATCTCAAAGGTCAAAAGAAGAAGCTCATGACTATAGATACTTTCCAGAGCCTGATATACCACCCATTCGGTTCAGTAGCCAGGCGACAGAAGACATTAGACACAAAATACCTGAATTACCTAACGCTAAAATCGAGAGGTTTGTAAAGGAGTTTGGATTAAGTGTTTATAACTCCGAAATTCTAATCCGGGATAAAGGTTTGGCTGATTACTTTGAGAAAGCCATTGAAGACGGTAAAAATTTGGGCGTTGAAGCAAAGGCAATTGCAAGCTACATAATTAATAAGAAGCCAAACCTAGAAGGCATGGAAACTTCAAGTCTGGTAAAAAAAGTAAAAGACGAAAATACTGTTGAAAGCTTTGATGAGGAAAAATTAAAGACTGGAATAACAAAAGTAATGGAAGCAAACAAAGGCATAGTCGACGAATACAAGACTGGAAAAGTTCAGGTTTTGGGCTTTTTAATTGGTGCTGTAAGACGCGAAATTCCAGAAGCAACAGACATGGATCAGATTAGAAAAACCCTGAGCAAAATGTTAGAATAATTGCATGTTAGATTCCCCTGAGAA
>CAYTCO010000018.1:0-16406 GCA_964436385.1 uncultured Gammaproteobacteria bacterium
CTTGCGACAGCCCAATTTCTCTCTTCCAAAAAATGGCTACTCTTACAAAAAATATTCCTACAGTTTTTATAATTTACGGCGCAACCGGAGATCTAATGGGCAAAAAAATTGTTCCCGCCCTCTTCCATCTTTACAAAAAAGGTAAATTCCCAAATCTATTTAAGGTGATTGGGGTAAGCAGGCGCGCTCTTTCTGAAGAAGAATTTATAAGTTATGTCCACGAGCTTTTGATAAACCACACAAAGGAAAAAATGACAAATGAACAGATTCAAAAATTTCTAACCTATTTTATGTATCACCAAGGCGATTTTGATGATATGGCCTCATATAAGTCACTTGCACAGCGCATGGGAATAGTAGACGACCAATGGAGTGTATGCTCAAACAAGCTCTTTTACTTGGCAGTTCCACCTCAATACTATAAAAGCATTTGCGAGCATCTTTCCCATTCAGGGCTTACAATTCCTTGCGGACCAGAGGAAGGCTGGACAAGAGTCATTGTTGAAAAGCCTTTTGGACACGACATAAAAACAGCCGAAGATTTGGACGGGCTTTTGGGGAGGCTTTTTAAGGAAGAACAGATTTATAGAATTGATCACTATCTGGCGAAAGAAATGCTTCAGAATATTTTAACTTTTAGATTTTCAAATAACCTTTTTGAGGGTCAGTGGGATAACACCCTTATTTCAAGGATAAATATTAGAACCTGGGAGTCAATTGGAGCCGAGGGAAGGGGTCAGTTCTATGACGGTGTTGGAGCGCTACGTGATGTAGGTCAAAATCATTTACTGCAAATGCTTGCTCTAGTTACCATGGAAAGACCTGAGTCTCTCGAGGCTCCTGAAGTTAGAAAAAAAAGAGCCGAAATACTTTCAACGCTTGAAGTACTCAACGAATCTGAAATCAGAAAAACTGCTTTTCGCGCACAATACAAAGGGTACCGCGAGATAACAGGCGTTAATCCGAATTCCAAAAAGGAGACTTTTTTTCGAGTTGAGGCAAGACTAACTGATCCAAAGTGGCGCGGTGTAAAAATCATGCTTGAAGCAGGCAAAAGACTCCCTCTTAAGAAGGATATTGAGATTATTTTAAAGCACCCTACTCCGTGCTTTTGCCCAGCAGGTACTCCACACTTCAAAAATAAGATTATTTTCTCATTGGAACCAAAAGAGGGAATAACAATTGAATTTAGGTCAAAAAGACCTGGTCTTGATCGCGCGTATTCAACAAGAAAGTTAAATTTTGTCTATAGAAAAGTTAATGAGCGTCTTCAATATGTTGAGGAATACGAGAAACTTCTTTTGGATTGTATTTCTGGCAACCAACTCCTATTTCTATCTACACCTGAGATAAGGGCTTGCTGGCAATATATTGACCCTATAATCCGCTTTTGGGAGAAAGAGTATTCTGATATAGCTGAATATAAGCCAAATACTAGACAAGCAATTACGCTTGCTGATAGAATGAGCGAAAATAATAAATAATATGAAAAAAAGAATTGGAATCATTGGCCTTGGACGCATGGGTGGGGGACTTGCCCAAAATCTCTTGGACCACAAATGGGAAGTTGTTGGGTACAATAGAACCTCCGATATCACGAAAGAGCTTGAGGGAAAAGGTCTTGAAGGAGCATATTCACTTGAAGAACTATCAGACAAGTTAAAGTCCCCTAGGGTTGTTTTTCTAATGCTGACTGCAAATGGCGCAAATGAAGAGGTAATATTTGGCAAAAATGGACTGACATCGGTTCTTCAAAAAGGGGACATAATAATTGATGGAGGAAATTCTTACTATAAAATCGCAATAGAAACAGCAAATAAGCTTAAGAAATTTGGAATTACATTTCTTGATGCAGGTATTTCAGGAGGACCTGGTGGTGCAAGAAACGGTGCCTGCAGTATGGTAGGCGGAGATAAAAAAACATTCGAGTATGTAGAGAACGTATTTAAGGATATCTCAATTCCACAAGGGTACATGCATTTTGAAGGTGTAGGAGCCGGACATTTTGTAAAAATGGTTCATAACGGAATTGAATATGGGATGATGCAAGCAATCGGAGAAGGTTTTGAAATTATGCAGAAGTCACCTTTTAAGCTTAATCTCATTGACGTTGCAGAGATTTATCAGCACGGCAGTGTTGTTACATCCCGCCTGGTGGGTTGGCTTCAAGATGCACTTAAAAAGTATGGAACTGACCTCAAAGATGTATCAGGTGCTGTCGGATTTACGGGTGAAGGCGAATGGACTGCCAAAACTGCAAAGGAATTTGGTGTTCCGGCAAAAATAATTGAAGAGAGTTTTAAATTCAGAGTTGCTTCACAAAAAAAACCTAGCTTTACAGGCAAACTAGTAACAGGTATGAGAAATCAGTTTGGGCACCACTCTATTGAAAAAGGTAAGATGACTTAAGAAATTATATCAATCTTTTAAGTAAACCCTTTCTTTTGACAATATTCTTGTAATCCCACTGTATAGCCCTGCTTTTCTAAGCCAGCGGTGGAGGTCATCCTTAATAACCTGCCTTACGTCGGTGTACCATACCGAAGCATCTTTAAACCTTCCTGTTCCAGGTCTTAATTTTTCCTCATCAAAGCCCTTACCGCTCCAAAACATAAGCCTAATACCTGCTTTTTGTTTGCTATACCCGGCAATTGGATTACTCTTCAAAAACCAAACGGGATGTGCATGCCATACTTTGCTCTCAGAATCCTTTAAATTTTCTGAAATAATTTTTCCAAGCAACTCGCAAATTTCTTTATCAAGAGCCTCAAGCTTATTATTATATTCTTGAATATCCTTATTTATATTTAGTCCAAGAGTCTCCAATTCTTCGATACTTCCGGCTCGCTACACATATTCCTATTGAAACAGCAGGGACGACGCATTCCGCGACCCAGCTTAGACATCATAACATCAATATGCTTGTTTCTAGTCTCTTGTGTTTTTACAGCCCTAACCCATCTGACCCAATCCCATCTTGCCATAGGGGTAATGTCATTCCAAAGTTTGTGTATTTCCTTTTTTGAAACTAATGCCTTTTTCATGTCAAGGGGTACTTCCGGATTTATCCACTCTTTTGTAGGCTCCAACTCAACTTGAACTAAATCGCCTGCTTTAACTCCTGCTTTTGCGAGCAATTTTTTATCGGGTACAAACCAATGACTAGGCTTAAGTCCTGGTCCGTACTTACCATCAGGTTCGAGCAAAGACTTGAATTCAACACCATTAAGTGTGCCTTTTACCATTGTCATGCCACGAGATGGAAGCTTTTCGCTTGCTTCAGGCGGAAGATGAAGAATTGTCCAGAAGTTGATCGTAAAAAGCTCTGTTTCAAAACTAACCATATGGGTGGTGTACCGAATGCTATCCGAACCTATTATAGCAAACTAACTTCGAGCGAAATTGGCTCTATAGAACTTCTTTTACAGTTATTAATGCCCACCCTTACTAAACCAATCAAGAATTGCTTTTCTATGTTTATAAGCGATTTTTTCAGGTAAATTATCCTTGGTAAAATATTCCCACCCTTTATCTTCGTTGCTTAATATTACCTCTCCCTCTGTTTTTCCTGCAAAAATAAAGTCCAAATGAACACCTCGTGGGTCATCGTCTATTAAATAGGTTCCTATATTTTTTTCTATCTCAACATTCAAGCCCGTTTCCTCCTTTAACTCCCTTACTACAGCCTCTTCTGCAGTCTCCATCGATTTGATAAAACCACCAGGTAAAACCCAATAGTCTTTGAAAGGTTCATTCAAGCGCTGAAGCATTAAAACCTTGTCATTTTTATGAATAATGATACTTACTACTGGTTTTGAATTATTCCAAAAAATAAAATCACAGTTAGGACACTTTTTTATTTTTTCACCATCAATTTCTTCGAGGTGCAAATTGTCTTTGCAGTAAGGACAAAATTTATAGCTATTTAATTTGTTATCCATAGTCTGATTATACCAAAGGTTCGAGTGCGGTAGTGGGTAATAATAGTTTGATATATTTACCCGAGGCTAAGAAAATTGGGGTGGTGTACCGGACTTGAACCGGCAACCTTCAGATCCACAATCTGATGCTCTAACCAAATTGAGCTAACACCACCGTAAATACCTAATCTTAAATTTAAATTTTTTGCGCCCTCGAAGGGACTCGAACCCCCAACCTAATCGTTAGAACCGATGTGCTCTATCCATTGAGCTACGAGGGCACGCACAAAATTCAAATTGCCAAACCGATTGCTCTACCTTTTGCAAAGCAAAACTCGATCTCCATTGAGCTACGAGGGCAAAAAATAATCTTCAAACATTTTTGCACTTGCAAGCTGGCTTAAAATTACGAAGTAATTTCAAGATAAAGCACCTGCTTCAGCTTACGAGGGCATAATCTCGCAAATCAACAAATAATTTTACCACAAACAAGCTCACAACCCAATAACCAAATAGACCTATATTAATATAGACAAATTACAACCATTATCCTATAATTATCGTTCTTATGCCTAGTGTGCATGAAATAGATGGAGGAGGTGGAAGTATTATCTCTGAACCTTCTCTAATTCGATCCCTTGAGGGACTTCTTGAGGGCATTGCTGTCTACAAATCGGCTGACGTTCCTGTTTTGGAAAGCACTATTGTTAACCCAAATGATTCTGCCGACGTTAAAATTTATCTAAACACATCACTTTTCCCATACCTTAAGACATTTACCCCACGGATTTTGGACGAAATGAAAGTTTGTGTTAGAAGCAGGTGGGCGCAAGCAGGACTCGATATTGGAGGACAAAGTGGAACTGAACAGTTGGGAAGAACCGATGGAAATGAGTTCGAATACTCAAAAGCTCTTGAGGCATACGTTGGAACAGTTAAAGTTAAAAATTATGCGCAAAGACCATTAAGAATACATGAAGGAAGCAGGCTCTTTCGGTACTATTTCCTAAACCCAAATAACAGACTAAATACGGCCCAGCTTATCAGCAGAAATCTCTCGGGAGAGATACAAATTGACTGCGAAAATTGGAGTATCCATTCTGTTCCTGATCAAGCAACCGGAAAAGAGCATGCATACCTATATGTGCCGGTGAGCTCTGAAACATTTCAAGCTGTTGATCCTGATGACCCTGAACCTTTCACAATTTCGGACTCTTCGCCATCATTTGGAAGAAAAAGCGTTGATCAGCATCTCATTAAACCTAAACCTCAGCACAGACAGCAACTTCTAATCGGGGAAACACCCAAGATCTATTTAGCGAAACACCTAAATGGAGAACTCCATGCAAGAACTGAGGTTCCTATTTCGGAACATGAAGCATACCAGCTAAATTCTAGACTTCTCGATGGAGGCATAACCAATCACCCAGTTAGAGTTGAGATCTTTACAGATATAACAGGCAAAATAAATGACAATGGGATTTTTATAGACATTTACGAAGATAATGGAACTAATAGACGATAGTCTGATCCGTAAAAAGAAGAGCCTTCCCTCGTATTTCGTGCAAGACTCTTGCCGGTGTTTCTGAAACACTTCCATTTGGACTCAAGACTTTTTGAATAGCATTTTTCTTTCCATCTCCCACAACGTAGCAAATAGCTTTATCAATTTTCCGAATCAAATTCACAGTTGTTGTTACCCTTTTTGAAAATGGGTTTTTGCCAAAAGCATCGTAAGAGACAACTAAATTGTCGCCTTCAAACAACTCTTTAAATTTTTGAGGATCCTCAGGATAAGGCATTATTCCAGAAGCATGTCCATCAGGCCCAATCCCAACTGTGGCAATTACTTTCCCATTTGGATTTTTAAAAAACCACTCCTTAAGGGATGCTTCGTACCTCTTGAAAAGCTCTTCTTGTGTCTCCTCCGGCCGTACCCTAGTGTCAATAAATGAAACACCTTTGCTTTTTGCAGTTTCGTAAAACTTAGAACCCGCAATTTGGGCAAAGTTATTCTCAGATGGATTTAGACTAAACCGCTCATCCAGAGCCCCGACAGTAACGTTTGGTCCAATCCTGGAACTATTTATCAGGTCCAAGAGTGGAAGGCTTGAGCCTCCGGAGGAAAGAAATAAAATAGGCTCATTTCTATACTCAGAAAAGGCGTCATTAAGCGCATTACCCGCCTCAACAAGGAAACTGTCTAAGGCAGTTTCAGGGCTTGGTCGTAACACTTCGAGTGGCATTAGAAACTAAACTTGATAAAAGAGCAGTTATCTTTAGTGATACCTTTTGCAGGGGTGAAAGTTTTTAGCTGCAACTGCTTCTTTTCTTCAGCAGTAAGCGTCGGTGTTGGGGAGACAGGTGTAACCTGTTGAGTTGAAGTTGAATCTCCCATACCAAATAGATTTGCAAAGAATGAGGAGATATTCCCCCAGAAAGACTTTGGCTTTTCATCAGTTACTGCAAGAACTACTCTAGTTGGAGTTGGGTAGGTTAAAACCGTAGTCTTTCTTGAGCAATCTGGCTTTGCCTGAATTCTATACGTTTGTTTGGTATCAAGACTTGTTGGCAAATTCAAAGGCCAAACAGCTTGATACCTCGTCTTTTCAGCGGTCTCTTCAACTATCGTAGTATTTATCGTGGCTTTTTGAATTTCTGTAACAACAGTTCCGCTTCCTTGATAGAACTTGAAAGTCATTGTGGGAATCTTTGCAAAGCTCTTGTCTGCGCCTTCTACTTTTCCATAAGCTGTTACGTTTACCGTTGTTCCAAGAGCAATTGAGGGTGCATCCAGTGCGTCGCACTTACACATAGCCTCGTCAAATGGAGGTGTTGGTGTAGGTGTTGCCGTAGGCGTCGGGGTCGCCGTTGGCGTAGGGGTTGGGGTCCTAGTTGGTGTTGCCGTAGGCGTCGGGGTCCTAGTTGGTGTAGGAGTTGCCGTTGGTGTTGCCGTAGGAGGAGTAGATGGCGTTGGAGTCCTAGTTGGTGTAGGAGTTACGGGTGGAGGTGGAGGAATAGTTGGAGGTGGGGGTGGCTGTGTTGGAGGTGGAGGTGGAGGAATAGTTGGAGGTGGGGGTGGAGCTACAGGTGGAGGCGGTGGAGGTGTTACTGGTGGTGCTGGAGGACAATACCAGCAATACATTTGTTTTCCGCATGAAGTATTATCAGCTCCTGTCAAATCCCCAGGAGAAACCACTCCCCCACCACATACAGTGCTTTTTTCTCCTGACCCTCCACATTTATGTGTCGAGGGAGGACACTGAACTGCTGGTGGAGGTGTTGGTGGAATCGGTATCGTAACTGAACCCCCATTTGAGCAGGTAACTACGCATGATGTTGCTGTGCATGAAGAACTAGCGCTATACCCCAATCCCTGAAGATATGAAGCCCCAGCTGCGGCACAAGAAGCGGGAGAACCTCCCTCATTAATACAACCTTGAACTACAGCTTGAGTATTTGGTGCGTTTTGATTTGATACTTGCGCGCTTACAAATCCAAAAGAAAGAAAAAATAAGACTGCAGCAAATAGTAAAACTTTTAATTTCATTGTATTAATGCCTTCATCTCAGCTTGGTTGGCTAACGTCTTAAACTGAGCGTACTGTGTTACGTCGCTAGCTAGTTGAGTTTTTAAAGCAGGATCGTAGGTTAGAGCGGTTGTCAGCAATCCCATCACACCATCCGTTTTCCCTGACATATACGTTGTCTTTGCAAGGTCATATGCCATTGCGCCTTTAATTTTTGCTCTCAATTCATTCCCTAAAAGTGTATTGTCTGTTTCAAGCCTAGCGTATCCCTCTATTTGGTACTTTAATGCATCGTCATACTCCTTGACTGATCGAAGAAGCATTCCCAGATACCAGTAGTTTTGAGAAATTCTAGGATTTGCAGCTATAGCCTTTTTCATATGATCTACCCCCTCAACTATCTTTCCATTTATTCCATAAGCAAAACCCAAAGCTGCATGTGCTGGTGATGAATTTGGATACGCTTCAACGGCTTGTTCTGCAAGATCAATTGCCTCTTCCATATAGAGCATTTGATTTCGTCTAATTATTGAGGCGTTTGTCAACGCTTCTGCCTTAAGATAAGCTGCAACGTTTGGCGCTTGAGCAGCTGCCTTGTAAAAATCAACAGAATCGTCGGTTTTGCCTTGGGCTAGGGCCATCTTGCCTAACGCCATCAGAATTAAAGGATCTTCCTTGTCTATTTCGTAAGCCCTAAGATATGACGCATTGCTTTCTTGGACTCGCCCTAAAAACTCCAAAACATGACCCTTGTGGAACAATCCATTTGAATTATCGGGTTCTTTAGAAAGGGCTTTTTCATAAAAAGAAAGTGCTTGATCATACCTCCCGCTGACCTCATGCAACAATCCAACTGCTATCAAAAGCTCTGTATCCTCAGGGTGCGCTTTGAGCCCTCTATCCACATGGATCTTTCCTTTTTGAAATGCAACCTCCTCAGTACCTGTTAGATTTCCTTCATTGGCAATAGTTGTTATTAACGCTGCTAATAACCCTGGGTCGTCTGGGGATTCTCTCAATGCTTCCTCTAGTGATTTTTGTGTCGTTGCTAAGTCTCCGGATTTGTTGGCGCCACTTGCTATATAACTAGCTGTACTGGCATTTGCACCATCTTTCTTAATTAAAAGAACGTACACAAGTACACCTATAACAACAGTTACACAAAGACATGCGCCCAATATAACCAATGGGACGTTTACCATTCTTTTCGGTAACTCTTTCTCAACCCTGATGTCTTGGTTAGCTTCGATTGTATCTGCAGGTTTTACTTCAGGTTGTGTTTCTGGCTTGATTTGGTTATCCATAAAATTTTAGAACACGAAGAGCAAAATTCCTCCAATTATTAATATTGCAACACCACCGACTATAGAAACTGACTGCAAAAGCCCACCTGGAGGTGCAATTGTTGGAGTTGGAGTTGGTGGTGGAGTTGTTGGGACAACTGGTGGTGTTGTTGGAGTTGGAGTATCAATAATAGCATCTGCCTCACAAAGAAGCTGATCTGAGGCTGCTGCAGCAAGTCCTCCGCAGGAACTAACAGCGACAACGTCACATTTGTAAGTTCTTCCTTGTGTAATTGCAAAAAGAACTTTTGTTGTCGTTGAGGGATTCGACTCATTATTTTTTATTATTGTGTTTGTCTCAACTTCTGTGACCGTCACGTTAAATGACGAAGCATCGGATTGGGAATTCCATGCGCAACTTGCTTGAGTAAGATCACATGAAGAACCATTACAGCCTGGAAATTCAACGGTAACACCT
The DNA here is from genome assembly GCA_964436385.1 of uncultured Gammaproteobacteria bacterium. GTDB lineage: Bacteria > Patescibacteriota > Microgenomatia > Levybacterales > GWA1-39-11 > JAUSNA01. The sequence continues at coordinate 9,211 of CAYTCO010000018.1, forward strand.
GTTGCGGTAGCTGGTGCAGTACAAGACTGTGCTTGAGTTTGCGCAGGAGTGAATAGCGTTAAAGAAAATAGAATCGCAATCAGAAGTAAAATCTTCTTCATATAACTTCACACGTATGCACGCGTGGTACTTCTAATATACGCATATACACTTAATCTGGTCAAGTGGATATATGATGGAGGCAATTCATTTAGGCAATGGTGGCATTCAATAGGTAAACCGAATGTTCTGGTTCTGATTCGAGCCTTCCTGCAATCTGATTCGAAAATTGAGTCCCCAAGGCACGAAGGTCATCCCTATCAAGCTTCTTGAGCGTTACGTCAAAACCGTTGTCGGTGGCATTCTTCCAAAGAACGTTCTCTGGTTGGTATACCCTTGTCGAAAAACTTTCTGCCGATGCAACTCTGTAGCCCTCGGGAGGAACGTCGAAAACAACTTTAACATAACCATCTTTCGTAACTACCCTATTGAGCTCACTCCAAAGAGGTGCGTGTGAAGCAGCTAATCCAAAAAGTAAGTTGCCATGAGGAAAAAACATTTCTACACCATCAAATACTCCAGATCTAAAAGGCAACCCTTGTCGAATTTGAGCATCCAGCAAACATACCTCTATGCCGTATCGTCGATTCGCTTGAGTTAAACTATTGCGTCTTGTGTCCGCACCTACCCTTACCGTAGAGGCACTATCTTTTCTCATGTAGCTTCCACCAGCACCAACCCCCAAATCCAAAATGGAAAGTCCTTCTTTTTGCATCTGGGAAGCATAATCCAGGAAACTTACAAAGTCAAATTGTGTGCGGCCAGGGTTTCGGTCTGCAGTGAAACTTGCAGCGAAAAACTGGTCGCATTTTTGTGAGCGGCCAACTCGTTAGTTGGAACACTCTTGAGATTTATTTTAACAGGGTTTACCAAACTTTTCAGCAACAAAGGATAGAGTTAATTTAGAAGAATTTGAGACATCAAAAAAGTATATTAAATCCTAACTTGCTAAAACTCTAATTAAGTAGATAGAAAAGAAAACCACTACACCAAGAAAGAATATCGCAAGAAAAATGTGTAATTTTTTATTCTTAACTGGTTTAGTTGCCATTGCTATTTAATTTAAACAAATACTTCATTGTGAGTCAACTTTAAAATTTGTGAGCGGCCAGGGTTTCGAACCCTGAACCTACTCCTTAAGAGGGAGTTGCTCTACCGTTGAGCTAGCCGCCCGACTCACAATTTTTTTTTCGACTTGCGAAACGGCAAGATTTTCTTACCGTTGAGCTAGCCGCCCGACTCACAATTCTTTCAATTTATCTGCGCCCCCGAAGAGACTCGAACTCCCGGCCTCACCGTCCGAAGCGGTGCGCTCTAATCCAACTGAGCTACGGAGGCAAATTTTAACTTATTCCAACCAAAATCTCCAGCAGTCTTTCTTCGGTGACAATTTGCACACCTAACCAAACACTTTCTGATTTCACTTCTTATTTTAACAGGTGAAGCGCTATTTTTTATCATATTGGCTATATTCATTTTTTTATCCCTCATATGGTCAAATTCGAGCACTAATGGATCATTTTCTCCACAATCAACACATGGATGTGAATTTAAATAGCTCCAAACAAGCAAACGAAGCTCATTTTTAACAATTGCATTTCTTCTGGCAGCCTTTTCAAGATAATAAGTAGTGTTCTTTTTATAATGTAAGCGAATATGAGCTCTAGTGCACAGTCTACAAGTTTTCTGCCTTTTATTTAAGGCTTTGTTCCTAAAATTAAAGTCTATTAGTCTTTTTCTTAATTTACAGCTAGTGCATTCCATGCTTTGGCTTCGAAATGTAATTCATATTCGAAACATTATTTAATTTTAACAAATTAATCTTTATTCTTCAATTTACTCTGTACCTAAATTTATAAATTTGCTATACTCAATTTGAGGTAAAATTATGAACCCAGAATTTTCAGTTGTTATTCCAGTTTTCAACGAAGAGGAAAGCATACCTGAACTTATTGCTCGAATTGATGAAAGCTTTAAGGCTTACGAGAAGTCTTACGAAATCGTTTTTATTGATGATGGATCAACAGATTCCTCGCTGGAACTTCTTAAAAAATACTCAAGAGACCACAAAAATATACACGTTGCTTCTTTTAGAAAAAATTTAGGGAAGTCCCCTGCCCTAACTGTCGGATTTGAGCATTCGAAAGGAAAGTACATTCTAACAATGGATGCTGATCTTCAAGATGATCCTGCAAACATAGCAAGACTGCATAAAAAAATGGAGGAAGGGAATTTTGATCTAGTTTCTGGCTGGAGAAAGGAAAGACGTGATAGTACCTTAAAGAAGTTTTCTTCAAAATTCTTTAATTCATTTATTATTCCGCTTCTATTCAAGCTTCACTTCCACGATATGAACTGCGGTTTGAAATTATATAAAAAAGAATTGGCAAAAGAGCTTCGCATCTATGGAGGAATGCATAGATTTATACCCGTACTTGCATCAGAGATGGGCTTTAAAAGCACTGAAGAACCAATTATCCATCACGCCAGAAAGTATGGTTATTCAAAATATAAGCCAACAAAAATTCTGACAGACATTCCTGACCTTTTCACTATGTTTTTCTTAACAAAATACACAAGACGCCCACTGCACTTCTTTTTTCAGCTCGGAGGTCTTCTTTTATTCGTGGGTCTTGCTATCCTCTTTTATTTAATAGTTCTTAAACTTTTTGGAGAAGCAATAGGAGGACGCCCAATTCTAATCTTTGGAGTACTTTTTGTTCTGGGAGGTGCCCAAACCATCTTCACTGGTCTTCTTGCTGACCTTTTAGTAAATGTTAACGAAAAAAACATTAATAACTACCTTATTAAATATAAGTCACCTTCTCTATGAAGCTGAAAGAAAAGCTCCGTTTTTTCTTAGGGTTTCCCCTCACAATAATTGCATTTATATTCATTGGAAAAATTTTTTACGACAACAGACTTGAAATCATCCAAGCCATTTTTAACGCAAACGTCTATTTCTTCTTGGTAGGAGTTTTGTTTCTTACATGCTTTTTCATTACAAAATCTTTTATTTGGATTGAAATACTGCGTGCAAGAGGATTTACACCACCCGTTAGAGCTACACTTTATAAGTATAGCCTTTCTGAGATTAGGCGATATATACCAGGCAGCATTTTTGCTTTTATTTCAAGGATTGGAACACATGAACGAGAAATACCCAAAAAAGAAACACTTAAGGGAATAGGAATTGAGGCAGTTTTGCTCGCTCTTTCATCAGCGCTTGTTTCTATTCCAGCAGTTATCTTCGTCACTGGAAAAATAAATCCAAATCTTTCAAGTTTCATTTTTCCATCTCTTTTTTTACTAACGATACTTTCTTTCTTATTAGTTTTTTTTAATCTTAAAATTCGAAGAATCGCTTCAACCTATACAAATTCTTTTTTGCTTTTTGTAATTGCTTGGGTTTTTTATGGGCTTGGAAGCCTATTTATTGCCGCTTCATTTGTTTCGCTAGATCAGATGCATTACATTACCCTCTCCTCTCTTTTCGTTCTTTCGTGGCTCTGTGGCTACCTCTTTTTTGTAACCCCAATGGGACTCGGAGTTAGAGAAGTGGTGGTTATTTTTGGGCTTTCCTTTTTTACACCAGCTTCTATTGCTGGAACCATTGCTATCATGGGGAGGCTTGGAATGGTTTTGGGTGAGCTTTCCTACCTTCTTATAACAAGAGTTGGAACGAGAAAAAATTATTTTTCAATTCTAAGTAGACTTAATCCTTACTTAACTTTTGTTGTTCTTTTAAGCTCAATATATCTACTGTATTTTTCATTATTTACGGTTCTTAGGCACAATTCATTTTTCTCTGGTCGTTTTGATCTAGGCAACATGACCCAGACCATATGGAATACGTCTCAAGGTAGATTTTTTCTACTGACAAACCCAGATGGTGTCGAGGTTATGTCTAGGCTAGGTGTTCACTCTGACTATTTACTTGCACTTCTTGCGCCTCTTTACCTTATCTGGGCTGACCCTCGGATGCTTCTGATCTTCCAATCTGTCGCTCTTTCTTCTGGGGGAATTATTACTTATTTTCTTGCAAAACGGATCTTAAAAAGTGAAAAACTTGCCGTTGCCTTTTCAGTATCGTACTTAACTAATTTTTGGCTGCATGAACAAAATATTTTTGATTTTCATGCGGTCACAATTGCAACCCCATTAATCCTTGCTTGTTTTTACTTTCTGCTTAAAAAGAATTATTTTCTTTGGGGACTTTTCCTATTCCTTGCAATAACGACTAAGGAGAACGTAATACTTCTATTAAGCCCATTTGGTTTTTATTTTCTGAAGGAAAGAAAATGGTTGGCTGGTTTGGCTTTGACATTATTAGGAGTAGCTGCTTTCCTTTTTGTTACATCTACTCTTATTCCCAACGCACGTGGCGAAGCACACTTTGCGCTTGGAACTTACTCTGAACTTGGAACTTCAACGGGTGGCATACTTAAAAACCTAATATCAAACCCAGCTATTGCAGCGTCATTAATCTTTAGTAAGTCAACAATTCTTTATTTTAATCAGCACCTATTACCTACAGGGTATACTAGCCTTCTCTCGCCTTTGTATTTAGTATTTGCGATTCCCGAAATGGCAATCTACCTACTTTCTAATAACTTTGAGTATAGGTCTTATCAGTATCATTTTGGCGCCGTGATATTGCCATTTATTCTTATTGCCTCCATGCATGGAGCACGAAAAATTATAAGACGATTCAAAGATCCTCAAGTTCCCAGACTCTTAGCGTTTTATATAATTTCTATGGGAATATTGTCAATGTACTTTTACTCGCCTCTTCCTGGCATGAAGAATGCAGACTACCGACCTTTCACTAGAAACTTGTCTACTATTCACAACTATATTGGCTTGATTCCTGAGGACGCAAGCGTAAGTGCCTCAAACAATCTAGGGGCACATCTGTCCCACAGACAAGAGATATTTGCCGCGCCACTAGGATTTGAACAGGCAGTCTTTATTGTTCTTTATAATGAGAAAAAAGAGATTGTAGACCAAGTTGACCAAGTTTCTTACGAGTTAATAGTTGAAGACAAAGCAAATAATTTCTACTTATTCAGAAGGAATAAAGAGTCTCACTGCCCAACTTGCAATCCATAGCTACTTCACTTTCTCAAGTGTGTAGACGCGGGGGAAATAGAAAAAAGATGCAGGAACATCATCTGTTAAGTACTTTTGAAAATCAGCATAAATATCTTTTCTTTCTTCAATGTCAGTTATTGATCTCCCATCTTCAAGAAGTTTGTCTATTCTCAAATTTTTGTAGTGGGTAATATTGTTAACCTGATCTGAATGCCACAATACGTATTGATCAGGGTCGTCAGGCAGTTGTATTTCTGAGATGAAGATTTGAAACTCAGCTGGAATACCTTGGACCACTTTAATTGAGGATTTTATACCAATCTTTTTCCATGCCTCCTGAACTTGTTGAGCGACTGCTTTGTAATCTTCAGTCGTTGATATTACCAATTCATCTTCTATTGGATCTTCAACTGCTGACAATAAAGTTTTGGATAATTCAATATCAGAAATTTTGTAATTGGGAGGTTGACTAAAATAAATAGACTTTGGCGGTATAGGACCAAATGCTCGCTCGCCAAAAGGTAATTTCTCAGGCAAAGAGTAGTTGAGTGCTTGTCTTAACTTCTTGTTATTTAAAATTGGATCGCCGCTATTGTAAAAAACCGCAACAAGAGAAGAATAGTTTGTTGAATTTTGAGCCTTTACCTTTTTCCATTTTGACAAATCCACATCATTTACCTTTGTATTAGTTACCCCGTGAATTTTGCTTACCTCACCTAACATAAATGCTACTTTCAAAGCTCTTTGCGTCGGATAAAAATATATCTTCTTTTTCTTGGCTTTGTCAGTTACACTACTTAGAGTTATAGTTCTTATGAATCCTCCATTGAGATCAATATCCTCTACCCTCATTTTTCCTATTCCAGCAAGATTTTTTCCAAATATTTGAGAGGCTACACTTGTTAAGAAGGGAGAGTAGGGATTTTTAAGAGTGTATGAAATTGTATATTTGTCAATTGGTGTCGCCTTAACCTCAGCAAAATTTAAGTTTACGTTTTGACTGGTCAGCTCTATTCCATCGTGGAACTTAATTCCTGGTTTTATTTTGAAAATGTACGTTTTGTCGTCTTTAACAATCCATTCTGTTGAAGCTGCTGGCCTTACTTGCCCCGTCGAATCTACCATAGTCAAACCACTACTTATCTCAGACAGTATCTCCCTTGGAAGTGTTTGAATCGTATAAGTGCCAGCGTAGCCTATATTTTCCGTAGTTTTAAAAATTAGTGGCCTAAAATAATAATTAAGCAGTCCAATAAAGGCAAAAAAAACTAAAATGCCCAAGACAATAGAACTAATTATAGTTCTGCGCATCTTTTTGAAGTAGGCTTTTATTAGCCAGGCGTAGTATCGCCTTTTAAAGCTAGCCATAATTTACTGAAGAACAAGCGTTAAAATGGAGTTGGCGGCAAATAATACAGCCAGTATTATTGTTGAGTAAAAAAGGAACTGCTCTAGTCCTTTCTTACTCCTAAAACTTTCTCCTCCGCCGCCAAAAGCAATTCCTGCTTCACTGCCGCGTCTTTGAAGAATTATGGCAACAACTAAAAGAAGTGAAAGTATGATTTGTACTACCGCAAAAATGTTCATGGATTACTTACCGAACAACCAGTCAATTAGCTTGGTAATGAGGTATATTGTAACAGAAATAAGCACATATGACAAAAGTTGGGAGACATAAAATTTATGTATCTCAACTCCTGCTACGAGAAGCCCCGGGAAAGTAAATGCCCTAATCTCAATCGGAGGATATATTAATGTTATCAAAAACATGATAAATGCTGTTATGACAACGCTAAAAAGCCCTAGGGTTAAAAGGTTGAATGGTAAAGATATTACAGATAGTATTGGCTTTAGAAGCTTATACCCGACAGCTAAAAGAAATCCTCCAATTATAAGAGCTTGCAATCCTCCATGGACAATAAGCCCATCAAATAATAGCTGGGTTATATACAAGGCAAAGCTATAAAGTAAAATGTTTTTAAGAATTCCCCTCACACATTAAGAATAACACAAACTAGAAGCTGGGAGCTAGAAGCTTGAAGCTAGGAGAGCATTGCTTTTTT
>CAYTCO010000018.1:16506-23169 GCA_964436385.1 uncultured Gammaproteobacteria bacterium
GAGCATTGCTTTTTTTCGCAAGAGCTTGTGATAGGTGATTGCAAATCTGTGTGCCTCATCTCGTATCCTTCTGAGAAGATTTACTCCAGGGGTTGAATTTGATAGCTTAATCTCAACAAAGTCATTTCCTAATGCGTTTTTTATTGGAACTATTATTGTCTCTTCTTTTTTTGCAAGACCAATAACAGGAAATGTTTTTTTAGTATTTGCTAAAGCCTTCAGCGCAGATCCAACCTGCCCTTTTCCACCATCTATAACTAGAAGTGATGGAATCGGCCAATCTTCGTTTTTGAGTCTTCTTGTAAGCATTTCGCGCATCATATGGAAATCATCAGGCGTATCCTTTGTGCGTATCTTAAATCTCCTATATTCCTTCGAGTTTTTGTCGCCATTTTCAAATACAACCATGCTTCCGGTAGCATTTGTGCCAGAAGTGTTTGAAATGTCATAACACTCAATTCTGCTAAGATTACCTATGTTTGGATAGTAATCAGCAAGAATTTTTTTAAGCGACACCACCTCGTCTTCGATTCTTTGAAAATAAAAATCAGGTTTGTCCATATAATTAAAAGGTTCGTAAGTTTCGCTCGTAATAAGATTAATTCTGTCAATTTTTCCTTGAACAATTGCTGCTTCTTCAAACATTTCTTCATTTGATAAGCTATCACGCTCCTTGACTAATGTTTTTAAAACTTCTTCTTTTCGACCGTCCAGGAATTTCTGCATGCGTCTTAAGTTTTTTTTGTAAGTTTCAATGTTCGTGGGTTCTGCGGACACACAAGGACAAAGCCCTAAATGATAATATAGACATTTCTTTTTGGGATGATTGAGTACTGATTGGTACGGAAAAATCTTTCTTAAGAGTTTTAGGACCACTTTCAAAGCACCCGCATCAGAATATGGACCAAAATAGATCGCTTTCTTATCTGTTTTTTTCCTTACTATTGTAACCGATGGATTTGAGCCCTTCGTTATTTGAATCATTGGATAGGACTTGTCATCAATTAACTTTATGTTGTAAAAAGGCCTATTTTTCTTGATCAGAGAGGACTCAAGAAGAAATGCTTCAATTTCTGAGGAAACTCGAATTGTCTCGATGTCAGAGACTAAAGAAATCAACTTAAGAGTTTTGTTATCTAGTGCTTTATGCGAGAAATAAGAAGATACGCGCTTTTTTAGGTCTTTAGCTTTACCTACGTAGAGAATTTTTCCCTCTTCGTCTTTGAATATATATACTCCCGGTGTGGAAGGTAATTGCTGATATAATCGTTGATGCACCTATTAGTCCTCCAATTAACAATAGAATTTTGACGTCAGGTATGAAAGTCACTTTTATGCTCTTTCGGTGTGTCGTATTCCCAACCTGCATTGTAATTATATACTCACCGTTTGTCAAAAAAGGTATATCTGAAAAAGTTGTTGTAATTTCAGATACTCCGCCTGGAGGCAAATAGTCAATCATAAATTTTCTTTTTGTACCTTTGTTAGATTCTAAATTTAAAGTAAGATTCTTTTGTGGAATATTACCTGTATTTTTAACAAATATTGTTCCTTGAATATTCATTTTAGGAAATGACGCATTTGGCAAATTCTCTTTTATCTCAATGCTTTTTACGGTTCTAAAATCGGAGGCCTTGGCAAAAGTTACTTCAACATCTCTTGATTCTTTGTTGAATTTGTAGCCACCAGCAGGAATTGGGTATTCGCTGTCAACACCTTTAATGGCAAAAGCAACATGTGAAAAGTCGAAGGAGTTGAAATAATCCATCCCCTTTGTTGTGTTACCCCAGGTTGGATCTACCATAACCCATTTTTTTAAGGACTTGTCATAATACTCTGGCCACGCGTGAAGAATATCATTAACTAGAGATATTGGCCTAAGCTTCTCATTTTGGGTAAAAGCAAAACCCTCTACTGAACGTGCTGGAATACCTTTCGCTCTTGCAAGGGCAACAAAAAGATCAGTGAATTCAAGACAAACACTATTTTTTGTATCCAAAAGTGCTCCTTCCCCACCAAGTCTTAAGTTGTCTGTTGCAATTTTTTTGTAGTTATAACCTAAAGTTTTTTGCACGTAATTGTATATGTCTTCTGGAGTTTTAAGTGTTGAAACTGCTTTTCTAATAGTATCGTTGTTGTAATCCCAATATTTTTTTGATGCTGTATATTCTTTTAACTGCTTATTTGTTAGTTCTTCGGAGTATCCCGTTCCCAGTATTTCAACAAATCCGTTAACTTTTACAGACTTTTTTTGTTGTGGCAGCAATCTGTATTCAGCGATCCAATTCCCATCAGTATCTATTGATACGTTTTCGGGCTTTTGAGAAAAAGAGGAAATTATGACATTCTGATAATTAGTTTGCGGGGGAAGGGCGATTTCCGTTTTGACTGGAAATAGATTAGGGTTTGAGATGTTATAGTTTAGGTTGAATTCATAGTATTGCTTTTCTCCGTAGAGAATATAAACTCCCGCCTCATTTATATCCTTTTTTTGTAGTATGAGAGTATTGTCCTCGTCTACTTTATTTGCCGGTTTTATGATGGTTGCCCGGCCAAATTCTTCCGGGACGCTTACACTTATTTTGTAATCTGAAAATTCATTAATTTTTTCAATGCCAGGTATTGTTACCTCCCAAATAGATCCCTGTTTTTTTGCAATATCTTTTGTTGAAAATTTGAGAGTAAAAGAATTTTTCTCATTTAAGCCTGCGTATCTTTTGGGAAATGATAACTTAATGCTTTTGTTGTCTTCTTTTTTGTCATCAAGAGTCGTTGGAATAGTGCCATCCGCATTGTAAGCCTGAATATCTGTTATGTCATCAAATCCGACAGATACCGTATAAGTCGGTGTGTAATAAAATTCTGTCTTGTTAGTGATTGAAATAGTTTGGGAGACGTTAGTCACACCATCTTCTTTGACGATGTATTGCGAGTCAGCAGATATATCAAATTGCTCGGAAGCAAAAGATTCGGAAGTTAGGAGTTGGAAGAGAGAAGTTAGAATGAACAAACTTAGAACAAAAACCAAAAACTTTCTCATGTTAGGAAATTTCGCGTTTTAGATATTGACCGGTATAAGAAGATTGAACCCTTGATATCTCTTTTGGCGTTCCGGTTGCAACGATCTCTCCACCCTGATCTCCTCCCTCAGGACCTAGGTCTATTATGTAATCTGCATTTTTTATCAGATCCAAATTGTGCTCAATAACAACAACCGTATTACCTTTGTCGACCAGTCTTCTTAAAACTAAAATTAATTTTTCCAAATCTGCAAAGTGAAGACCTGTGGTTGGCTCATCCAGCACATACAGAGATCCTCCGCCACCTTTTTTGCTTAACTCCGACGCAAGTTTTATTCTTTGTGCTTCACCACCGGAAAGAGTAGTTGCGGGTTGTCCAAGTCTTATGTAAGAAAGTCCAACCTCTTTGAGGGTCGTGAGCCGAGAAGAAAGGGGTTCGTGGAATGCGAAGAAAGGAATCGCTTCTTCAACTGACATATTTAAAACCTCAGAAATATTCTTTCCTTCAAATTGAATTTCTAAAGTGTCTTGGGTATAACGAGTTCCATTGCAAGCTTCGCACTTTACATAAACGTCAGACAAAAATTGCATTTCGATTTTTATTTGACCTTCTCCTTCGCAATTCTCACAACGTCCGCCTTTAACATTAAAGGAAAATCTTCCAGGTCCGTAACCCCTCATGCGAGCATCTCTTGAGTTTGCAAAAATATCTCTTATATAAGTAAACGCACCAGTATAAGTAGCAGGGTTACTTCGAGGAGTGCGACCTATTGGGCTTTGGTCTATCATAAATATTCTTTTTATTTCGTCCTGTCCAGTTATTTCATTAAATTTACCAGGTTTCTCTTTATGAAAGGGATTTTTGTAATGCGCAATCGCATGATAAAAAACGTCATTTATTAGAGTGGACTTACCGCTGCCAGAAACTCCAGTAATACAAATGAATTTTTTAAGAGGAAATTTAACATCAACTTTTTTTAGATTATGTTCCTCAACTCCAGTAAGCGTGATATAACGCTGAACTTCGTCTTCTTTAAGTAACGACTCTTTTGCTGGATTAATTTTTATCTTTGCTTTGCCTGAGAGGTATTTCCCCGTTATTGATTTCTCATCGTTCTGAATTTCAGTAGGTGTTCCTCGAGCAATTATGTGACCTCCATGTTCTCCGGCTCCAGGACCGAAATCAAAAATATAGTCTGACTCTATCATCATTTCCTTGTCGTGCTCAACAACAATTACACTATTTCCAATATCTCGAAGGTGCTTTAGGGTGCCAATTAGTTTTGTGTTATCTCTTGGGTGAAGACCGATGGAGGGCTCATCGAGCACATATAAAACTCCCGACAATCCACTACCAATTTGGGATGCAAGCCTAATTCTTTGGGCTTCCCCTCCGGCAAGAGATTCAGCGGATCTTGAAAGAGTCAGGTATGACAACCCAACGTCAAACAAGAATTTCAAACGAGCATTTATTTCTTTAAGAATCACTGTTGCTATCTCTAAGTCCTTACCAGATAGTCTGGCAGCAAGACCACCCATGAATTCATAACAGTTCTCAATTGACATATCAGATACATCAACTATGGATTTTTCTTTAATGGTCACGGCTAAAGATTCCGGTTTTAATCTTGCACCAAGACATATGTCACAAACTTTGGAAGTCATGAACTTTTGGATTTCCTTTTTAATAAGCTCGCTATCAGTCTCCAAAAATCTAGCCTGCAAGTAACCAACAACTCCTGGATATGTTTCGTAGATTGAAGTATTCTCACCAAATCTATTTCGCCCTTTAACTTTATACACTCGGTCTCCTGTTCCATAAAGCACAATTTTTTTCTGCTCAGAGGTTAAAGTCATAATAAGATCTGTCATAGGAATTTCATTTTCTTCAAAAGCCGTTTTTAGTGTTCTTGTTAACCATGTATCTCTGTCGTATAGATTTGCAAATGCTAGTATTCCGCCCTCTGATATCGTCAAATGAGGATTAAGAACCAAGTCTTCATCAACGGTCATAATGTTTCCCAAGCCATTACACTCAGCACAAGCCCCAAAGGGAGAATTAAAGGAGAATATCCTAGGCTCAATCTTTGGCATTGGCGTTGCATCATAAGGACAAGCAAATTTTTCCGAGTAAAAAGTGTCTTCCATGTCTGTTGGTATCTCAGGAAAGGCAAAGCTTTTGTCATTTACTTCTGTGACTATTACCTCACCGCTTCCAAGAGCAAGTGCCTGCTCCAAGGAATCAAGGATTCTTTGTCTTTCGTAATTCTTGTCAAGGATTAACTTATCAACAACAGCCTCAATCGTGTGCTTATTTGTCTTGATAAGTGCTATATCTGCATTCAAGCTCATCACTTTTCCGTCAATTCTTACCTGCTGGAATGATCTTTTTCTAAGGTCTTTAAAAAGATCAACATATTCCCCTTTACGGCCTGAGACGATTGGGGCCAAAATCATCACTTTTGTTGGAGTTGTGTGAACAAACTTGGTAACAATTTCCTCAACAATTTTTTCCTTTGTTGTTCTTGTGATTTCTCGTCCACACTTTGGACAATGAGGGTGACCTACTCTTGCAAATAAAAGCCTTAAATAATCGTAAATTTCAGTTACAGTTCCAACCGTGGATCTTGGGTTATGAGAGGTTGTTTTTTGGTCGATTGAGATTGCTGGAGAAAGTCCTTCGATAAAATCCACTGCAGGCTTTTTCATAACGCCTAAAAATTGACGAGCGTATGAAGACAAGGATTCGACATATCGTCTTTGCCCTTCTGCATAAATAGTGTCAAAGGCAAGCGAAGACTTACCACTTCCTGAAAGACCGGTAAAAACTACCAGCTTGTCCTTTGGAATCTCAATATCAACGTTTTTGAGATTGTGCTCACGAGCACCTTTAATAATAATCTTCTTATCCATATTATTTTTTCTTACTTACGAAATCTTCTATTGAAACAACGTTTGACTCTCCTCCAAATTCGGCACCTGTTATTAATTTACTTAACCCCAAACCCTCTTGCTCTGGAAGAGTGCTAATAACAAAAGTTTCGGTTGTTGATCTTTTCAATACAAAAACTTCACAGTCTGGATCCAATAAGATTCTATCTAAGTCGATACCTCGCTTAAAAGCACCATTATTGTAGGTTTTGGCAGCCTCTCCAAATCTAGTAGCATTCATGCCGGCTGTAAGACCAGTCACATGATCAACTCTTATGCCTTCTATGGGAATCTTACGCTCTTCAGTCATAAGTAAAGTCAACCATTGTACACCTAAATGAGGACAAAGTTCAAGCAGCTAGGGGAAGACTGGTTGGAGGTTGTGCTAACTCTTTCTTTAAAAACGCTCCAAAAGCTATCATTTCTTTCTGTTGAGCTTCCATTTTAGGCTTCAAAACTTCGTCTTTTGCGTCTGGAGTATTTATCTCATGCATCTCAATCATGGCGTTGTGAGAAGCAAGCGTTACCTCACCATCACCCATAAAACCAACTTCAAGCTTTTGATTATCTGCAGTTAACCTATCTTTGTAAAATTTATCGACCAATGTCTTTAATTTTTCTGCCATTGCCTTGTTGCGCTCTCGCAACTGCTTAAAACCTTCGGTTTCTGCCTCTTGAGGATCTTTTCGCAATTCCTCAATAATTGCAATGT
>CAYTCO010000019.1:0-3701 GCA_964436385.1 uncultured Gammaproteobacteria bacterium
GTTATCAGGACCCCCACATTTTTAAGTTTAAATCTATCTTTCAAGTGACGTCTAATCACATTCGCACTTTCTTGAGCATTTTTTGGCCAGAGCACATATTCTCCATCCGAATTTGATTCATCAACCCCTGCATTAACAGCTAAAATATTGTCTTTAAGAGTAACAAAAAGATTAAAGGTGTTTCCTTCTTTTGGAAGATATTTATCGGATTGACTGATCACAAGATCATCCTTTTCAATACCGCCAAGCGGAATTATATTTCCTTCGCAAATCGAGATAATCTTACTTGTTACGACAAGAATAGAATTTTCAGAAACAGTCAGGACATATTTATCAATTACTGCCAAAATATCCTTGTCCTCGTGAGTTATTTTGTGAGTCTTAATTGAATCAATTTTCATATTAGGAATTTTACCATAGAGCCACAAGATCATATACCAGAATCATACCGAATCACACACCGGGAGTGTGAGACCCGGGAGTGTGAGACCCCGAATCACTTATCGTTCATTTAACGCATCGAGTGTGATGTCCTCCCACACACTGTCCTCCCACACACTGGGAGTGTGGGAGTCACACTGGGAGTGTGGGAGAATGATTTACCAATACGCCTCGGAGGTGTAAGCGTTTGAACTCATTGACAAAATGCTTTGAACCAATATAATCGAGATATGTCACAACCCGAAGGGGTGCCACAACCTGAACCTATGCCAAATCTTGCCTCACCACACGAAAAACTTTTCGCGCTACCTAAACCCGAGCCTCTAAGAATTGGTTTTGAGACATATCTATCACCTTATTCGTATAGATATGGAAGTCCAGAGATGAGAGAAACCTGGTCTCAGGTTAGATTTTGGGGAAATGTCCGAAAAACATGGAATGCTTCAAATGAGGTTAAGAATCAAATAGGACTCGTTTCCGACGAAGAAATTGCTGACCTTTTGGCTCACGAAGGGGATTTATCCGTCGAAAGAATTTATCAGTTTGAAAGAGATAAAAATGTAGGAACCAGACATGACATTGGTGCTGCTGTTGCCGAATATAATGAAGTCGCAACAATTGGTGGACCACGATCACATGAAGCAATGACATCGGATGACGCTTTAGGCGCTGCCGAGATGATGCAAATATATGAGGCAATAGGCATTATTGAACCTAAGATTGACGAGAATTTAGAAGCCTTCGGAGAAACCATTGCAAAACGTAAAGATCAAGTATGCATGGGTTTCACTCATTTGCAGCTTGCAGAACCAACAACTGTTGGATATAGGAACGCAAAATATGCGCAGGATTTACTAATAGACAAGCAGTTTATGAAATATACTAAAACTTTGCTTAAGGCAAAAGGCATAAAGGGTCCAGTAGGAACCTCGGCTGCGATGGAAGAACTACTTAAAGATACCGGAATGACGCCAGAGGAGCACGAAGCAAGAGTTATGGAAAAGCTGGGTCTCCAGTATGTAACAATTTCAGATCAAACCTATCCAAGGAAGATGTTATTTTTGACAATGGCATCATTAGCAAGTATTGCTCAAACTCTCCATCGATATACCCTAGATCTTCAAGTATTAAGTTCATCAGCCTATCTTGAGGTTTCAGAATATTATAAAAAGGGGCAGATAGGATCTTCAGCAATGCCTCATAAGAAGAATCCAATAAACTCTGAGAATATTTGTTCACTAACGGAAGCTCTTCCGGGTTATTTAGTTTCAGCCTGGCAAACGGGTGCAAACGTAACATTAGAGCGCACCCTGAGGGACTCTGCTGGCAAAAGAAGTTGGTTGCCGGAAGCTTTTCTTGCTGTTGATGAATCTTTGGAAAGAGCAAAAAATGTTACAAAACAACTTATCTTCAGAGATCGGGTCATCGCGGCGAATCTAAAAAAGTACGCTCCATTTGCCGCTACTGAACTGGTTATGTCAAAAATGATAAGAAGTGGGGTAGATCGGAATTTGGCACACTCAATTCTAGTTGAAGCCTCTGAGACTGCACTCGAAGCAGTAGGTGCTGGTGAGCCTAATCCCATGAAAGATATAGTATTGAATGAACCGAGAATTACTGATGCGATTGGGGTTGAAGAAGCAGAAGCATGCTTTGAAGAAATTCTTGAGCATGTAGGCAATGCGCCGAGGCTATGTGAGAAGTTTTTGAAAGAAGAGCTATATCCAGCTATTGGTAAAGCTGCTTAATTACTTCCCAAATTTAGGGACTAGAATTTTATCCAGATCAATCAATCCGTGTTTGTGAAGTAGGGTTGAAAGGATTGGTGACTTGGTTGCATATAAGAGCTTTTTGGGATAGTTTTCAGCCATTAAAGTTTCGATTTCGTGATAACCCAGAAGATATGAAGCATCTTTTGGAAAGCCTCCTGGCTCTGCTGTATCATTCATGCCTCTTTTAACACGATAGGTCATAACAAATGCGCGTGCAGGGTCTAGATCCTCACAAAGAGTCTCATAAATTTCCCTAAAACTTTTTGAAAGAAGTCTTACTGCCTTTATTCTGTAAAAATACATTTCAAATGCTGAGGGTGTTATTTTTCTTGTTGTTATTTCGTTGTATACAGCAAGTCCCTCACCATATAAATGTTGGTTGCCGTATTTTGCAAATTCGGTAAGAGGGGTAGTTGAGTTTTTTATATTTTGTGTCTGTAAAGCATGGCTTTCAATTTCATGAACAACTAGTCTGTCAACGTTGCATTCAAATCTTCGAATAGCACTTCCAATGCTTATTGTGTTGTATCCAACACCTATAATGTGAGGGGTAAATTCATCTATCTGGACCTTAAAATCCGAGAGTTTGTATTTTGAAAGAACTTTTTCAAATCTATTCTTGATGCCAATTGCATCAACCATAGTGTGCTTAATGTGTAATTTGAATTCTACAGAAGGGGTGTTAGTAAGTATCATATCTAGTCTGTCTGTTCCCCAATCAAATAAATTGTGTGCGTTTTCTGAAAACTTTGGGGTACCTATCGAGTTTTTTGTCTGGTAGAGATTTTGTTGGTCACAAAGAAAATCGAAAATATGCTCCTTTATGTCGGTGGGTACATCAAGATTTTCAGATCTTAATTTAAGACTATCAATTTTTTCAGTAACGTCTGGTAATTCTCGTTTTTTGTATACGTAAATTGGACTATAAGAAGCGGAAGAATTAAATTTATCCATTTCTTCTTGATAGTTGAGGGGAGTAAGAGATGTCTTTCCTATTTTAAGAAGCTTTTTAATTTCTATTATTTCAGTCGCAAGTGTTTGAAGTTGTTGTTTGTTGCTGTCAGTCACAAGAATACATGGTAGCACCAAGTTATTTTTTTGTCTAATCCGAGCGTTATTTTGTTATACTATCCACATGCAACTCAACAAGTATTCGGAGAGTCTCATTTCAATCTTTGAAAAAGCCAAGGAAGTTCCAATAGAAAGCGCAAACGCAATAAACCCACTGGTCAGTGAACTTGCTTCATGGTATGAGAAATTTAGAAACTCGATAGAGTACCGAGACGAGGAGGTTATTCTTCGTGCATCAATTGAGAGAATTTTAAAACGAAGACTGGCACTTGGTGGAACAGGTGCAACGACTGCAAAGTCGTTACTTAAAGAATTGGTGTGGGCAAGATACTTTCCTGAAAGTCTATACACAGAGGAGACAATAGGATCCCTTGAAAAAGTTATTGATTTTTATCTGCATTTAAAAAACGAAACTGT
>CAYTCO010000019.1:3801-6527 GCA_964436385.1 uncultured Gammaproteobacteria bacterium
CAGCTTAATCATCCAGCAAGATTTAAGATACTTGGATACGTAAAGCGCCAAATCCCTGCGTTCCTCATAATGGAGGATATTTTCGCAACTCAGGATAACATTAAGGAATTGGCAAGCAATGAAGAAGATCTAAACGCCGCAATAAATGCAGCTTGCAAGAAAAAATACAAAACAATTTCTGAGAAAGTGAGACGCGCTATTATAAGAAGTGTTATCTTTATTCTTCTTTCAAAAACTCTTATTGCTTTTGGAATTGAGGGGACTTATGAACGAATATTTTTGGGCCATGTGCAATGGTTAACGCTTGCTTTAAATGTCATTATTCCAACTCTTTTTATGATTGTAGTTGGATTTTCGATCCGTACCCCAGGTGAGAAGAATTCAAGGCTTATTTTGGCTAGAATTCACACACTTCTTTTTGATGAAAATCCAAAAGTTGGAAGAAGTCTTGATTTCCCATCCCCTGAGAAAAAGCCAAGAACTCTCATGGAGTGGATATTCGGAACTTTATGGATAACTGCTTTCTTGCTTAGTTTTGGTGCTATATCATTGGGATTGTCGTTGCTTGGTTTTTCAATGGTCAGTCAAGGAATATTTATATTCTTCTTGGCTATCGTAAGCTTTTTAGCTTATAGAATAAATATAACCGCTCATGAGTATTCTGTTGAAAATAGCCAGGGAATATTAACCCCGATCGTAGACTTTTTCTTTATGCCAATAGCGCGAGTTGGGCAATATCTAACTGCAGGAATTTCTCAGATAAATATTTTCTTATTTATTCTAGACTTTATAATAGAAGCACCCTATAAGGGATTAGTTGCGTTTTTCGATCAATGGTTCTTCTTTCTTCATAGCAAGCGCGAAGAGATAGGATAAGTTAGGGAATTTATAGTAGAATAAATTATGGCAATATCAACTTTTAAGATTGAAGAAATTGAAGAGGGGAAAGGTGCTGAGGCAAAATCGGGAGACATTGTAGTAATGCACTACACAGGAACTTTTGAGGATGGTGAGAAGTTTGACTCCTCTGTTGATTCAGGTGTGCCTTTTGAGACTAGAATAGGAGTAGGACATGTTATTGAAGGCTGGGATAAAGGAGTTCCTGGTATGAAGGTCGGGGGGAAGAGGAAGCTTTTTATTCCCTACACAATGGCTTATGGTGATGATGGTGCTGGAGATGTTATACCTCCTGGTGCAGATCTAGTCTTTGAAGTTGAATTGTTGGATATTAAATAGGCGAGCACTATTTTACCCCAACGAAATCGATGCGGGGAAGAAAAGAGCGGATCTGATCCCAAAATTTGTCTGAAAGACCGGTTGAGAATTTGGAATATTGACCTTTATCTTGTTGGGACGTAAGCTTCCTTTCATAATCCCGGATTACTTCAACGACTTTTCTTCCTTTTTCGTTGAATTCATCTTTAAAAGAGTCGTCATTAACGAATCTATCATGGACTTCCTTGAAGTCTAAAAATAGATCGCGATGCTCCTGCATCATGTCCAGGAATAATTGTCTATATTTCGCAGCCATGGTAAGTAATATAAAATAGCAAAAAGAAAAAAGCAAATAGTGAGTGTTCTCTTGTTGTTTGAAATAGCTTAATTCATAATTCTTGATTCTTAATTCTGTTATAATTGAGCTTACCCTGAGCAAATGCGAAAGGGCAAATTTATTTATGAAACACCAAATACTTTTATACTACAAATATATTGAGATAGAAAATCCTGTTCATGAAATGCGTGAGCAGAGGCGTATGTGTGAAAAATTGGGTCTTACTGGGCGAATAATTCTTGCATCTGAAGGAATAAATGGAACGGTTGAGGGTAAGACATCAAATACTGAAAAATACATAGAGGAAATGTCTAAAGACCCTAGATTTTCTGATATCCATTGGAAAAAATCAGAAGGAACTGGCGAAGCCTTCCCGAAATTATCAATAAGAGTAAGAGAGGAAATTGTCAGCATGCATCTGCATGAAAATGATCTAAAGCCATGGAGTGTTACGGGTAAATACTTAACACCGGACGAGCTGCATTCCTGGTTTGAAAATGAAGAGGAATTTTACATAGTTGACATGCGTAATGACTACGAGCACAAGTCGGGATATTTCGAAGGATCTATACTTCCACCTCTTACGAATTACCGTGATCTACCAAAAATACTGCCCCAACTTGAAAGTTTGAAAAATAAAAAAGTTTTGACAGTATGCACGGGTGGAGTAAGATGCGAGAAGGCTTCCGGCTTCTTAATTTCAAATGGGTTTTCTGACGTTTATCAACTGCAAGGTGGAATCGTAAGTTACATGGAAAAATATCCAAACGAACATTTCAAAGGAAAGCTTTACGTTTTTGATCAGAGAATTCTGATGGGTTTTAATACTACTGATTCAAAGCACGAAGTTATTGGGATTTGTGAGAAATGTAATGAAAAATCAGAGCACTATATAAATTGTGACACAGTAGGATGCCACAGACACTTCATTTTGTGTGAAAATTGCATCAATGAATTTGGCCAAATTTGTCCCAATGGATGCACATACCTTCGTAAATCTCAGCGTGAGAATCCAGTACATTCCTAAGACTAATTATTTAGTATCTATTATTTAGTATTTATTACAGAGATTTCTGTGTCCATTTATAGTAAATATTAAATAGTAAATGATAAATAATATACTCAAAATATTCCCAGCGTTTAGTGAGAGAAACTATAGATATTATTTTGTTGG
>CAYTCO010000019.1:6627-22221 GCA_964436385.1 uncultured Gammaproteobacteria bacterium
TACTCAAAATATTCCCAGCGTTTAGTGAGAGAAACTATAGATATTATTTTGTTGGTCAATTGGTTTCTCAGATCGGCACTTGGTTACAAATTGTGGCCCAGGGTTGGCTCGTTCTGACCCTCACAAAATCTCTGTTACTAATCGGTATTGTTTCTGCGACGCTAACACTCCCGCTTCTTATATTTGGAGTTTTTGGTGGAGTTATAGTTGATTGTTTTGATAAAAAAAAGTTAATAATGCTCACAAATTCAGGATCAATGTTAGTTGCTTTCATTTTGGGAGTACTAACTGTATCAGGAGATATCCAAATCTGGCAAATAATGATATTGTCATTTCTTTTGGGAACCATAAATGCGGTTGATATGCCTGCACGACAAGCTTTTGTTAGCGAAATGGTTTCAAAAGATAAATTGCCATCGGCAATTGCTATGAATGCCTCTATATTTAATGCAGCTCGCGTTGTCGGGCCTGCTGTTGCGGGATTACTAATTGCGCTTATTGGTGTGGGGGGTGCATTTTTGCTTAATTCAGCAACATACATTGCAGCAATTCTCGTACAGTTTTTGGTTGTTCCGATGTATCATCCAAAGCCAAAACATTCCCACCCGATACTTGCTGTTAAGGAGGGGATTGTCTATACATGGACACATCCGATCGTCAGATCGTTGATTGGACTTACCGCTATAGTTAGTATTTTTGGTTGGTCGTACACAACAATCATGCCATTCATTGCTGAGAATATTTTTCATCAGGATGCAACAGGACTTGGGTATTTATACGCGTCGGCAGGACTGGGTGCGCTTTCTGCAACAATACTAATTAGTGCATTGAGTAGCAAATTCTCACCTTTCTTTTTTATAGTTGGTGGTAATATTCTTTTTGCGGTTTCGATGTTTTTGTTTTCATACACGTCCGTTCTTTATCTGGGATATCTATTGTTATTTATTGGAGGATTTGGGTTACTAATGGTATTTCCAATTATTAATGCGCAGATCCAAAGCAGGGTTGAGCCGCATTTTAGAGGCCGTGTTATGAGTATATATTTGCTTATGTTTGTTGGGCTTTTTCCAATTGGAAGCTTTCAGTTCGGATTCGTTTCAGAGTATTTGGGAGTGCAAATTGCAATCCGAATTGGATCGGTTATAGTTCTTACAGCCGCCATTATTGGAATAATATTTAGAGGGAAAGTATCCCAAGCAAACAAGAAATTTTTAAGTAAAAAACAAATTGAAAATGCATAGTGAGTAGCTTAAATAATCTCCGAAAAGATCTAAGAATTAAAGCAAGCGCTGAAAAAGCAAAGGCTAGTTCTTGGTTTTTTAAGACAGGTGAAGGTCAGTATGGGTTTGGCGACAAATTTATTGGTGTAACTGTTCCAGAGCAAAGAGCAATTGCAAAAATTTATAAAGATTTAACTTTAGTTGACTTAGAAGAACTTCTAAACTCCGATATTCATGAGGAGAGGCTAACTGCTCTTTTTATTCTTGTAGATAAATTTAAAAAAGCATCACCTGAATTACGAAGACCTATTTTTGAATTTTACATCGAGAACATGAAGAGGGTTAATAATTGGGATTTGGTAGATAGTAGTGCTCACAAAATAATCGGAGAGTATCTGTTAGATAAAAAACTTACACTTCTTATAGCTCTTGCCAAATCTGAGAGTATGTGGATGAGACGAATTAGCATCATCTCAACCTTCGCTTTTTTATCAAGAAAAGATTCAGGCCCATCTTATATGATCGCGGACTTATTATTATCAGATCATGAAGATTTGATCCAGAAGGCTGTTGGTTGGGTACTTCGTGAATGTGGAAAAAGAGTTTCTGAAAAAGAGCTTGAGATTTATCTTGTAAAAAATTATAAAAAAATGGGACGGACTATGCTGCGCTACGCTCTTGAAAAATTTGACGAGGGTAGAAGAAGGCAGTTCCTTTCAGGTGTTGTCTAGCCGTTTAAAGCGGGAAAATCCCTTCTGGGGGACGGGACAAAGGCTTACCTGTTGCTGGATTTATTAACCAGGTTTGGAAAACACCAGTTATTGCTGGTAAGCAGTCAGTTGCAATTGTTTGATCCCACATGAATTCACCTTGTCTTGGTCTCCAAAGCTTTGTTAGTATTTGAGAACTTTGACTGGGTCTTACTTCACCTATGTAATCTACGCTTAATACCTTCTTAACAAATATTTTAAAATTGTATTTGGCTTCTAATTCAATAAGATTTTCAACGTGCATAAGTTCCATAAAAATTCTATAGCGCTCATTGTCAAGAAGAACCATCGCCTGTGAATTATTAAGGTGTCCATACTCATCTAGATGATCTGGGGAAAGAACCAATTCGGAGGCAAAATGCATAAAATTATCTGGGGGAAGAGTTTCTACGGTCACAACATATTTTACTACGAAATAATTATGAAGTTCTATAAATCTTTCGAGGGTAGAAGAAGGCAGTTCCTTTATGGGAAGATTTAAGATTTACTCGAAACTCAGATATTTCCTTTTTCTCAGGCTCTGTACTTAAAACTTCGAAAAAAGCGTTTATTATTCTTGTTGGGGTTTTTAGTATTTCTGTCATGAATACAATTTAACAACTTGAATTTTAAAAAACAGTAAGGTAAACAACAAGAAAATGGTATGAGAAATTACACTAGAGATTGTCGTTGATTTCGGTCTTTTCTTCTAATTTCTGCAAGTTGTGGATGGTTACATGTCCCTTCTCAACTATTATCAACTTTTCTACCTCTAGTTTGTTAATTGCAATCGTTACAGTTTCTCTAAAAGCGCCAACAAAATCTGCTATTAGTTGATGGGTAAGAGGTACCGGGAGGATTATATCTTTTCCCCTCTTCTCACCAAAGCGAATTGTGCAATCAAGTAAAAAACTAGCAACTCTTGCTGTTGTGTCGGTCAAAACAAATCCCTCAAGCTTACGCTCTGTGTAATTTAGTCTCCCGATAAATACATGCATAAGATCTATTAAGAATTCTGGATGTTCTTCAAGAATTTTTACATATTCGTCTTTTGAGATTGTAATTATTACAGAATCCGTTATGGCTTCTGCGTCATGCTTTAGAGCCTCATCTTTTGAAGTTAGAGCTCTTATACCCATCATATTCCCGGGGCCATATAAATAAATAATCGAGTCTCTACCTGATTCACCTACCCTAAACATTTTGACAAATCCACTCTTTATGCAGTAGATTTTGTTGGGTTGATCCCCTTCGTAAAAAACGTTTCCTCCTTTTTTTACTTTTAGAGGTTTTCGAGTTGAGTATTTTTCAAAGAAAGCGAGAAAATCTGGCTTTTCCCAGATGTTCTGGAGACGATTTGAGAGTGGAGTATCTTTCATTTTTAGATTATATGCGGTTGTAATGCGGAATACAATATTTTTGTAATCAAGCTTACAAAAAATTAGTAACACCTCTTCTTGTTTATGATTCATGATTCGCATACAATCCGTTTAACATGAATGCAGAAATGGCAGAATTTTTTCGTCCCCCCGAAAACAGAGAAGGAGAAATATTTCAAAGGTATGCGATAGGATTCGATGGACACGGATCTCAATTTCCAGGCATGGGGAAAGAATATCTTGAGGCACATCCGGAAGCGAAGAGGTATTTTACTCTTGCTTCTGATGTGCTTGGTTACGATCTTGAGAAGGTTTGCATTAATGGATCTAAGGAACAACTCAATAAAACCGAGTTTGCTCAACCTGCTATTGTTGTTTATAACCTTATTGCGCATAACGCTTTTGTTGAAGCTTTTCCAGAACAAGCAAGTATTAAACCTTCAGCATTTGCTTACCAAAGTCTTGGAGGTCTGAATGCAATGCACAGATCTGGAATGCTTGGCGATCCAGAAGGAGATGAAGCAATAAAACAGTTAGTTGGTATTGCGGCAATACGTGGCAAGCTCATGCAGGAAGAAAGCGAGAAAGTAGATGGCGGAATGTGGCTAGTTTCGGGGGCAAGAAAAGGGGATAAAATAAGTTCAAAAACGAAAAGAGTTTTCCCGAAGGTGATAAATCGATTTAGAAGAAATGGAGTAGTGCCAGCAATTGAACGAAATGAAATTCAAACAGTAATTTCTGGACGCGTTGAGGATTTTGATAGAGTAAATTTAGTTATCGGGAAAAGAATGAAATCTCGATTTAATATTGTTTCGATAAAACTCCCTGGAGCAAGTGGACCGTTTCACTCGCCATATATGGAAGAAGCGGCAAGAAGATTTGAAGAGGTTTTAAAAAGTGTCAATTTATTTGACCCTGAAATACCTATCCAATCTAACTCATCTCCTGTAAGGTTTTTAACATCAAAAGAAGAAGTAATTGAAGAGCTTGTGAATGGAATTACTGGGAAAGTAAATGGCATAGAAATGGCGGACCATTTTCATGATGAAGATTTACCAACCTACGAGGTGGGAGAAAAAATGTTAATTGGTGATTCATTAGGCTTTGACGAGCGATTTGAGGAACCAAAGAAAATTCCAATAAGAAAAATAGCAGCAGTTTCCGGAAGCATTGCTGCAACTGCGATCACAACAATTGCAGCTGCGTATCTAATCAACCGACGACGTCGAGGAGGAGATAAAGACAAACAAGCTTAAGTATGATAATAAATATTAAATGCTAAATAATAAATATTCCACAGGTCTTGTTATTGGGCGATTTCAGCCTTTTCATAAGGGGCATGAGTATCTGTTTGAAAAGGCATTTGAGCATTGTGATAAAGTGATCATTGGAATTGGGAGTGCAAACAGACATAACAAAAACAATCCATGGACAGCACGCGAAAGACGTGGGTTTCTTATGAAATTTATTGAGAACAAAAGATACGAAGATAAAATTCTAAGAATTATAAATATTGATGATCATCCAGATGATGATGTATGGTTTGAGAATCTTACGAAAAAAACCGGACCTTTTGACGTTACACTGGGAAATAACGATTGGAACAATGGAATAATTGAAAGGCATGGAATTAAAGCAATTTACACGGGTATTCACAATAGAGAAGAGTTTGAGGGTTTTAAAATTAGAAAATTAATGTGTGAGAAAAAACTTTGGAAGCAAAGAGTGCCCACGTACCTCCAAGATTTTATTAGAAGCCTCTAACTTCGTGATACGATTGAGATATGGTCATCATATTCTTTTTCGAGCTTGTTGTTCTCTTTTTTCTGTCTCGGAAGTTAACCTCTGAATTGTCCCTTTTGTTTTATAGAACTTTCAAAAGTCAAAAGTTTGCAATTTTTCTGATATCTGTAATATTTTTGCCGGGTACAATTATTCACGAATTTGCACACGCAACTATGGCAAAGGTGTTGTTTGTTTATGTTGGAAAAATGAGTCTTTTACCAAGTCTAAATGGAAATAGTCTAAAGCTTGGAAGCGTGGAGGTTGGTAGGACAGATATTGTCCGCAACTTTTTAATCGGTATTGCACCTTTTATGGTTGGAACAACATTATTGCTGGGTATGTTATTTTATTCTTTTTCAAACAAACTTCTTGGTTTCAACCTTTTTACGTTTTTAGTTTTAATTTTTACTTTTGTTATTGCCAACACTATGTATTCCTCAAGAAAAGATATGGAAGGAGCGGTCGAATTTTTTCTTCTAATAATTATTCCGATTATTTTCCTTTATTTTGTAGGAGTTAGAATCCCTGGATTATCCTGGGAGGGTTTAAATAATGAAGTGCTTAACAATTATTTTATGACAGCTTCAATTCTTTTGGGAATACCACTGGTTATTGATGGAGCAATTATTTTATTTGGAAAGATCGTGAACAAAGAGTGATTAAATATACCCAACTTTTTCAAGTAGCTCTTCTTCCCAGTTGACCAATTTTTGTTCGGGCATAAGTAGGGCTTTGTTAGGCTTTAGCTCTTTTATAAAGTCCTCAGTGTGACTTACGATAATAAGAGTTCCTGTATATTTTTTTATCGCCTCAAGAATTATTCTTTGAGACATAACATCAAGATAAGTTGTTGGCTCATCAAGTATTAGCATGTTGTAGTCTTCCAGAAGAAGTAGTGCGATAGATATTCTAGTTTTCTCACCTCCTGAAAGCGATCCGACTTTTTGGTAGACTCTATCTCCTGTAAAAAGAAAGGCTGCCAGATGTGCACGAATTTTTTCCTCAGGTAACCCTTTCATGCTAGCAACTGTTTCAAGTAAATTTTTTGAAAAATCCAACGATTCAAGCTCTTGGGAGTAGTATCCGATCTTAAGACTCTGTGCTTTCACAATTTCTCCATCGTCAGGTTCTAAATCTCCTGTCAAAAGTTTTATAAAAGTACTTTTACCAGCTCCATTATGTCCGACCAAAGCAATCCTTTCTCCTTTTCCTATTGTCATGGTTAGGTTGTCAATAATTGTTTTGTCTTCAAATGATTTTGAAATCCCATTAATCCTAAAAGGCATATCTCCAAGTGGGCTTGGTGGGGGTAGAGTTAGCTTAAATCCTCGTGCTTCTCGTGGAAGTGGTGGAAGATTTTCTCTTATTCTCTCAATTCTCTTTTGAAGTTGAACTCTTTGCCTCACACCTTTCTCAGACTTTCTAGACATAAGGCCGACCAAGCTTTTTTCCATTCTTTTAACGTGCTTTGTGGTATTTACAATCTGGCGGGTTAGATGTGCGTCGTGCTGTGCCTTTAGCTTTAGATACTGCGTGTAATTTCCTTTGTATTCTTCGATTTGGGCTTTTTGGGGATTTATTGCAATAACTTTGTTAATGGATTGATCCAAAAGTTCTAGATCATGACTAACCAAAAGTAAAGTTTTTGGATATGTGCTTAAGAATTTTGCTACCCACGCTTTGCCTTTTGTATCCAAGAAATTAGTAGGTTCATCCAAAAGCAATATGTCGGGTTCTAGGAGTAGGGCACGAATGATGGCAAGTCTAGTCTTTTGCCCACCTGAGAGATTTTGTGGTTCGCCGTAAAGCTCAATGTCATTCATTTCAAGCCCATGAAGCATGGAGATAATCTCTCGGTCATCCCTTACATAATGCTCGTCTAAATACTCGCGTATAGTGTTTGCATTATCTAAAATAGGGTCGTATTTTATCTCTTGAGGGACCATCACAACGCTTCCGTCAATTATTATTTCTCCCTCTTTGGGCATTAACTCACGGGTTATTAATTTAAATAGTGTACTTTTACCTGCCCCATTTGGCCCTGTGATACCAACAATTTGGTCATTACCAACAGTAAAACTTACCTCTGTAAAGATCGGACGAAGATGCGCAAAAGTTATATTTTTAACCTCAATCATGTCCTATATTATACATTAGAATTGAGAATTTAGACTTGAGTTTTAGCTATTTGGGTCTGGAGGGAGAAATTCTTCGCCACCGTGATCTTCCTTCTTTGTGTATTCGCCTGCCTTTAGCCATTCAACGTAAGTACACCCGGTAGCTTTTCTTTCCTTTGAATCCCAGCCGCTTGTTGAGCATTTCTTCATTTTCTTTCCTGCTGCTGTTGTATAAAGAACTAATTTGTTGCCGCAAGTTGGACAATCCTCGTCTAAAGCCTCAGTTGTACCATTAATCCATTCAACAAAGTCACATCCCGAAGCCTCTTTTGTGTCCTTGTTCCATTGGTTGGTTGAGCATTTTTTCATTTTCTTGCCAAAACGGGTTACAACCATAACTAGAGGGTTTCCGCATTTTGGACATTTTTCATCAAGCGTCTCAGGTTCAACTTCTAGCCATTTAACAAAATCACAGCCTTCATTTTTTCTGGTTTCTTTATTCCAAGATCCTGTAGAACAGCGTTGTAATTTACGGCCTGTTGGGGTCGTTGTTATCTCTGCAAGCGGATTTCCGCACTTGGGACACATTTCTTCTGACATGGGTTTCATCGTACGGGCTTTGGGAAGATAAGTCAATATATTAAAATCCTAAATCTTCATTAACTAAAATTACTGTAATCCTATTTTGGTTAAGTTCTTTATTTATAACAAGTATTTTTTTTACTTCACTACTTGGCATTCCGTAAGCCTTTTGAACTCTAACACTTTCAAGTGGCAAGACGTGCTCGTAAATTCTTTTCATCCCATCTTCAAAGTCCTTCGTTATTTTTTTATTGCTTACTATCCATACAACGTGTTTTGAGCCATAGGAATATGAGGGTAGCTGACTGCCCGTGTTTGAAGCTATGATAACTTTGCCATCCTCAGTTATAGCATGAACGCTGCCAATGACATATTCTGGGGCCGCACCTATTCTTTGCATTTCCAGATTATCTGTATCACGGTTAAGTTTTATGAGTTGGGATTTTACAGAGTTGTATTTCCCGCTTTCATTGAAAATTGCGTCTAATCCTAGCTTCTCTAGTGTTTGGGAAGTGGAGGTCATCACCTCAGACCCTTCGGGAATTAACTTAAGAGCACTTTTTATTGCCTCTTTCGAATTAGTCGCAATTACAACATTCATTCCATTTGCTTCTAAATTTTTTTTGGTTATCTCAATGCTATCAGGAGTTGCTAGCGTTGCGTAAATGCTTTTTATCATATAGTTGTTAAATATACGCTTTAAGTTTATTGTTAGCTAGTACCCACAATTTTGTGGTATACTATCAAAAAGGATACTAAGTATTCAGCTAATTTTCAGGAATATTTGACAAATTAAATATATGACAAAGACATTATCGCTTGGCTGCTCATCAGTCAAAGTTACATTAGATGTTATCGGAGGCAAATGGAAGCCTCTCATAATGTATTTACTAAGCATAGAAACCCTAAGATTCTCAGAACTCCAAAGAAATATTGTTAGTATCACCCAGAAAATGCTGACAGAACAACTAAGAGAACTAGAGCGTGACGGATTAATTTCAAGAAAGGTTTATCCTCAAGTTCCACCTAAAGTTGAATATTCGATAACAAAATACGGAAGGACCCTGCTTCCTGTTTTGGAGAGTATGAGCGATTGGGGAAAAGTCCATAGAAATGGAGCTGGAAGTTTGGAGTTAGAAGTTGGAAAGAAGAAAATAGTAAAGTCCGAAAGTGTGCCAATTGGTTTACAATCTCAGCATGGTCTAGCTCCTAGCTCCTAGCTCCTAGCTCCTAGCTTCCGAACCTATTTAATCTTTATCTCCTGAAAGGGGATAGTTGCTTGGGGTTGTTGAGGAAAGCCTGTTTCGGTCGATGGCTCTTGGCCTGAAGTTGCAGAGATCAAAAGTACTGCGATTAGAAGAATAAGACCTATACAGACAAGTAGTTGAATTAACGAAAATTTTAAGCCCCTCATACTTTTAGATACATGCCAACGGCAAGTCCTATTACTGTTGCAACGGCTCCTATTATAAATAGCTCAACTGCACTTCTTAGAGGTTTGTGATCAACGATTTTTCCTTTCAAGTACCCAACGATAAATAGACCAGCAAATGCTGAAAGAACTGCTATCATTTGGGATTCCGGGAGATCGAAGGCGACGGTTGGAATAATTGAAAATAACCCTCCCAATATATATGCAAAAAACATTATGGCAGCACCCAAATATAGGTTGTCCGTATGTTTTCCAGACTTATCCATTTGATGAACTGCCTTTTCAGAAGAATATTGGCCGGCTGCCATAGAAGTTGCCTCAACCATAACAGCAACAAAGGCAGCAAGAACAATTATTTCTTTATTCTGAACACCCGTTGATATTCCAACGACAACTCCGGTCGTTGAGACTAATCCGTCTTGGAGCCCAAACATAAGAGAGCGAAGGTAATCTTCATGAATCTTCATATAATTATTATAATCCAATAATTGCAAAATGCGTTAATCCGGCAATAATATGCAATGGCAAGAAACGAACTTCCAATTGGGCTCTTAAATACTGAGCAGATATTATCTACATCTTTCAGTTCTGAAAAGGAATTTGCTGACGAGGGTTGAGACTTACATCGAGATTACCTTAGATGACATACGGGATGACTACGATCCCAAAGCCAGACAAAAAAAAGTTATGCAAATGGGACACCCAAACGTTAGATACTTCGTGTTGTACGGGGAACAGCTTCGAAATATCCAAAGATTGAATCCTGAATTAGATTTCTTTAGGGACTTTAGAGGACAGGTAACATAGAAATATTGTAATTGTTCTAAAGTTTGGTAATATCAATCTATCCTTGCCCCATTATAAATGGCTGAAAGACTCGTTTCTTTAATCTCCGGTGGTGGAATCACCATGTTGCCTGGTGAAGAAAGAGAACTCCTCGAAGCACGCAAATACGCAAGAAAGTTATCCAAACGGTTAAATTATGGCATTACATGAAGTTCGAGTTAGCAATGTTTCTGGAGAACCAGACGTTCAGGGAAATAGAGCATTTGAAAATCTTCAAGGTGGACTTGATGTGCCTGGTTTAACTGGCATAAATACAACAAGGATTTATAGAGTTGAGGGTGTTTCTGAAGATGAAGCTACAAAACTTGCAACAGATCTTTTTTCTGAGCCATTGAGTGGACAGCAATTTGAAATAAATCCCCCATCGGACATTGACAGATTCCAAGTACTCAGCGCTTTAGGATTTACTGTTGTCCTTCAGCCTGTAGTTGAAATTGGTTATAAGCCGGGGGTTATGAATCCAGAAGTTGCTTCGATAAAAAAATCTGCAAAAGACCTAGGGGTTGAAGTAGAAGAAGCCGATTCCAGCACTGAATATGTTTTTCAGGGGGACTTAAGACAAGGGGAATTCGCATTGTTAACAGCAAAACTTAAAAATGATATTGTCGAACGGGTTGTTGATGTGAAGCCTAAGACTTTAAAAATAAAAGGAGAGGTGGGCCCCATAGAAGTTATAAGACTAAGAGATGCAACAGACGAACAACTGATGGAAATGTCAAAAGATAAACTCTTTTTGGCCTTAGATTATATGCAGGCTGTACGAAGAATTTTTAAACAACTTGAGCGTGACCCGAAAGATGCAGAGCTTGAGTGGATTGCTTCAAAGAAGAGTGATCACTGCGATCACACAACGTGGAATTCTAGACTAGTTGTGAATGGAGTCGAAAAACCCTCACTGTTTGAAAGAATAAAATTTACAGCAAGAAAGCACTTCAGTAAAGAAACTATTTCAGCATTTTTTGATAACTCCGGTGTTATAGAATTCTACGATGGAATGTCTATAACCGGAAAAGTCGAAACCCACAATAAGCCAACTTCTTTAGCTCCCTATGGAGGGGTAGCAACAATGGTTGGTGGAGTGGTTCGAGACGCTATAGCTACTGGTCAAGTAGGAAGAGTGATTGCTGTAACAAACATGTTCAGCTTTGCACATCCCGATATTGATCCTAAATTGCTTTCAAGAAAGATGATTAATCCAAGAATTTCATTAAGAGAGGCTGTTGATGCAGTTGGGGATTATGGAAATCGCATGGGAATACCAACCGTTGATGGATCATTTCACTTCCATAAGAATTTTAGAGCAAACCCTAGTGCAATAGGTGGAGCATTTGGAATTATACCAACAGAAAGAGCCCAAAAAGGAACTCCTCAGGTGAAAGATCTTATTGTTACAGTAGGTGGAAGAACAGGAAGAGATGGGATTCACGGAGCAACATTCTCGTCAGGTGAATCAACAGAACGTACTTCAACCGTTAATTCTTCAGCAGTGCAGATTGGAAATGCAATTGAAGAAAAAAGAGTATCATCTGCGCTACTTGAGGCAAGAGACCTAGATATGATTCGTGCCGTTACTGACTGCGGAGCTGCAGGATTTGCCTCAGCTATTGGTGAAATGGCAGAAGGCATTGGAGCAACGGTGGATATCTCAAAGGCTCCGACTAAATATGAGGGTCTTGCTCCATGGGAGATTTGGATTTCAGAATCACAAGAGCGAATGATCGTTGCAATTCCACCTGAAAAAATTGATGGATTCCAAGCTGTTTGTCAAAGGAACAACGTTGAGACAGCTGTTCTTGGATCCTTTGATGGAAGCAACAATTTGACCGTCAACTATGGTGACGAGAATATGATTGATCTGGATTACGAGATCTTTGATAGATTCCCAACAAGGGTTTTGGAAGCCAAGTACGAAGAACCGGTCATAGTGGAGCCTGATATTCCCACACCAACAGACTGGGACAGCACATTTAAGAAAATATTGGGTCATTTAGACGTAGCATCCAAAGAATCAATAGTCAGAAAGTTTGACCATGGAGTACAAGGTTCAAATGCTATGCCTCCATACAGTGGTGTAAATGGCGATGGGCCTAATGATGCCGCAGTTATCGTACCTGATTTAAGAAAACCTCATGCAATGGTTTTGTCCCATGGAATGAATCCTGTTGAGACAGGTATGGATCCATATTGGGGTGCCATATCAGCAGCAACTGAAGCAGTATCAAATTATGTTGCAGTTGGCGGAATCTTTGATAAACATCATGCAGCCTTAATAAACAATTATATTTGGCCATCAATTGATCCTGAGTCAATGGGTAAGTATGACAGAGCAGTAGATGCTATATGTGACTTCATGGATGCTCTGGAAGTGGGAGTAAATTCAGGAAAAGACAGCAACTCTTCACAGACAAGACTTGATGATGGAACTGTTATAAAAATTCCAGAGGAAGTAATAATCTCAGTTTATGGAAAAATTCCAGACGTAGCCCAGACTACTAGCGCAGATATCAAGAAGGTTGGATCCAAGATCGTTTTGGTAGGAGCAATGCATGAGGGTATGGGTGGAAGTATTTTCAATGACATCCATGGTGTAGCGGAAATGGGTGCTGTTCCAAGAGTAGACTTAAAAGTTTTTCCTAAAGTGCAACGCAGGATAACAGAGGCTGTGCGAAGTGGGAGAGCACTTGCCTGTCACGATGTTTCGGAAGGTGGAGTTCTTACAGCTATTGCTGAAATGGCTTTTGGAGGAGACGTGGGAGTAGACGTAGTCTTCGATGGCGTACTTGAAAAGCCACAGAATGTGATATTTAATCAGACCAAGGGTATGTTTGTGGTGGAAGTTGAGAATGAAGAAGAAGCTGAAGCTCTTTTTGGAGGTTTGCCATATTCGGTTATCGGAACAACAAAGCAAGACAAATCAATTCGCGTGAATTTAGGTAGCAAGCTATTGTGGCAATCAGATCTTGGTGAGCTTAACCAGGTTTATAAAGAGCAGTTTCAAGATATATTTTAACTATGGCTGAAGGCTTAAAACCAACTGTTGGTGTATTAGTAACAGACGGAACAAATTGTGAAATGGAAATGGCCCACGCATTGACTCGCGCTGGGGCAAATCCCAAAATAGTTCATATTAATGATCTTAAGTCTGGAGATGAGAAAATGGCGAAATATCAAGGTTGGGCTTTGCCTGGGGGATTTTCATATGGAGATGATATTGCTTCAGGGAAAGTTCAAGCAATTGAAATGTATACGCAGCTTGGTGACCAGATTTCAGACTACGTAGAAAACGGGAGAGGTCCTGTATTTGGTGTCTGTAATGGTTTTCAAGTTCTTGTTAGAACAGGTCTAATACCTTTTGACTCACTTGGACAAATGCAAGCAACTCTAAGACACAACAAGTCAGGAAAATTTGAATGCAGACCAGTGCAATTGCTCCCAGACAAAGAAAGTATGTGTGTAATTATGAAAACCATGAAAAGCAATCAACCAGTAAGTCTTATGGTTGCCAATGGTGAAGGAAATTTCTACTCAACACCCGACGTTTTGGACAAGATGGAAGCAAATGGGCAAATATTTTATAGATATATGGATTCATCTGGAAATCCAACCATGGAATATCCATACAATCCAAGTGGATCCTCAAGGGCCATAGCTGGTGCTTGTGATACGACGGGAAGAGTTTTCGGAATGATGCCTCACTTTGAAAGGTTTACCGAGCCTTTCCAGCAAACCAACAACAGACGTTTGGCTGTTCCTGTAAACCATGGACTTCAAATTGCACAAGCAGTCGTTGACTATATGGTCAATGCTGCCTAGATTACCTTCTTTGTAAAGAGACTTGAGAGGATTTCAAAAGCCCTATTAATATCTTCGTCATTAAAAAATAGTGTAAATTCTGTTTTTGTTGCAGCAATTCCAACTATATTTATCCCTTCCCAGGCAAGAGATTTTAAAAAGAAATAATAAACTCCGGGAGTTTTTGAAGCTTCTTCCGGTAAATATATTGTAATTTGTGAGACATTTTCATTTATTGAAATAATAAATTTTTTATCCAGACTGTCATTTAATTTTCCAAGAAGATGAGCGTTTCCAACAATCTGAAATTCTGTGGCACCAAAAGTTACAGACGAGAAAGATCCTTTTATCCTATGCAAAAAAAGTTTTCCAATTTCTTCCTCGGTTTCATTTGTCCTTTGGATAATTGACAAAAACATACCGGATCTAACCATCATTTCAGGAGGAGTTTTAAAAATTTCTTCCGATTTTATTTTTGGCTTAAGTTGTTTTTGAAGTCTTTGAAGAGCCATAACAATCGATCCATTTGATACGTCTTTGATAAGCATGCTTTCAAGCTCCGGCTTGATGTAGCGGGCAAGAGAGGAGTGGTTGATGATATTTTTAGATAAAGCTTCTGACAGATATCGAGAACGTTCAACAATCTTTTTCACACCTTCTGGTACGGTAATCATATGTTAAGATTTTAACAAAATATTTAGATTTGTAAAATATCATTAAAAAATTGACCTCAGAGTAATGTGTTTGTAATATAAAAAACATGACACAAGAACAGAGTCACGAAGAAATGTCCGACTGGGAAGGCTTTGGGGGGAATTTTACTCCCTCGACTGGAGAAGCCGAAAGAACAAGGGCGAATAGAGAGGCAAGAAGACTGCAAGAGCTTCGAATGGAAGAAGCAGCTGAATGGGAAGGATTTGGGATGCAAACAACACCAAGTTTATATGAAGCATACCTTTTTCAGGGAAGACAAGGTGAAGCAAAAGCAATTATGAGACTTAAAGAAAAAGGAGCATTTGACCCGATTTCATTTAAGGCCTTGTCTCAAGGAGAGCAAGAGCCATCTGCTTGGGATTCTTCCCCCCATCAAGTGCTTGAGCAGACTGGTTCAATCATGACTGAAGGCGTATCTATGTCACCTGAAACCCCCAATGCCTAACTCCTAGGTTCTATTATTTATTATTTACCATTTACTATTGACTTCGTTTTTCCAAGGTGGCTACAATGAATCAAGGCGTGTATATCTCACGTTCTATTTTTTGTGTACTAGCTTATGTACTAGCTTTTGGTCAGAATGACTAGAAGCCAAGGAATGCAACATTTGAATAATAATTAAGGTATGTACTATTTTTCAGAACTCGTCAACAAGAAGGTCGTCAACGACAACAATAAGTCGGTTGGTAAGCTAAAGGATTTTCTTTTTCTTGCCGAGGAATCCCCAAAAATTACAAAACTTTTTGTCAAGCGTGGAAAGCGAAAGACTTTTGCAATCCCGATTAAAGATCTTATAAAAATTAATGGGACAATCGTTGTTAATAAAGATTACGTTGAGAAGGAAGCAGCCGAGCGAGAATTTTCTCTTTCAAAAAATCTTCTCAACAGGCAAATAATAGACGTTAAGGGAGGGAAAGTCGTTCGGGTAAATGACATTGCCATACAAGATCGGGATGAAAAACAGGAGTATTATATCGC
>CAYTCO010000020.1:0-20706 GCA_964436385.1 uncultured Gammaproteobacteria bacterium
CTAACTATTGATGGAACATCAACCCTTACAGGAAATGTCACAGCAACTGGGGATGTTGCAATAAATGGTGGAGACCTAACAACGACTGCAACGACATTTAATCTTCTAGCAAGTCCTACAACTCTTAATGTTGGTGCTGCCGCAACAACTTTGGAGCTTGGAGCAGGAAGCGGAACAACAACTGTGAATAACAACCTTCAGGTAGATGGAACAACTACTTCAACCGGTCTTATAACTGCAAATGGCGGTGCAACAGTTGCAACCGGCCAAACATTTCAAGCACTTGGGGTTTCAACTCTTAACCCAGATGGAGCAAATGACATTAGCCTAGTTGCAGATAATGCAAGCAGTTCATTCGTCACAATTACAGGTCTTACGGCAGCAACCGGAACACCACTTTGTATTGACGGTTCAAGCAACGTTTATACATGTAGCGCAGCAACATTTACCCTTCAAGGAGCATATGACGGAGGCAACACAATAACAACAACAAACAATAGAAATATAGCCTTTACTCTTGCAAACACATCAACAGATGCAAATTTCACGATTACAACAGCAGCCGACTCAACAGGATACTCATACTTTGCAATGGCAGATGGAGGCACAACTCCTCCCTCCCAACTTATTCTTGTTGAGAATTTAGATACTAATACTGCTTTAGCAAGTGGCATCAAGATTCAATCAGCAGCAGGGGGAATCACAAACGCACTTGATCTATCAGACGCAGAAATAGTTAATGCTCTGTCTCTTGGGGAAAATGATATTACGGCTACCAACTTTAGTATTACAGGTTCAACAGGTAATATAACAACGGGTGGAGACGTTGCGGTTAATGGAGGGGATCTGACTACCACTTCATCAACCGCAACTCTCTTTAACACTGGAGCTACAAGCCTTTCAATTGGCGGCGCTGCAACAACTCTCACCCTTGGTGCCTCAACAGGTACTGCAACAATTAATAACGTTACCCTCTCTCTTCCAAATGCAACAGCAATTAATGCTGCAACTGCTACAACTACAATTGATTCTGCAGTTATTGGTGGTGGATACGGTTCAACAGGAGTGACCATTTCAAATGCAGGAAATATCCAGGCAAATGGAACACTAACTATTGATGGAACATCAACCCTTACAGGAAATGTCACAGCAACTGGGGACGTTGCAATAAATGGTGGAGACCTAACAACGACTGCAACAAGCTTTAATCTTCTTAACGCAACAGCAACAACTTTAAATATTGGTGGTGCAGCAGCTACAGTTACACTTGGAGCGGGAACGGGCACAACAACACTTAACAATAATCTTTCAGTAAATGTTGTTGATAATAATACAAACGCCTTAGACATTCAGGAGGGGTCAAATAATTACATCAATATCAATACAACTGATGCATCTGAAAATATTTCATTCGGAAACACAACGACCAACCCAACATACTCATTCCTGGGTAATGGTCTTTCTTCTTTCTCGGGCAATGTTAATGTCAACGGTGGGACTATTAATTCAACGCAGACAACTGCAACAGTGTTTAATACAACTTCTACTAC
Source organism: uncultured Gammaproteobacteria bacterium (assembly GCA_964436385.1). Taxonomy (GTDB): domain Bacteria; phylum Patescibacteriota; class Microgenomatia; order Levybacterales; family GWA1-39-11; genus JAUSNA01. Next base: position 1,551 of record CAYTCO010000020.1, read on the forward strand.
AGTCAATGCATTCGGTGCTGCAACTGCTCTTACTCTTGGTGCAAATAATTCAGGCACTGCAACTATTAGAAATCAAATCGTTTCGCTTCCTAACGCAACGACACTTGACGCACCATTGGCAACAGCAAATGTTGACGTTCTAACAGTTGGTGGTGGTTACGGTTCAACGGGAGTGACTATTTCAAATGCAGGAAACATTCAAGCAAATGGAACGCTAACTATTGATGGAACATCAACCCTTACAGGAAATGTCACAGCAGCTGGGGATGTTGCAATAAATGGTGGAGACCTAACAACGACTGCAACGACATTTAATCTTCTAGCAAGTCCTACAACTCTTAATGTTGGTGCTGCCGCAACAACTTTGGAGCTTGGAGCAGGAAGCGGAACAACAACTGTGAATAACAACCTTCAGGTAGATGGAACAACTACTTCAACCGGTCTTATAACTGCAAATGGCGGTGCAACAGTTTCAAATGGTCAGACATTTCAGGCTTTGGGGTCTTCGACATTTAACCCTGACGGAACCAATGACGTTACATTTACAACCGATGGTGCCGGAGGCTCATTTATTACAATTACCGGTCTTTCTGATTCGTCCGGAACAAACCTTTGTCTAAATGGATCATTTAATTTGATTACCTGTTCAAATACATCTGTGACTCTTCAAAATGCTTATACCGGCGGAAATACAATAACAACAACCACGGGACGCGATATTGCATTTACGCTTACCGATGCTAATTTCTCAGCAACTGCATCTGCTGGAAGCGCCGGATTTACACAGCTGGCTCTTGCTGACGGGTTAAATCCTTCACCGGCAGGTCAAATACTTCTAATTGAAAATCTTGATACAAATCAAGCAATATTTTCAGGAATAAGAGTTCAATCTGAAGCCGGAACAATCACTAATGCCCTCGACCTGTCTGATCCTGAAATAGTCAACGCCCTTTCATTGGGAGCAAACGACATCACGGCTACCAACTTCTCAATCACAGGATCATCAGGTCTTATTACAACTTCTGGGGATGTTGCTATCAATGGTGGAGATCTCACTACAACCCAAGCATCATTTAATCTGCTTGCAAGTCCTACAACTCTTAATGTTGGAGCTTCCGCAACAACTCTAAATCTTGGTGCCTCAACAGGAACCGCAACAATCAACAACCTCACCCTCTCTCTTCCAAATGCAACTGCAATTAATGCTGCTTTGGCTACTGCCAACATTGACACACTAAATGTTGGTGGTGGTTACGGTTCAACGGGAGTGACCATTTCAAATGCAGGAAACATCCAAGCAAATGGAACGCTAACTATTGATGGAACATCAACCCTTACAGGAAATGTCACAGCAGCTGGGGATGTTGCTGTTAATGGAGGAGATATAACTTCAACACAAACAACGTTTAATTTACTAAACGCAACTGTAACTGATCTTAACATCGGTGGAGCCGGAACAGCTATTGCAATTGGAGCCGGAGGCGGAACAACAACTCTAAGTAATAATTTGGCTGTTAATTTGGTAGACAACAATACAGATGCTTTGGATATTCAACAAGGTTCCAACAATTACATAAATGTAAATACAACTAATTCTTCGGAAAATATATCATTCGGAAATTCAACTACCAACCCGTCATTTAGTTTCCTCGGCTCAGGTACCAGTACGTTTACTGGTGCTGTGACGGCAAACGGAGCTCTCAATGCAAATGGTATCTCAACATTTAACCCAACAACAACCGGCGATGTAATCTTCACTACTGATGGAGCCGGAGGATCATACGTTCAGATTACCGGACTTTCAACAGCTAGTGGAACTCCAATTTGTCTTGATGGATCAAGTAACGTAATTATCTGTGCAAATGCAGCACTTTCACTACAAAATGCATATGCGGGAGGAAATACAATTGCAACTACCGACGCTAGAGATATTGCCTTCACGCTTGCCAATACAACAACCGATTCTAATTTCACAATAACGACTGCTGCAGATTCAACAGGATATTCTTACTTTGCAATGGCAGATGGAGGCAACACTCCTCCTTCTCAACTTATACTTATAGAGAACTTAGATACAGATACTGCACTTTCTGCAGGTATAAAGATCCAATCCGCTGCTGGTTTAATAACAAATGCACTTGATTTGTCAGATGCAGAAATAGTAAATGCTCTTTCTTTGGGAGCAAACGACATCACGGCTACCAACTTCTCAATCACAGGATCATCAGGTCTTATTACAACTTCTGGGGATGTTGCTATCAATGGTGGAGATCTCACTACAACCCAAGCATCATTTAATCTGCTTGCAAGTCCTACAACTCTTAATGTTGGAGCTTCCGCAACAACTCTAAATCTTGGTGCCTCAACAGGAACTGCAACAATCAACAACGCAACGCTTTCTCTTCCGAATGCAACTGCAATCAATGCGGCAACAGCTACAACTACAATTGATTCTGCGGTTATCGGTGGTGGATACGGATCAACGGGAGTTTCTATCTCAAACTTAGGCACTATTCAAGCCAACGGTAATTTAACAATTGATGGAACATCAACCCTTACAGGAAACGTTACTGCAACAGGGGACGTTGCAGTTAATGGTGGAGACCTGACAACTACTGCCACCACCTTTAATTTGCTTGCTAGCCCAACTACGGTTAATGCTTTTGCTGCTGCTGCAACGCTTTCACTAGGTGCAGGCAGTGGTACCGCAACAATTAACAATGCTACTCTCTCTCTTCCAAATGCAACAGCAATTAATGCTGCAACTGCTACAACAACTATCGATTCTACAGTTATCGGTGGTGGATACGGTTCAACAGGAGTGACCATTTCAAATGCAGGAAATATCCAGGCAAATGGAACACTAACTATTGATGGAACATCAACCCTTACAGGAAATGTCACAGCAACTGGGGATGTTGCAATAAATGGTGGAGACCTAACAACGACTGCAACAAGCTTTAATCTTCTTAACGCAACCGCAACAACTCTTAATATCGGTGGTGCCGCAACAACTTTAGCATTGGGTTCGGGTACAGGAGCAACAACTCTTAACAACAACTTATCAGTAAATGTTGTTGATAACAATACAAACGCCTTAGATATTCAAGAAGGAACAAATAATTACATAAATGTTAATACTACGGATTTGTCTGAGAATGTTTCCTTCGGAAACACAACAACAAATCCTACATACTCATTCCTGGGTTCCGGGCTCTCAACTTTTTCGGGAAATGTTAACATCAACGGTGGGACAATCAATACAACCCAGACTACAGCAACAGTATTTAACACAACATCAACAACTGTAAATGCATTCGGAGCAGCAACTACTCTTACTTTAGGCGCAAACAATTCGGGAACAACAACTATTAGAACCTCAACCTTAACTGTTCCAAATGCTAACGTGGGTATAGGTACTGCTTCACCAATTAGTGCATTATTTGTAACAAGACCACTGACATTAGGTGCGCAAGGGAAAGCCGTTGCGATATTTGATCAACTAGAGAATCAAGATATCTTGAGTGCTTCGGCATCTGGTGCTACACGCTTTACAGTCAGCAATGCTGGAAATGTTACGGCTGCAGGAGACCTGGCCGTAAATGGAACAGGTACCGCAGACATAACTTCTACAAATACTTCTGCCTCATTATTTAATTCAACTGTAACAAGTCTTTCGATTGGTAATGCCGCTACAACATTCTCATTAGGTGCTGTTGGCGGAACAACAACTGCAAACAGCGCGTTAACAGTAACTGGCTTAGTTACTGCAAATGCTGGAGTTTCTATTCCTACCGGCCAATCATTAACGGCTCTTGGAGCGTCAACCTTTACTCCATCCGGTACAAATGACTTGACGATTACCACAGATGCAGATTCAAGCTTACTCATTGATGGACTCACTGATGTAACCGGGTCATTCCTATGCGTAACTGCCGGAGATGTTGTTGGAACTTGTGACCCAACCCAACAGGGGCTTCAGTCTGCATATGACAATGGAAATACGATTTTGACAACAAATAATAGAAACATCGGATTTACTCTTGCTAACACCGCAACCGACTCATTATTTACTGTAACAACTGCAGCGGATTCTACTGGATACTCTTACTTTGCTATGGCTGATGGTGGAAACACTCCTCCCGCACAGTTAATTCTTGTTGAAAATCTCGACACAAATACTGCGCTTACTTCTGGCATAAAGATTCAGTCTGAGGCAGGAGGAATAACAACCGGAATAGATTTGGCCGATGACGAAATTGTTACAGCCCTTTCTCTTGGTGCAAATGATGTTTCTGCAAGCAATTTCTCCATAACAGGTTCTACCGGTGATATCACAACAGCAGGAAACATAGCGGTCAATGGAGGTTCGCTTACAACGACCCAGACATCGGCAAACCTATTTAATGCAAATGCCACAACCCTAAATGTTGGCGGTGCTGCAACTACACTTACATTAGGTGGAACTTCAGGTACTGCAAGCATCAGAAATGGCACAATTTCATTCCCTAACGCAACAACAATAGACGGACTTGCTGCAACTGCAAACATGAACATCCTAAGCGTTGGTGCAGGATATGGGTCGGCCGGAGTTACAATCTCCAACACAGGAAACATTCAAGCAAACGGAACTCTAACTATCGATGGGGCATCCCTTTTGACCGGGGATGTTACTGCAACTGGGGATGTTGCAATAAACGGTGGAGACTTAACAACCACAGCTACAACATTTAACCTTCTTAACGCAACTGCAACAACATTAAATATTGGTGGTGCAGCAACAACTGTTTCCCTGGGTAACGCAAGTGGTACAACGACTGTTAATGGAAATCTTACCGTTGGATCAGGAAGAACACTTACATCTACAGGAGTTGTATCATTTACACCGTCTTCAACAAATGACATTAACTTTATTACAGATAGTGATTCCAGATTAAATATCGATGGTCTAATAGACGTAACTGGTGACACTCTATGTATTGATACTTCTGACAATGTTGGAACTTGTGATGCTGGGTCCTTTAGCCTTCAGGCTGCTTATGACAACGGAAATACTATAACAACATCAGATGCACGAGATATAGCATTTGTTCTAAGTGATACGACTACAGATTCAAACTTCACAATCACAACCGCAGCCGGAAGCAGTTCTTATTCAAGATTTGCTCTTTCTGACGGCGTTAACACTTCTCCTCTTTCTCAACTTGTGCTTGTTGATAATTTAGACGTTGATTCAACTGCTTCAGCTGCAATTAAAATTCAGTCTTCTGGTGGACAGATCTTAAGTGCTCTTGATCTGTCAGATAGCGATATTGTAAATGCACTATCTCTTGGGGCAAATGACATTTCAGCAACCAATTTTTCAATTGCTGGTGCAACCGGCAACATAACAACCGGAGGAGATATTGCTGTCAATGGTGGAGATATTACAACAACTAATTCCTCAGCAACTCTATTTAACTCAGGAGTGACGTCACTTACAATCGGTGGAGCAGCATCAACTCTTACGCTTGGCGTCAATTCCGGCACTGCAACAATCAACAATGCTACCCTCTCTCTTCCAAATGCAACAGCAATCAACGCAAGCCTTGCTACAACAACAATCGATTCATTAGTTCTTGGTGGAGGGTACGCATCTACAGGCGTTTCTATCTCAAACGCAGGAAACATCCAAGCTGCAGGGACATTAACTGTTGATGGAGCAAGCTTACTAACTGGAAATGTTACAGCTTCAGGGGACGTTGCAATAAATGGAGGGGACCTGACAACTACTGCAACAACATTTAATTTGTTTGCTACCCCTACAACTCTTAACCTCGGTGCCGCAGCAACGACAGTCTCTTTGGGAAATTCCGCCGGAACAACAACTGTTAATGGAAATCTTACAGTTGGTACAGATAGAACCCTTACTACAACTGGTCAGGTATCTTTAACACCTTCTGGAACAAACAATATCGTCCTAACAACGGATTCAGATTCATTTATAAAACTACCCGGTCTTACAACAACAGTTGGTAGCCAGCCTACCCTTTGTGTAGACGACAGCGACAACCTTGTGTACTGCGATTCAACAGCAAACAACAGTTTGCAAGCAGCATATGATAATGGAAATACTATATTGACTACGAATAATCGCAACGTTGCTTTCACCTTGGCAAACACTGCAGCTGACTCAAATTTTGTGATAACAACTGCAGCTGGGGGGTCAGGATACTCTAATTTTGCTTTGGCTGATGGAGTTAACACGTCTCCACTTACTCAGCTTGTTCTAGCCGAGAACCTTGATCTCGATTCTACAGTTTCTGCTGCATTTAAGGTACAGTCTTCAGGGGGAGATATAACAAATGCACTTGACCTGTCAGACACAGAAATTGTCAACGCACTCTCTCTTGGAGCAAATGACGTAACAGCTTCTAATTTCAGCATAACGGGTTCATCTGGAGATATTTCAACAGTTGGAAACGTAGCTATCAATGGAGGATCTCTTACTACAACCCAGACTTCAGCCAACCTATTTAACGCTAATGCCACAACCCTAAATGTTGGCGGTGCTGCAACAACACTTAACATAGGTGCAACAACGGGAACTGCTGCAATTCGCAATGCGACTTTGTCTCTGCCAAATGCGACCGCTATTAATGCAGCAACAGCAATTGCAACTATAGACTCTGCAGTTATCGGGGGAGGATATGCATCGACTGGTGTTTCTATCTCCAACGCAGGAAACATCCAAGCAGCAGGGACATTGACTGTTGACGGAGCATCAGTTCTAACGGGTGCTGTTACAGCTTCAAATGGGATAACTGTAAATGGGTCATCTACATCTGATGTTATTGCAGCAAAAACTACAGCTAATCTGTTTAATACTGTTGCAACAACTCTTAACATTGGAGGCGTTGCAACGACAGTTTCGATTGGTGCAACTAGTGGCACAACAACAATTAATAATGATTTGACTGTAGCATCTGGGAAGACGCTGTCTGCCCTTGGTCAGTCAACATTCACACCATCCGGAACAAATGATGTAACTATTAACACAGATACAGATTCCTTCTTGGTTATTGATGGACTAGATGATGTTGTTGGAACTGCAGTTTGTATTGATGGATCAGATGTTATTGGAACATGTGACGCGGCTTCTCAAAGTCTTCAGGCGGCTTATGATAATGGGAATACAATTCTTACAACAAATTCTAGGAATATCGACTTCACTCTAGCTGCAACAGCTACTGATCCACTCTTTACTATTACAACAGCAGCAGGAGGCCAAGGATATACTTCCTTCGTTCTTGCTGATGGGTCAAACAGCGCTTCACCTGCTCAACTAGTACTACTTGATAATGCTGATGCGAATGAGGCACTAACATCAGGGGTAAAAGTGACTTCATCAGGAGGAGGCGCAGTAACAACAGCATTTGATGTAAGTGATGCAGCGATAGTTACAGCAATATCGCTTGGTGCAAACGACATTACGGGTACAAGCTTCTCCGTATCAGGTGGAACGGGTAACATCACGGCAGGAGATATAGCTGTTAATGGTGCGGATATAACGACAACCTCAACAGGGACAGCTGCAGTATTCAACACTAACGCAACAACTCTTAACTTGGGAGGAGTTACAACTACCTATACACTTGGAGGAACTTCTGCAATTGGTAACCTTAGAGGAACTACCATTAACTTCCCACAAGCTATAACGATTGCTGCGGACGCGGCTACACTTAATGCATCAGTTCTCACCTCGGGCTTAGGTTATGGAAATGATGGGGTAACACTATCGACTGACGGGAATATACAAGCTGATGGAACTTTGACCATCGATGGAACAACCCTTCTAACTGGCAGCGTAACCACTAGTGGTGACTTGGCAGTAAATGGAGCAACCAGCGCAGATATAACAACTACGACAACAGCAGCTTCAGTATTTAACACCAATGCTACGACATTATTAATTGGAGGCGCTGCAACAACAGTCTCTATAGGCGCAACAACCGGTACGACTACAATAAATAATGATTTAACAGTCGCATCGGGGAAGACGCTAACTGCTCTTGGACAATCAACATTTACTCCTTCAGGTGCAAATGACGTCACAATAAACGTTGCTCCGGGATCAGGTTCAAATCTTACGGTAACCGGTCTTACTGGTGTTACAGGAACTGCCCTTTGTATCAGCTCAAATAATGTCGGTACTTGCGACTCAGCCTCAACAAGTCTTCAAGCGGCCTATGATGCCGGTAACACAATCAACACAACATCGGCAAGAGACATAGAATTCGATCTTACTACCACAGGTACAGATTCAAGTTTTGTAATAACTACTGAGGCAGGCGCAACTGGTAGTACAAGCTTTGTTTTGGAGGATGGATCAAATGGAACGCCTCCACAGCAGTTAGTTTTAATTGACAATGCAGATACAAATGAAGTGCTTGCCGCAGGTCTTAAGGTTACTGCCTCCGCAGGTGGGATAACAAACGGAATAGATGTATCTGACCCACAAATTGTTAATGGAATAAGCCTTGGTGCCTCAAATATTGAAGGGACAAACTTTGATGTTACAGGGTCTTCAGGAGATATAGCTTCCGCTGGAGACATAACCCTAAATGGTGGAGACATTAACACTACAAATACAAGCGCCACGGTCTTCAACACCGGAGCAACAACCGTTAATGCATTTGGTGCCGCGACAACCCTAATACTAGGTTCAAATGCAGGTGGCAGTGCGGCAACTATTCGAAACGAGACTGTAACATTTTCAAATGCGACATCTTTTGTTGCAACAAGTGCAACGGCAGGATTTTCAGTCGTTAACGTTGGAGGTGGATACGGAGGAAGCGGTGTTACTCTTTCAACAGCAGGAGACATTCAGGCAGACGCTAATTTAACTGTTGATGGGACATCTCTTCTTACGGGAGCTGTTACAGCACAAGGAGGTATAAGTATTGATGGTGCTACCTCTTCAGATATTATTGCTCTCAAATCAACAGCGAATCTATTTAACACAGCCGCTACAACTATTAACTTTGGAGGTGGCGCAACAACCGGAATAAATATTGGTTCTGCCGGTGGCACGGTTGCTATTGCAGGACCCGTAACAATAGCAAATGGTCAGACATTAACAGCAAATGGAGCTGTCACTTTGGGCGATGGAGGAGATGCAATTGCATTGTCCGGAACAACTGTTTCATTGACAGCAGCAGGTGCAGGCAATGATATAACAGCAACGTTGGTTGATAACAACACAGACGCATTTGATGTTCAGGAAGGCTCAAATAACTACATAAACGTAAACACAAGCAACGGTACTGAGAATGTTGCTTTGGGAAATGCTTCTACTAATCCATCCTTCTCATTCCTAGGAACCGGTACTGGTACTTTTGGAGGAAGTATTGCTGTTAATGGCGGGTCTATCACAACAACCCAAACAACAGCAAACTTATTTAACACAAACGCTACAACAATTAACTTTGGAGGAGGCGCAACAACAGCAATTGCTATAGGTAATGCCGCAGGCACAACGACTATTGCAAGTAACTTAACCGTTAGTGGCGCAACTACAAATATTGCTTCAACAGCCATAAACCTTACAGGCAACGATACGGTTCTTGATATGACAGGTACTGGAACATTGGGTATTAATACGACAACCGACAGAGCTGTAACATTTGGAACGGGGACATTTACAATCGAATCCAACACAATAAGTCTTGCAGGAACTGCCCCTGCAGTCGGAGTAACGACTGCCGCAACCAACCTTACAATTAATGCCGGAACATCTGGTCTTGTTCAGATCGGTAGCACATCCACAGGAAATATCGAGCTTGCTGGGGGATCAGCAGGTACGGGTTGTACGATTACAAATTCAACTGGTGCTATTGCTTGTTCAAATGCATTCACAACGACAGCAAGCTCAGGTACCGTGCAATTTGGTTACTTCACAAAAGACTTTACAACAAATGTAATTTCAACAACCACGCCTGACGTTCTTGCCATATCTTCCGCATCAACAACAAATGGTGCGCTTGCTATCACAACATCAGCACTTCAGGCAGATGGAGTTGCAGGATTTACAAATACAGTAACAACAGCAGGAATTGCTTCTACACCAACCTTTTACGGTCAAAGACTTTCAGTTACAAATAGTCACACAACGTCAACAGACACTGTTTATGGGCAGCACATAGCGTTTACCGATTCGGGAAGTCTTGCCAATACAATTACTGGTCTTTATGTAGATATGGCTACAGCAAATGCCAACGACGTTGTATATGCCGGAGTCTTTATGAATGGTAATGTGGGTGTGGGAGATAGTTCTCCAGCAGCTCCTCTAACCGTTGGTTCAGGAGACCTGTTCCAAGTTGCTTCAACTGGAAATGTCACATTTAACTACACCACTCCAACCGTTACATTTGGAAATGGCGGGACTCTTGCATTTAGGGATGGGACTTCAGATATATTTAGGATTCAAGACTGGAATACTACTCAAACCTTCTTAAGGGTTGGTGCGCATGGTACAACAAATGGGGCTATATTCTTTGGATCATCCGGAGCAGGGACTATGGAGCCATCAATCTCTGCATCTGCATCCGGTAACCTATGGGTACAGGCGCCCGGAGGAACAACAGTTGTTGGAAGCGGAATCGGAGACATTACGATAAATCCCGGTACAGCAGGCAATCAGGTTTATGTAAATCTTAATTCGGGAGGTTCAGGAACGGGAGATTTCAAGGTAAGATCTAACGGTGTTGACTTCATGACGCTTTCTGAGGTTGGAGCAACAACATTTACACAACCAATTGCTCAAAAGATTACTGTAAATGCCAGTGGGACAACGATAGGCTCTACGGGAGGATTGACTGGTGGAGTACTTGATCTAAATGCTGACTCTACTACCGCAAACACAGTTGGTATGACTATCGACTTTACAAGTAGTGATACGGGAGCTTCTGGAAGCGATCTGTTTGCCCAAAGGATAAATCTAATTCAAAATGATGCTGATGCAAATCTTTTTGGATTACATATTGGCCTTGCCGCAACAAGTGCAACGATAGGCGACAGTAAATTGGTTGATTGTCTCCTTTGTCTACAGAATCTTGAGAACCAGGCAGGTGCTATAGAGTCTGCAATTAGAATCAGGGGAACAGCCTTGACAGCTGCCATAACAAATGGACTCAATATGAGCGGCGCAACAGATATTACCAATGACTTAGTGCTTCAAAATGGTGAGATTATTGACAATAATACTGATGACATGATCGAGTTCCAGGGAGTTAGTGGCTCAGATGACACGGATCTACGTATAGACTTAGATGGAACCATGCCGGTTATAGATTCACCAACAGATACAAGAATCAGCATCGCTGAAGAACTTCAGATAACCTTAGATGGGAATGCAACAACAACCGAAGGTCTTTGTGGAAATCAGGCTAACGGAAATGCATCCGACACAGCCAACATTCTTATTAGTGACTGTTCCGGAACCCCATCTTCTGACTATATGGAAATGTATCCTGCAGAACTTGATATAGAGCCTGGGGACATTGTTATGCCAAGTACTACGTATGTAACAACTGATCTTGGAAATAGCGTTCCGGTTGTTACAAGAGCAATATCTGCAAATAGTAAGGGCGTTATCGGTATCATCTCTGATCCTGATAATGCAGGTGACTTTAATAGCATAGGATATGAAGTACTAGAAGAAGACAATCCAATGCCATTAGCTTTGTCCGGACGTGTGCTTGTTAAGATCGCATCAACGTCTGCTGAAATATTTACCGGTGATTACATTACAGTATCAAGCGAATTAGGCAAGGGAGAGAAAGCAACAAGCTCTGGGTACATGGTTGGTAAAGCCTTGGAGAATTGGGATCCTTTGAGTGGTATTACAAAAGTTATGGTACTTGTTAATAACACTTATGCCTCAGATATTACACAAATGTATGACGGAAACGGTAATTGGACTCACACTGGAGACTTTGGAGTTGCAGGAGCATTCACCGCTCTTTCAGCAGCATTTGGAAACACAGGTCAACTAACAATTGACCAATCTGGTAATTGGGCAACAAGTGGTACAGCTTCTGCTTCTGCGTTCAATACTACTGCTGCATCAATTACTGCATCAAATGGAAATGCGATAAACCAATTGTTGGCGGACACATTTAATGGTGACGTGACAAGGTTCTCTTACACTAATGCTTCTGGGCTTGAGATTATGGGTCTTGATAGTAATGGAAATGCAACTATTTCTGGCACACTCACAACAACCGTTGGTAATTATGATATTGCAGAAGATTATCCTACGAGAGATGATTCAATTGAATTTGGAGATATCGTCTCGGTCGATAATATTCTTGACGGATTTGTTAAGAAGTCAAATGGAGCATACGACAAGACTGTTGTCGGTATATATTCTGAAAAACCAGGGTTTAGACTCTCTCAAGCCGGTGGAACAATTAATGGGGAGCGTGCAATTCCTATAGCACTTGCAGGACGTGTTCCTGTTAAGGTCAATAGTGAGAATGGATACATCAAGAAAGGTGATGCGCTTACTTCCTCCTCTGTTCCAGGAGTTGCAATGAAAGCAACTAAGGCTGGTCAAATAATCGGGAAAGCCCTTGAAGACTTTAATGGTGACAGTGGGAAGGTTTTGGCGTTTGTAAATATTAGCTTTGCTGATCCTCAAAATATACTTGAGAGAATTAGCCTAGATACTGATAACAGCATAATTGTAAGCAAGGTCAGCTCAGATACCGTCAAGCTTCCATCAAATCTTAATATTGCAGGTGTTGAGTCTAATGGAACTCTCACAGGCGCACTTATGGCTATTGGAAATGAGATATCAAATGTAAAGACCGGACTTTCCGCAATCGAAACTGCAGTTTTGGGAATTGGCACAAAGACAAACGCATTAGAGGACAAAGTTCTAACACTTGAAGTGCAACAAGCATCAACAGCTGCAGAGCTTGCTAGAACAAGTAGCGTTGCAAGCTCAGCATCTGCAATTCTTGCAGATCTAAATACTAGACTTGATGCGTTGCTTGCACAGATTGCATCTGCTTCAACAACTGCAAGTACTTCAGCAACTGGTACAGGTTCTGCAAGTTACAACGAGCTTGTTGAGAGTTTGACATCAACTCAAGATCTAATTTCATCAGGTTCAGCTTTGCCAACTGGCTTCGGGGTGACATCAAGCGCTTCTTTGGGAGATGAAATTGAGGCATACAACCTGACAGTTGGTGAGACATTCAAGTCATTGGGCCTTTCTTATCTGGGATCAACTTCAATTTCAGGTGATGTAACAGTTGCAGGAACCTCATATCTATCAGACACCAGCATTGTTGGAGTTGTAACAATTGATGATATTAAGCTAACCGAAAACACTATAAATGTTGAGGGGGATACTCTATTCCTACAGAACTCAGTACTTGCTGGAGACATAGATATATTTAATGGAGCCGTAACTATCCAGCAGGATGGAACAATTTCAGCAAAAGGCAATATAAAGGTTGATGGTGATCTGCAGATTGAAGGAGCAATAACAATATCTGCAATTGCAGGCGAAAACCTTAAGGCAAAAGATGTGTTGTATGTATCTGACGAGGGTGTCGTAGGTAAAGCAGACTCAAGCATTCCTGAGAAATCAGTGGTTGTTGGTATCGCAGCAAAAGACGCCAAGAAAGGTTCTACAGTAACAATAGTTATTGGTGGTAAGGCTAAGGGCTTTAACACTCTTGAGACTGGGAAGAAGTACTATCTCAAAGCTGGCGGAGGACTCACTCCTACTCCAACTTTAAATAACGAGAAAGTGTCTGTTGGTGTTGCACTCTCAAACAGTGAGTTAATAATGCAAATAGGAGAATAGACTAAAGCCTTCTTGAGTCAACCTCTTTATAAGTCATTAAAGAAATTGTTGAAATTATTTTCTTTAACTCTTCCATACTATCTCCTCTTGTCATTACGCAAAGAACATATGGATTATTTGGGTAATAAATAATCCCACAGTCATGAAGTTCAACAACTCCACTTGCAAGACCATCTCTCACTCCAAACTTGTGAGCTATTTTAATATTTTCTGGTGGTTCTTTAGCAAGACCGTCTTTAAAGACACTTCTAGACAAAATTTCAAGTACTTTTTCTGAATGCTCTGGCGAAAGATAGCTGCTGTTGTAAAGTTGCCGAAATATTGAGGAGTACGATTTTACGGTAAATGTGCTATCGATCGAATTTCTTGGGTAAGAAAGTCCCAGTTCGGTTAAAGTACTAACAAAGATGTCGTTGTCTTGAAATTTTGATGAAACCCAGACTTGAAGAATGCTAAAGGCTTCATTGTCAGAGTAAGTTATCATCCGGTCAACCAATTCTTCAACAGAATAATAATTTCCCGCCTTAAGTGGTGGTATCTCAACAAGCAACTGTTTTACAGCAGTTTCGACAGGATAATATTGAACTTTTTCATAAAGAATATCAGGTCTGGTCTCTGCGAGATTGTAAAGACCCATAAGTAGCGGAAGCTTTAGTAAACTTGCTGGGATAAATCTATTATCTCTATTAATTCCAAAAGTAGGTCCTTGATATAAATCTCTAAAATAAACAGAAATGGTGCTTGCATCACCGGAGGAAATACTTGAGTCAATGAATGTGTTAAGCCTGATGACATGTTCCGAATATTCTTTTTTGCTTATTGTATCTTTCTGGAGACAACCAAATTGTTTGTTGATAAAATTATATTTATTGTTACACGCTGGCTTCTCTGTCAGGGTCTTTTCAGGCAACCTAACTATTATTCCTAGCAAAAACCCAATTATCATTGCAATGACAAAAAATATTACTTTTTTCACTATTTTATTTTTCTTGAATCGATTTCTTTATATACCATAGTAGAAATTTCTTGAATAATTCTAGTAAGTTTTTGAGAATCAGTTCCTTTAGTCATTACACACAAAAGATAGGGATTCTTAGGGAAATATATTATTCCGCAATCGTGTAGTTGTTTCTCACCATTCGGTAGACCTAGCTCTCCAAATTTGTGAGCAACCCTAAAGCTATTCGGCACACCCGACACTAATCCATATGCGTAAATGCTCCTCGTCATAAGATCCAATGCTAGCTCTGACATTTCAGAGGAAATATAACTCGCGTTATACAATTGTCTAAATATAGAAGCATATCCCCTAACTGTTATTGTTTTTTCATCACCAGTTCTTGGGCTTATGATTCCCAACTCTTTCATTGTATCGGAAACAACGAATTTATCTGGATACCTTCTGTCTAAATAGTCCTGAAGTAGCCAGAAAGAGATATTATCAGAGTAGATTATCATTCTTTCTAGTAGCTCTTTAATTGTATACATGGTATTAGGTTTTAGTTCTGGGACTTCTGTAGTCTGGGTGAGGTGTGTTGCAAGAGTTTGGTAGCTTGTTTTTTCTTCAAGAAGTTTAGGGTTATCCTCAGCAAGGCTTAATATTGAAACGAGAAGTGGAACCTTCAAAAGACTAGCCGGCGCAAAGTATTCGTCTGTATTTATTCCAAACGTTGGCCCGCCACCAAAATCTCTAAAGTAAACAGACACAAGATTTGAGTTGCCATTTTCATTTTGAGATTTTATGTAGTCTTCTAGTTCTAGAGAAAGTTCAGTATATAGACCTTTGCGTATAACTTGAGATGGTTTGCATCCAAGCGACTCATTTATGTAGTGGTAATTCGCCGAACAATCAAGAGTCGCTGTGTTTTTTTTATTATTTCCAAAAATATAAAAACCTATACATACTCCAAGTATTAATGAAATAAACCCGATAAGGCCCATTTTGAAGAACATATTATTACAATTCTATCTTTATGGGCTTGGAATGCAAGGAGTCAGTTTAGTTGAAAGATATAGAAAGAGTCGGAGGGTTTCCTGATTCACGGCTACCGAATTCTACTCTTCCATTTGCTCCTTCATCTGTCTTTTTTATAACCCACCCATAATTATCAGTTCCATTCATGAATTCTTGAACGTCTCCTGTTACATCAATTTCCACAACGCCCTCCTGGTTATTTGTGATTGTTGTTGATGTTGAAGGACTTGTTATAAATGGCCAAGATGAAGAATTTGTCATCTCCCAGGTGCTTGAACAATCATCTGTTTGGTTGGCGGTGTTGTCATCTATCCCGCAGTTCCATGTCGCACCTGCGCTATCTCCCCTGAATGTAGGTTGGTTGCCAACGATAAATCCGTTACCCTCTATCCATGGGTCAAGTATTCTATGAAGATCAATTGTGCGGCCATTCGTACCCCAGTTATTGCCATTGTCAGTTATTGTGAATTGCAACGTAGCTGTATAATTTTCAGAGTTTCCTACTGCTTCTTCAATTTCTTCCTGACTAAATTGCACAAGTCCCCTATTCTTACCAGAGGACTGGAGTCTCATCATATTAGATCCACCTTCGTTTTCATTCTGCCCGCCTTGCTTGATGTAGGAATCTGCAATAGGAAGCAATGTAACAGGTTCTGTGTTGCCAACTGTAACTATAAAGACTTCCG
The DNA here is from genome assembly GCA_964436385.1 of uncultured Gammaproteobacteria bacterium. Classification (GTDB taxonomy): domain Bacteria; phylum Patescibacteriota; class Microgenomatia; order Levybacterales; family GWA1-39-11; genus JAUSNA01. The sequence goes on from CAYTCO010000020.1 coordinate 18,073, forward strand.
TACCTGTATTATTCTCAGTATCGGTTATCTGAACTGTTACAGTATAAGCCCCTTCCAAATTGTATTGATGATTTAGTTCAAAGTTAAACCCATTGAGTGCAAGCTCTTGACCTCCTTCTCCCTCACCATAATCTACCGTAGCAGTCCAAGAAGAGGAATCGGAATCATTAAAAGTTCCAGAAGATGAGTAGGTTTCCGTAGGCAAAATATTTACATCCAAAAGTTCATCAATCTGCGGACGAACAGGTTCCTTTAAAAAGAAGAGGTCCGTTTGAACTCCATTATCGGGTAGATCTAAATAATACTGACCTTCAGTTATATGATTTGGGCCATTTGTGCCGAATCCTGTAAAAATGCATGAGTTTACAGGTGCGTGGAAATTAGAGGATGCTACAGTCGTCCCATTTGAGGTCTTTAAATCGCAACGTTCTCTTATGGGGATACTTGTTTCAATATATAAATTATTGGGATTAAACTGAAGTCTAGTAACAGTGTTTAAAAAGGTTCTAGGGTAAAAGACATTATGAGTCCTATATAGAACTCCGTTTTGTGCGTCCTCAACAAAAAATAGAGATAAATTACTGTTATCAAAACTAAATCCTGTATGAAAAGAGCAAGAAGTACTTGTCTTTTGAAATGCAATCAAGCCTCCTGAGCCGTTCACATGTAGTCTGCATGAATTATTGGCAAGTGGCGTATCAAAATCTATTGTGAGTGTCTTAACTCCAGGAGAGGTGTAAGTGTAGTTTATATTAGTAATGTTAATTGTGGGTGGTGCATTTTGAAATGGGATTATCGAAACTGCACCGTTATTCGTAGCTATGTTACCCTGATCATCTGTAACTACAATTTTTACTATGTATAGGCCAGGATCTTCATACTCGTGCATGAGTATCCCACTTCTTAGGGTTAATGGGACGGGCTGTGCACCCTCGCCATCGCCGTAGTCAACCGTCGCTGACCAGGTAGCAGAATCGTCGTCACCAAATCCTAGACTAGAATAATATGTTGATCCAGGGGTAGATAAAAGATAATGCGGTGCAAATATCGAAGGTGCGACCGTGAATGGGATGGCGGGGGTGTTATCAAGTCTGGGGGGTAAGCCTTCCTCGATGTAAAATGGATTAGACACACCTAGAGGGTTATTGACATCTCGAGCAGCATTCAGAACCTCCACTGTATAGCTTCCATTAGGGACGCTCACTCCTGAAAAAATACAGTTGTCTGGCGGATTAGCAATGGTACCTTCAAATAAAAAATTGTGATTTTCGTCATATAGAAAGCAGTTATTTAAAGTAGCAGCGCCACTTGGCATTTCAGTGAAAAATACCCGATTTATAGAGTTGCTGGAACCATATACCGCTGCCACTTCTAGCTGTTCTATGGCAAAGGATTTACTTGGCGAAACGAGAAAAAGAAAGAAGGAAAAAAAGAATCCAACAATTATAAATGAAAACAATTTCAAGTTAATATATTTTTAAACTTCTTAGCTCTTTGTGTCAAGGTATCAAATATTTTCTCACAATATATAGGTATGTTATACTGGATATAACCTCAAATTTATGAATATAAAGGTAGTAGTAGTCGGTATTGTTATTCTAGTAATCTGCGTTTCGTTGGGAATATTACTTCTGCAAAAAACTCCTTCTGGCTCAAATATTCCTCGCGCTGCGAGTCTTATTTCACCTCCTGAGGTGAAACGTGAAATAGTCCAATATCCAATTAATCCCAACAAAGTTATTGAAGTTGAAGCACAAAAACTGCCCGAGTTTACCATGGATGTGTCTGACCCTAAGTTTGAAAAAATTCTATCCTCCTCCGAAAGCGAGTTAGAAAAACTCGTGAGTGTCAACATTGCTCACACCTATAAAACAGCAAATATCGACTCAGATCTGTCTGTTGATAAGAAGAAAAAGCTTCTTATGGTGTCAGCCAAGGATCTTGCAAATTTCAAACCCGGACTTTACAAGGTGAGTCTGACACTAAGAGCCCTTGAAGGGGAGGTTAACCTTGAGCAAGATTTCTCATGGGGAGTTATTGCTGTTAATACTAAAAAGTCTGTCTATAAAGCCGGAGACTTGGTAAAAGTTGGTATGGCAATACTGGATGATACGGGAACAACACAATGTCTGACAGGAATAAATCACCTAAGCTCCCTAAGAATGACAATTACATCTCCGGATGGTAAGGAGGTTGTGTACGATATTAAAGACAAAACTATTAAAGAAAGCGAAATGTGTGGACCTACAACAGTTACCAACGCAGCCGATTTTCAGGCTGAATATCGCGAAGCCAACGAGGAGGGTCTGTATAAATTATATGTGGAGGCAACTGTTAAGGGTACTAAGAGAAGTATAGTGGACTATTTTAAGGTCGATTCAAGCATAGAATTTGACGTTGAAAGAACAAGTTTCCCTACACGTATATATCCTTTTTCGCCTTACCCTACCACTTTCACAATAACATCTAGTAAAGACTATAGGGGGCAGGTATCTGATATTGTGCCTGCTTTTTTCGAGATTAAAAACGCAACTGGCAAGCCAACGCTTGAAAGAAATGGAGATTTTACCAGAATAATATGGAACGTTAATCTCAAAGCAGGTGTTCCACAGCAATTTACTTACTTTATAAATT
>CAYTCO010000021.1:0-10531 GCA_964436385.1 uncultured Gammaproteobacteria bacterium
CCTCCATCATGGACATTTTGATCTGAAGTATAGGAATGAATAGTTGTCATCATGGCTTTTTCTATTCCAAAAGTTTCATGCATTATTGCAGCAACAGGGGCTATGCAATTGGTTGTGCAAGAGGCGTTGCTTACGACATTTTCAAGCTTTCCACTATCTTCATCATTAAGATTTACGCCCAAAACGTACGTGGCTGAACTGTTCTCGTCTTTAAAGGGTGCTGACAAAATTACAGATTTTGCTCCGCTATCCAGGTGGGGCTGAATTTTTTCAGGAGTAGTGAAAGCACCGGTTGACTCAATAACAACGTCAACAGCAAGATCCCTCCAGGGAAGCTTTGATGGATCCTTCTCTGAATAAAAAGGAATTACTTTATCGTCCACAACAAGTCCACCAATCGGTTCAAGGGACGTTTTTATGGCAACTTCTTCAGAAGCCTGAACAAAAAGTGAGTGATGATTAAGTACCCCATACATAGTGTCGTATTGAAGTAAGTACATCCAGCCCTTCATGTCTGTCGATGAGCCTGCATTTACGGCTACAACTTCCATTTGATCCGAGAATTTATCAAGAATTATTCTATGGGCGACACGGCCAATCCTTCCGTACCCGTTTATTGCAACTCGTACCATAACTTAAGGATAGAAGAAATGCCATTTTAATTCAATAAGGAAAAAGAATTGTTGAGTTTGGGCTCAGCTTCAAGAATAGTCGCTACGCTCGTCAATTTACAAGCTCATGGTTCCCTTTTATGAGCTTATAAGTTATAATCAATCTTATGTCTGAACGAATGACAGTAAATAACAAAAAGAAAGGCGCCAAAAAGCATGGTTTTTTGGGTAGACTCAAGACACTTGGGGGCAAAAAAGTTATAAAGAGAAGAAGAGAAAAGGGACGAAAATCTTTGTAAATGTTTTCTAAATCTCACAGATTTTCCTTCAAAAAAGGAGCTCCAAGGAGTATCTTTCAGACATCTTTTTATTCAATAAGATATGCTGTTAAGAGGGAAAATGGCTTAGAATGCGCGGTCGTAATAGGTAAAAAAGTTGATAAGAGAGCTACTGTTAGAAATAGATACAAGAGGTTGACTACTGAAGTTGTAAAAGATTTGATTAGTCTTGATACGCCCTACAAAATTGTTCTTTTTGTAAAAAAACCAATTTTGGGTTCAGAAGTATCTGCAATTAAGGACGATATAAAAAAGGGATTTGAATCAATAGGAATAAAAACATGGATATAGGACTTATTTTTAATATACTTCTTAACCAACCAATAACAAATTTGTTAGTGGTTTGCTATCAAGCGCTTCATTTTCTACATATTCCTTTTGCTCTTGGTTTTTCTATAATTCTACTTACTTGCATTATCCGCCTAGTCGTTTATCCACTTACAGCTTCACAGATAAAAATGAGTAAGAAGATGCAGGACATGGCTCCTCATATCTCAAAACTTAAGGACAAGCACAAATCAGACAAAAAGAAACAGCAAGAAGAGATGATGAAGCTATATGCTGAATTTGGAGTGAATCCTGCAGCAGGATGTCTTCCTGTCATTTTGCAAATTCCTATTATATGGGGTTTGTACCATGTGCTAAGTACTGTTGTGAATGCTAATTCACTCGCTAAGCTTAAAGAAATAAATAGTCTCCTTTATTTCGATGGATTAAAACTGACGAAACTTTGGGAGGTTACTTTTTTTGGCATACCCTTGGCAAAATCTCCATCACAATTATTCCAAGAAATGCCTCTAATAATTCTCGTACCGGTTATAACAGGAGTTTTGCAGTTAATATTTTCTAAAATGATGGCACCTGAAAAACCATATGAAGCGAAGGCTGATGATTTTCAGGCTACTTTTGCGAAGCAGTCACTATATATTCTTCCAGTCATGATTGGGGTATTCTCTTTTCAACTTCCTTTTGGGCTCTCTCTTTACTGGAATGCATTCACTTTATTTGGTATAATTCAGCAGTACTTTTTGGTAGGTCTTGGAGGGCTCAAACAGTGGCAAGCCTACGCTCAAAAACAATATGGAAAAAGAACTTAAAGTAATAAAGAAAGAGGTTGAAAAACTTCTTAAAGAAATTGGCATTACTTCAGAGGCTGAGGTTTCAACAAGCGATGAAGGTTTTACTGCCATTCTTGACGCTGGAGAAGACAACGCTCTTCTTATTGGTAAGCATGGAAATACACTTTCCTCATTTGAATTAATACTGACGTTAATTGTTGCAAATAAACTCGGAGAATTTAGACGTGTTACTGTTGAAGTTGGAAGCTACAGAGCAGAAAGGGAACAATATCTTGAAACTTTAGCTGACAAATTAAAGGATGAGGTAATAACTTCCGGTTATGAAAAGCAGGTTAGAGGTCTAAAGCCTTGGGAAAGAAGATATCTACATATGTACCTTGAAAAAGACGCGGATGTTATGACGGAATCAGTAGGTGAAGACAGAGACAGAACCCTTATTATAAAGCGTAAGTGAGTTTTTTAGAGCGTGTATTTTTTCTACTACTGCTCTTTTTATTTCCAATACAGTTAGGTAAGCATTTTTGGCCTGAATTCTCTTTCGTTCAGGGAATAAGATTAGATTATCTCTCTCCCACTCTTTATCTCAGCGACATAGTAGTAGTTGCTCTTTTTGCCTCTTCTTTCTGGCGACTTAGAAAAGATCTATCAAAATTTTTCTTATCCTTCCCGGTTTTACTCTTGTTTTTGGGACTTGGTATTGGGTCAATTTTGGCCTACCAATCACAAAGCGCTTTTTTTGGCATAGTAAAGTTGTCGGAATTATTGTGGTTTGGATTTTACGTCTCAAAGATTTCTAGAAAGATTTTGTCTGAACTTCTTTTGGCTTTTACCCTAGGTGGGTTAGTCCAAGTAATTATTCTTACTTTTCAATATTTCTCGCAGTCATCAATTGGAGGGATTTTTTACTATCTTGGAGAAAGAACATTTGTACCTACGACACCAGGAATAGCATTGTTCAGATTGGGAGAGGAACTTGTTCTTAGACCATATGGTACTTTCCCCCACCCCAATGTTTTAGCTTGCTATTTGCTGCTGTCATTTATTCTCATTTTGTACTTGTTTCCCAAGGAGAAAATAATTTATAGATATGCTAAATTCACTATTTTACTAGCCATTTCTTTTGGGATTGTTCTTACCTTTTCAAGAGTAGTTCTTCTACTGTTTGTTGTAAGTCTTCTTTTTTACTTCTGGGATAGCAAAAGGGTTAAAAGGATTATTCTAGTTTTAGCTATTTCTTTATTTGGAGTTTTATTTCACAGATTTGTTAATGGATTTATTGATGATCTTGCCTCTAGGTTTGAACTATTGAAAATCGGATGGTTTGTTTTTTTGAAAAACCCTCTTTTTGGTGTCGGATTAAATAACTTTCACTATCACGAAATTTTTTACCAAAAAGAAATTACACCCAACCTCTTGCAGCCGATACATAGTATTTATTTTCATTGGTTAGTAAGCACAGGAATTGTAAGTTCGATTTTGGCAGTCTACTTATTTAGAAATATTCTAAAACGAACAAAAAGTCGGCTAGCAATGTTTTTGATCATAACAATCGGGATCATCGGCCTATTCGATCATTACCTGATAACTCTTCAGCAGGGGCAACTAATAATAGCTTTTGTTTTGGGTTTTTACTACTCCGTTTTTGGACAAAGAGTTAAGGAGTTGGCGTAGGTTCTTGTCGAGGGCACGAGGTACAGTATGAGTCGCCAAGGGGATCTGTAACAATTGCTCTCTCTCCCTCCTCAACATTATCTGTTTTGCCTGGTGCTGCGATCTGGTTGGTGGCTTTGTCGATAAATACCTTTTTAAGTCCGGGCTCTGTAATCCTTGGTACAGTTCCTCTTATGAAGTATTCGTATCTTGTTGGACAAACATAGGGGGATCCTGCTGGTTGTGGTAAAAGTCCTGATGTCGAGCAGATATTTGCTCCGATTACATTTTCGGGTCTACTAAAGGTTTGAGCAGGCTTTCCTACGATTAAAGATTTCATTATTTGATTCCAAATTGGAGCAGCCCCTGTAACTCCAGATACAACACCTTTTAGAGGTGTATTGTCGTTATTGCCTACCCAAGTGGCAACCACATAAGATGGTGTATATCCAATTGTCCAATTATCTCTGTAGTCATTTGTTGTACCTGTTTTGACAGCTACGTTATAGCCCCTGATAAATAATGGAGAATTGCTGCCGAATGAAGGGGTTCTGGCCCCGTTATCTGAAAGAATATTGGAAATGATAAAAGCAACACCATCTGGTAGCACTTTTTTCCCCAAGAGGGCGCTTTCAACAGGTTTGTATTCACTCAAAACTTCTCCCTTTGAATCAGTAACTTTAAGAATAGGATGAAGTGTTATCTTGTATCCATTATTGGCAAAAACACCATAGGCAGTAACCATTTCAACCATAGTTACTTCACCCCCTCCAAGAGTTAGTGAAAGACCATACCTATCAGGGTCTGTAAAAGAGTTGATGCCCATGGCGCTTGCGGTTGCGATCATTGCTTCCAATCCATTAAGTTTTAGCATCTTTACTGCAGGTACATTATAAGAATTTGCCAAAGCATATCTCATTTGTTGAACTCCATGAAACCTTAAGTCGTAGTTCATTGGGCAATAAGGTGCGCCTGTCGGATTTGGGAAACATTTCCTTTCATCAACAAATGGGGTTGCAGCAGTATACCCCTTTATAAGACCTGTAGCATAATTAATTGGTTTTATGGAAGATCCAGGTTGTCTTTTTGCAATTGTTACATTTACGTTGCCATCCCTTTCAGTATTGAAATAATCACGACTGCCAATCATTGCGAGGATTTCACCAGTTCCAGGTCTTGTAACCATAGAAGCGGCGTTATACCAATTGCCTCCCTTCAGGGTTGCCTCTTCGCTTGCTATGGCGTCCTCAACAATTTTTTGTGTTGAAAGGTCAAGCGATGTTATTACAGAAAGACCACCCTGCTCTACCACTTTTTCACCATACTCTTGAACGAGTAATTCTTTTACATAAAATACAAAGTGTGGTGCGATTATATGAGATTGAATTTGGGTAAATTTTAATTCTTCGGCTTTCGCCATTTTTTCCTGGTCCATAGAAATATAACCCGATTCACGCATTGCTCGAAGAACTCTTATCTGCCTGTCCTTTCCCTCTTCGGGATGTGAGCCGTAAGGAGAATAGACACTAGGTGCTTGCGGGAGCCCTGCGAGAAATGCACTTTGAGCAAGAGTAAGCTTTGATACTTCTTTTCCAAAATAAATTTGGCTAGCAGCTTCAACTCCCCATGCGGTTCCTCCGTATGACACTTGATTAAGATACATTTCCAAAATTCTATCCTTTGAATATATAAACTCGACAACGAATGACAAAATGACTTCTTTTACTTTTCTTGTTATGGTTCGATCAAGTGTAAGCAGGGAGTTTCTAACAAGCTGTTGTGTAATTGTTGATCCCCCCTGAAAAGACTCACCAGTAATATTTACGTATACTGCTCTTGCTATTCCGCGAAGGTCTACTGCTCCGTGCTTGTAAAAGTTTTTGTCTTCTATGGAGATTGTTGCTTGCTGCAAGTATTTTGGAATCTTCTCCAAGGGAACAAAAGTCTGATTTTTGCTTGAGTAAATTGTATAAAGAAGTGTCCCGTCTTTAGCGAATATTTTGCTTGATTGGGGAAAGTTATTTCTTCCTATGACAGTTGCGCGAGGTAAGTCTTTCAACACAAGTACTACACCAGCTATTAAAAGTGCAACGGGAATTGTTATTAAGACATAGCTTAGCAAAAGAAGCTTGCTTTTAAACAGCAGGGAAGGTCTATGGATAATCTTTCCAATCATCCTAAAAGGAAACAAGATAATCTTGAACTTTTTCATTGGAGGTTTTTTTGTATACTTTTTCTTTGCGTACATGATTATAGATTATTTATTGGGTTCTTTGCATCTTAAATTCTAGAAGATAGTCTTTTGCTATTGTCTCAGTTTTTTCAAGAAAATTGTTGCCGTACGTGTCGGCGTTTGCATTTTGAGGAGAAAAATCTTCAGGATAGGTGAAGGAAGTCGTGACATTGTATGGTTTGGTCCCTGGCTGTTTGATTACAAGCAAAGAGTATGAAGTGATTGATGAAAGTTGCTTGGTTGCTCCATTCTCATATTCAACTATAATCTCGCTTTTTAGATTCTTTGAAAGTGTCGCAGTAAACGCGATGTGGCTTAATGGACCTCTTTCAAATTGCTCTACCTCAAGTCCAACAGGGGGGGTAAAGCCTTGAGCTTCATATATTACAAAGTCTGTAACTGCTGGCACAATATTTTGTCTCTGCCCGTTTACTGTTATCTGCTTAAGTCTGCTTCTTTTGGGAACAGAAAATGTAAAGTATGCTTTGTAGTCCTCATTAGGGGAAGTATTTGTAATTGATAGAATCGCTTGTGAGTTGAGGTTACTCTGCCCTATTATGGCCTTGTATTGAATTGATCGCTTGATTGAGGCATTGACTTTGTTTGCTCCGATGTTTGCCTCATTTATATACAAAAAATCATCAATTTTTTTTGAGTCCTTGTTTCTTGCGTCATGAATGCTACCAGCGTAGTTGTTGGCTGTGAAAATTCGCTGAATAGAGCTGTCACTAAAGCCTAAAAGTATATTTTTGTTTTCTAAAAGTTCAGGAATTTTTTGAACAACTGCTACGTGGAACTTGGGATCCTTTTCGATACGCTGAAGAATTTGAGTGAATACACTATTAAGTATATCTCTTTTTTGAGTAGAACCGGGAAAAAAATTGTCTTTAATAGTATTTTGGATAAAGCTTCCGACATTCTCGGAAGTCACTGTCTGATTGTAGGACGGAAGTTTTATGGGACCTGAAATTTTTAACAACTCGCGAAGAACTTGTAAATCGATTGCAATAACTGCATCAGGACGAAGTCCAGTTTCGAGATTGTAAATAAGAGCAGATTTGCTGGCAGATTCCTGAAAGTCTAGCGAAAAATTGCTGTCGCGAAGATACAAGTGAGGTTGTAGGTAGCGTCGCACAACAAAGGGTGGTTCGATGTGATTTTTTAGTTGACCATCAAGAGTGTAAACATCTTGAATGGTAAATTCCGTTACTTTCCCTTTTTTTACTTTTAGATTACCAACAGATCCTATAAACCCTCCAGTAGGCCTAAGTTCTTCATCGTTTTGAAATAATAGTAAATAATTTTTTTCAGAATCAAATCCCAAGGCTGCTGGTAGTACCTGGGAGAGACTTAAAACGTTGGAATATGTGCCCTTAAGCCCTTCAGAGAGGGTTTTATTATCTGTTTCTCCAACTACCCTTTGTCCTTCCTGATAGAGAAAAGAGAAGTTGGCAAGCGTTGATTCAAGCCTTCCCTGCGTTAGCGACTCCCCTCTCAAAACATTAAACACTGTGCTTCCAGCAATTTCTGAAAGTTCAGCAGCCTTTTTTATTAATTGATATGTGTGTGCGCCTTTTCCTTGAGAATCAATAATTGAGACTGCGTCCAGGGATAGTTCGACAGTAGGTTTGATTGTCTCGAGAAACAAATTTGAAATTCTGGCGTTTCTTTCTACGCTTTCGAAATTACTAGACTGAATTCCTTGCAGAGCTTGTTGTAGAAAAAGCATTCCTACACCAAAGAATAAGAGGTTCAAAAAAATAAATAGGAAGGAGCCAACAAAGAAACTTACAAATGCAAAGCGGAAAGCCTTTTGAAAACCAGTGTTTTTCTTTCTTTTGAACTTTTTCTTTTTTGTTCTAACCAGTACATTTTCTAAGAGTTCCTCCTTCTTTACGAAGAGATCCTCTACTCCTTTTTCAAATCCATCAAGAGAATCAACAAACTCCTCATTCATCGATAAAACATTTGTTACAACCGACTTTATCTGTGCTCTGGTAACAATAGTTGTTGGATCCTTAATGTCTGAAAAAAGTATTTTTACCTCCGGTTCTACCCTTGCGATTAAGTGTGCGCTTTCAAGAATTGTTTCCGGATGCTTGTAAAAAAGATAGTGCATAACGTCCTTGCTGAAATTTCCAAAAAGGAGTCGAGATATTCCAAGTAAAGCATCTTTTTGAGTTATTCCATAAACGGGAAAAGTCTCGGTTCCAGACAAGCGAATCTCACCGTTTAAAATAGCATTCTCAATATTTTTCGAAAGGACACCCTCAGATTTTCTATTAACTGAGATTATTTCTCCAATTAGTGAAAAGCGCGTACTTCCTAGCTCCTTCATTCGTTGAAGCAAAACTTGAGATGAGTGTAGAGTTTCAACGTGTGAGACAACAAGCGTTTGGGATTTATCTTGGCCAATCTTTTCTGCTAAAGGGAGTAGCTGCTCTGAAGTGCTATCAGATTTCAAGAAAATTAAAACGTAATCTAGTTTTTCTTGGAGTTTTGGCAGCAGCGCTGAATTCTTGTAAGTTAAAAAATATATATCGGAAAGTTCCTCAAGAAAATCGGGCTTCTTAGGAGCAATCAAAATTATTCGAAACTTTTTCGAATTCTCCCTCAGGATAGGTTCTAGAATATGGGGCTCTTCTCCAAAGACGCACAGTATAGGTTTATCAACCTCAGAGGCTTCAATATCGAGCAGTTTTGACATACCACATTATTGTAGATTAAATAACCTTATCTTGTCGAGTTTGGAGATTATATTTTGAAGTCAAGAGCGTCGTTAACGAGTTGATCTGCAGCATGGTTTTGGGCTCTTGGGATTTGTGAATATATAATGTCAGCAAATAATTTACCCTCTAGTCCTTTCGCTCTAAGAAAAAGGTCTTTCATTGAGGGATGCTTAATCTTAAATTTTCCAGCCATTTGAGAAGCAACCAAAAGCGAATCAAGCTTAAAATGAATTGTAGAAACCGACGGCTTGTTTTTAACCACCCACTCAAGTGCGTTTATGACAGCAGAATACTCTGCAAAGTTATTTGTTGTTATCCCAAGTCTTTTGCCTTCTTTGTAAACAATTGTGTTCTTTTCATCATAAATCACAAACCCATATGCCGCTTCTCCGGGGTTTCCCCGAGATCCTCCGTCGCAAAAAATAGTTAGTTCAGGTTTTTTCATATTTAATAAAAAGTTAATCTTTTTTTAATCTTTTGAAGCTTCATTTGGAATTCAATTTTAGTTTTTTTCGAGCTTGATAACTGAAAAGCCCGTCAAATCAGCCTAAGCAGAGCTTGGTGGTATATTAATTTATCTTCCTAACATACCATAGCATGACAGCAAAAACTAGGGCTTCCGATACCCCAGTTATTAACGCCGACGCATTGTAGGAAAACCGAGGAATAAGAAGAATATTAAAAATAACGTTAAGGATAAGCACCCCTGCATATAGAGGAATTAGCATCTTAACTTTTCCTCGGATTAGAAAATGCCATTGAATAATGCTAGTTAAGAAAAAGAAGGGAAGAGATAGTGCTAAAAGTTGTAGAGGTGCAACTGAGAGAATAAAAGACTTGCCGAGCAATGGGAGGAGGGGGGCGCCAGCAATAATTCCGATAAGAGCAACTAGAGACAGTATGAAATAAAGTTTGAAATATTTAAGTAAAAGAGCAAAGTAAGCTTTTTTGTCTCCAACATGTTTTAAAAGAAGTGGGTAGGTGCTGTTAGCAAGAAAAGTCGGAAGCGCAAGAGCAATTTCAAAAAATCTGTAGGATACTCCATAAACACCCACATCTGCTGTAGGTTTCATGTATGAAAGAATAAAAATGTCTGCTCGAGAATACGTGAAGTTGAAACCTAACATTAGTCCCAATGGCCACGTGGATATGAACAAGTCTTTTGCAAAATGGGAAAAGTTATAGAGCCGTAGGTTTGGATTGTGAGAGTTTCTGATTGAGAGATAAGTTAAGAAAGACCCCACAGCTGTTGATGCGATGTATCCTGCAAACAAAAGCAAAAAATTTCCCATAACGAGTGCATATAGGACGACAATGATTAGGCAAACGCTTCCAGCAAAGCTTGGCAATAACGAAAGTGAGTAAGAGAGTCTCCTTTGTAAGTAAGCCTGAAGAGTTGTGTTGAGAGACGTTCCAATAAGAGACAAAGAAAAAACAATAACTGCAACTTTTTCTATCTGAGAAAATCCAGTGCCTAAGAGTTCGCTATGAGGAAGAATAAGTGAGAGAGTAATAAGTATTGGCAGAAGTGCAATTGTTACCAAGAGTCGAAGTACTACCAGGTTTCCGAAATTACGATCAAAGTCTTTATAGTAGTTGCGAAGCATTGTGGAGTTAAATCCAAAGTCAATAAACACAAAAAACAGACTGACAAAAGCAATTACTTTTGTAAAACTTCCAACTGATTCAAGACCCAAGAACGAAGCAATGAGAAGTGTGGTAAGTAGAGTGGAAGTACTTCCAAGCATTCTTACGATGAATTGGAAAAGCGTATTTAGAGAAACAGCGCGAAGCTCAAGACCAGAAAAACGAGACATAAAATGAGTATATGGGTCTTTTGCGAAAGTTACAAGGAAGCAGGAATAGGCTGAGCAGTTACTGCATTTGTGAA
>CAYTCO010000021.1:10631-20415 GCA_964436385.1 uncultured Gammaproteobacteria bacterium
ATGGATAAAGTATATGATCACACAAAAGTTGAAGAACCTCTCTACGGGGAGTGGGAGGAAAAGGGATATTTTAAGCCAGAAGTAAATCCTAGTGGAGAGCCTTACTCAATTATTCTTCCACCGCCAAATGCTAACGCTCCTCTTCATTTCGGTCATGCAATGTATGTAATTGAGGACATTCTGATGAGGTTTCACCGAATGAAGGGATATAAAACTCTTTGGCAACCAGGAGCAGATCACGCAGGATTTGAAACTCAATTTGTTTTCGAGAAAAAATTAAAGGAGCAAGGAAAGAGCAGATTTGATTACGACAGGCAGACTCTATATAAAATGATTTTGGAGTTTGTAGAAGGGAACCGTCCAATTATGGAAGGGCAGTTGAGAAAGTTGGGTTTTTCTCTTGACTGGTCCAGACGCAAAATGACGATTGATCCAGATGTTGTTGAAATTGTTTACAAGACATTCAAACAACTACACGATGACGGCTTGGCCTATAGAGCAGAGCGACTAGTTAACTACTGTACTTTTGATGGAACTTCTTTTTCGGACTTGGAAGTTATCCACGAAGAAAGAATCAGTCCTCTTTATTACATTAAGTATGGACCATTAGTTCTTGCAACAACAAGACCAGAAACTAAATTTGGGGATACTGCTGTTGCTGTAAATCCAAAAGACGAGAGATATATGAAATACATTGGACAGGAATTGGAAATAGAAACTGTCTTGGGATCTGCAAAAATTAAAGTTGTTGGTGACGAAATGGTGGATCAGGAATTTGGAACCGGCGTTGTAAAGATTACTCCAGCACATGACTTTAACGATTTCGAAGTTGCCAAGCGTCACAATTTGCCGCTCAAGCAAGTAATCGGATTTGACGGAAAGATGAATGATCATGCCGGTGAATTTGCTGGGCTTTATGTTAAGCAGGCAAGAAAAGCGATTGTTGAAAAGATGCAGGAGAAAGGCTTGATTGAGAAGATTGATGAAAATTATCAAAATAGAGTTGGGCTTTGTTACAAATGTAAAAATGTCTTGGAGCCTCTACCAAAGGAGCAGTGGTTTGTGAAAATGGAGCCTTTGGCCGCACCTGCAATGGAAGCAGTTAAAAAAGGTGATATTAAAATATTTCCAAAGAATTTTGAGAAACTATATTTTCAGTTTTTGGAAAACATTCGAGACTGGAATATTTCAAGACAAGTTGTATGGGGTATCCAAATCCCGGCATATGAATGTAAAAGTCAGAAGACTGAAGACGGAAGTCAGAAGGATAGGTGGTTTGTAAGTTTGGAAACTCCGAAGATGTGTGAAATCTGTGGTGAATGCGAATTTGTTCAAGACGAGGATACATTTGACACTTGGTTTTCATCTTCTCAGTGGCCATTTGCAACGCTTCAAACAAATGGGGATTACGAAACTTTTTATCCAACTAATGTTATGGAGACTGGATATGATATTTTGCGTTGGTGGGTGGCCCGTATGGTAATGGTGGGAATTTACAGGACGGGAAAAGTTCCATTTAAAAACGTTGTTTTGCATGGACTTGTAAATGATCCATTGGGAAAGAAAATGAGTAAGTCTAAAGGAAATGTTGTTAACCCTCTTGAATTGGTTGATCAGTATGGGGCGGATGCTGTGCGATTTGCCCTTGTATACGGAACGGCGCTTGGAAATGATCAGATTTTGTCATACCCAAAGCTTGAAGCAGCAAGACGGTTCACAAATAAATTATGGAACATGGCACGATTCATAGAAATGAATAGGGTAGCTGGTAGCACGCAGAATGTAGACAGCATCGAAGAGCTTAAGGAGTTTGCGACAAATGAAACTGACAAGGAATGGGTAGAGAAAATTTCAAAGCTCGTAGCAGAAGTTTCTAAAAATATGGAAGGCTATCAATTCAACCAGGTTAGTGAAAAGCTCTATGAATTTGTTTGGCATCAATTTGCAGACATATATATAGAAGATGTAAAAAGTCGTATTAATGAAAACTCATTTGTAGTCCTTAATTCTTTATTCTTTATTCTTAATTCTTTGCTGCATCCAATGATGCCATTCGTGACTGACGAGATTTACAAAAAGTTAGCAGGAGAGAAAAAATCACTGATGATAGCTTCTTGGCCAACTACTTAACATAAAGGTTTTTCTCCGATAAGTAATTGGCACTCTACATTAGATAAGAGCACTGAACCTCTATCTTCTAGCGAAACCCCAGTTGCTTGCTCATAATCATTAGTAGTTCTGTGTTTAAGATAAGGATGTATTTGAACTGTCTTGTCTATTGCAATAGGGCCATAAAAAATTAGTTTACCACCTGGTTTTAAAACTCTCATTGTTTCATTTGTGAAGCCCTTAAATTCCTCATCATTTAAATGAATAAGAACCGTGCTTTCAAAAACAATGTCAAAACGCCCGTCTTTAAGAGGAAGATTCTGTCCAACGGCTTGAATCAATTCGACATTTCCTCTTCTATCAACGGCGGCTCTATTGAGCATTTTTCTGCTAATGTCTACCGAGACTACGCTCAATGCTCTTTCTGATAGACCGTTTGTAAATCGACCTATGCCTGTGCCTATTTCCAAAACCTTCTTGTCAGAGATATTACCAAGTTCCGAATATAAGTGGGTTCTGGAGCGTTCAGTTTCTTCTTTGCAGGTTTCCTCGGTTTTACCCAATGACATAACGCTCCCAAAGCCGGGAATTTCGGCTCGAGCATCCCACAATGCCTTCGGGTTGCCAGCTAAATCAAACAAGTAGCCGAACCGGGACGATTCATTCATAAAGGTGAATTATATATTATTTCCAACATCGTTACTTAACAGTTACCGACTTTGCAAGATTTCGGGGTTTGTCGGGATCTTTTATTCCACGTTCGACTGCTAAGTAATATGCAAGAAGCTGCATATAAACAACTTGTGAAATTATCGTCGCTTCTGAAAGGTCAGCGGTTTTTAGGAATACGTCAAATACTGTCGCATTTTTTGGGCCTATCCCGATAATAAGTCCTCCCCTTGCCTTTATTTCCTGGGCATTGGAAATAATTTCAGAATAGGTTTCATCATTTGGTGCAAATACAAAACATGGTGTCCCTTTCTCAATAAGAGCAATTACTCCGTGCTTTAATTCTCCACCCGCAAATCCTTCAGCATGAACAAGAGCAGTTTCTTTCAGCTTTAAAGCCGCCTCAAGAGCAGTTGCATATGAAACCCCTCGTCCAATTGAGAAAGTATGATTATGTTTTCTTAAGCTTTTTGCCAGGAGCTTTATAGAGTTAATAGATTTTTTGGATAGAATATTAGTTAAATCCTCAGAAGCAGCATCTAGTAGTTTTTTCCCTTCCAAGGGTTTCCCTTTCGTGGCGTAAGCTGTAAGCAGAAGTAGACCAATCATTGATATAAAGCTTTTTGTTCCAACAACTGCCTTTTCTTGCCCTGCATGCAAAAATAGTGAATCGTTTGCAACTCTGGAAAGAGTAGAGTTGCTTACATTTACAATAGGAAATATTTCAGCACCTTTATTTCTTGCAATGACAACAGGTTCAACAACATCTATTGTTTCTCCGCTTTGTGAAATTGGAATTATTAAGCTGCTTTCTGTTATAAAGTCCTGAAGATACTTAAATTCTGATCCGATCGAGTAGTTGACATGCTTTTTCGCAATCATGGAAAAGAAATATTCTCCGGCAAGCGCAGCATATGAAGAGGTCCCACACCCTAGCATATAGGTGCCAAATGCTTTAGATACTTTATCTGCAAGACTTGATATGGTATTTTTCTCCTTTGGATAAAGTGACAAAAGCACTTTTGGTTGCTCATAGATTTCCTTAAGCAGAAAGTGTGGAAATTTGCCCTTAGTGTGTTCTGCTTCTTCTGGTTTAATTCTCTCAACTTTAAACCCGACCTCCTCACCGTCTGAAAGCGAAATAAGCTTAAGTTTTTTCCCAAGAATTGCCATGGTTTCATCGGCAAGAATTATTACCTTAGAGGTATATGGAGTAATTGCTGTTACATCTGACGCGATGTACATGGATTTTTGTGACACTCCTATTGCAAGGGGGGAGCCATTTTTGACTGCAATTATTTGGTTTGAAGAGGCATTTGCAACAACGATTGCGTTTAGTCCATGCATTAGACCAAAAGTCTTTTGAACAGCTCGTTCAAAAGTGGTTCTTTTTAGATGTTCCTCGATTAGATGAGCTATAACTTCTGTGTCTGTGCCGGAAACAAACTTGTGACCTTTTTTGATTAATATGTTTTTGGCATCCTCATAGTTTTCAAAAATCCCGTTGTGTACGACTGCGATACGTCCAGTGCAGTCTGAGTGTGGATGTGCATTTTTGTCGGTTACTTCTCCGTGAGTTGCCCACCTAGTATGCCCAATGCTTAAGCGAGAATTTATATTTGAGATTTGATTACTGATTGCAGAAGTTGAGAGTTTGCCCTTTTTCTTGCGAATTGTTAATTTTCCATCTGTTTCGACGGCAACTCCCCAAGAGTCATATCCTCTATACTCAAGTTTCTTGAGTCCACTTATAGTAATGGCAGTTTTCTGAGGTGTTGTAGAAACAAATCCGAAAATTCCACACATGCTAACCTATTAAAGCACTCTTATTCAGTTTTTCAATATGCACTATCGTGTAATTGCTAGAAGCTCTTGTTATTACCCCTAAATCAAGTAATTTCTTGATCTCGATGCTGGTTGTTTCACGACTAATTCCTATTAATTCGGCTATGTCTTGTTGGGTAAGGTAGATAGGAATAGTAATTCCCTTATCAGTTGATTTGCCAAATCGCTCAGCAAGGAGTGCAAACATGGCGCTAACTTTTTGATTTGCTGTTCCGAATGCTAAGTATTCCATTCTTTTCATAAGACCTCTCATACGAATTACGATGTTTTGGGAAATCATAAATTGGACATCGGGGTTCTGTTCTAGAAAGAGGAGCAAGCTTTCTCTTGTTTTTTCATAAACAACGCAATCTGTCATGGCTTTAAAGGAGTGCTCGTTTGGGGTTTTATTAAATATCCAACTATAGGAAAAAAGGTCTCCTGGTTTGAATATGAAAAGAATAAATTCACGACCATCAGTGGACATCGAGGAGTCTTTTAGAAAACCGTTTTTAACGTAGAATGCGCCTGACCGAGTTTCACCTATACGAAGTACAATTTCGCCCTTTTTGTAATATATGGGTTTTGAACCGGCGAAAAACTTTTTAAGTTTTTCGTCAGGTGGTATGTCCATGGCGTTTTGGAGAGTATAACAACTCCACTACGTGTAAGCAAATCCATATATTACATTTTGAAGCATGAATTTTCTTCACTACTCTTTGTGATAGAAAGCTCGTGTTAGCAATCTCACACCCTTTTTGTAAGAATACTTACGGAATTGTTTAACTGGTCGATGTAAGATGAACTTAACATGAAAGATAAAGAATTTTTCCTAAAAGACAGGCTCAATGATTCACAAATCGGAAAATTTAAGCTTTTCGAGGACGAAGAGTTGATATTTGCAACCCGCGAGCATTGGCTTCCCTTGACTTTTAGACTTATACGCCAGACAGTGGTAGGGCTTTTGGTTGCCTCGATGTTTGCTTCAGTTTTTATCTTGCTTCTTCACAGCACGAGTCTTGCCCTTAACTCTTTCTTTTTAGTTCTTCTTATAGCAAGCATCGTCTCAATTCGAGATCTTATCCATTGGAGCTTCCATCTATATATAGCAACAACAAAACAAATTATAGAGATTCACTACAGCCCATTACTTTCTGAGGCAATTAACTCTGTTCTTTTGGATCAGATAAGATGTACTGAAATTGACGTAGAAATGTATGGAATAGTACCGGAGTTAATAGGAATCGGAAATGTTGAGCTAACTTTTGATAGGCCAACCCACAAAGAAGAGTTTATAATCCGAGACATAAGATCTCCAAGAAAAATAGCGAATTTACTTTCAGCCCAAATTCATCAAGGCCTAAAAAGCACGACATCAACCTCATTAAAACAACCAATGTGGGTAAGGGAACTACAGAGCAATAAATACCGATTCTTGGGGGAGGTTAATTATGGATATACTGCCAACTAACTCAATCAATATAATAACAATTGCTTTTAAAGTACTATTTGTAATAGCGGGATGCATGATAGTTGCCGTAAATTACCTTCATACCAAGGAGGCAAGAAAAATGGAAAGCAAATTGAGCATAGCGCTTCCGGGCAGTGTGCATCTGGCTATGTCAATGCAGCTCCTTCTATCCATTCTTTTTCTTTTTGTGACAACAATTTTTCTTCTTATTTTTTAAAATCAATGTTTGGTAGAATTAGGGAATGGGAAATTATCTCCGCAAAATTACCGCTCAATTACCGAAGAGTTACAAGAAATATGTGGCACACAGATATTTGGCTTTTTATCTAAGAAATTTCTTGTTGCTTTTTCTTCTTGTTACCGCGGGTATTTTGCTTCAAGTGTTGGTAAATCTCAATTCACGTTATGAAGTCGTACACTCGCAAAACGAAAAAAGAGTCGAGGAATATAAGTACTGGAGTGGAGTAGCAAGTCAATTTCCAAATATTCCTGACATTTTGTATAACGCATCACTAAGTGCTTTTAATGCAGGAAATAAGTCCGAAGCATTGTTAAATATTGAAAAAGCATTAAAAATAGATCCGTTGTTCAAAAAAGCAAAGCAATTGAGAAACGAAATAATTAGTAGTTAGAATAGGATTACTCTTCTTTTGAGGCTTCTTCCTTATTGTCTTCAGGTTCCTTATCGCCACTTGACTCTTTTTCTTCATCGGCTTCTTTAGTTTCACCTTCGGCTGATTCTTCTGAAGCCTCTTCGGCTGCAGCTTCTTCTTCAGCAGCTAATTCTTCTGCCTCTTCTGATACCAACTCATCTATTCTAAATATCATTTCTGCAGGTTCAGCCATTATTTCAACATCAGCAGGAATTTTAAGATCAGCGATAGTTAGGCTGTCACCGATTTGTGAAAGACTTTCAATGTTTATTTCTAGATGTTCTGGTAGATCAGCGGGTAGTGCTTCAACTTCAACTTCGGAAAGGGGTTGTAAAAGCACACCAATTTTATCAGTAACAGCTTTTGGTTCGCCAATGGCCACAATTGGAATTGTCGCTTTAACTTTTTCCTTAAGATTTACCTTGAAGAAATCAGCATGAAGTGGAATATGGGTTTGTGGATCGATGTGAACGTTTTGAATTAAGATTGGGTGGCTTTCACCGGCTACGCTAAGGTCAACAAGACCAGTCTCGTGTACTTTTTTATATACTTCCTGAAAGTCTTTGAGTGGCATTTGAACAGAAAGAGATTTAATTCCTTTACCAAACATGTTGGCTGGGAGGATGCCTTCTCTTCTCAAGTGCTTAACTTGTTTTCCAAGAACTGTTCTTTTTTCGGCCGATAACTTCTCTCTTTGCATATCCAAGTATTCTACAAGAATGAGGCATAAAACACAAGAGATGTGGTTGCATTTGAACCTGGGGAAGGTTATACTATTGTTCTACACGCCGCGGGGTAGTGTACGGCTGCACGCGAGGCTCATAATCTTGCAGACAAGGTTCAACTCCTTGCCCCGCAACACAGATCTCCCTAGAAAAATACCTTCCACCACTTTTGCCAGTTTGGAGTTTTATCTGTTGAGATTGCTATCTTTGTTTCCTCTTTTGATTGTGGGGCAAGAACAATATGCTCACCTGGTTTTAACATCCCAAGCTTATCACGAGCTTCTTTTTCAACAAAGCTCTGGGTACTTGTGTAATATAGTTGCTGTTTGAGAAAATCTCTTTTTGATAACTCCTCCTTTTCGTGTTGTTTTAGAGCCGTTACTATATGACTATTCTGCCTCAAAGATACGATTGAGGCCACGATATTCTTAATGAGAAGTAATAAAACTACAATGATTCCTAGAAGAATGAGTGTTTTTGTGTTGACAAAGCGCATCTTTACTGATATTATAGGCTCAAATTATTTATTATGGATATTCCAAATACTCCAAACATAATAATTTTGAATATACAAATTTATTTATGGCAACAGAATTACGCCTTAGAGACGCTCATGGGAAGTTCCAAGACTTTCTAAAATCAAAAAACAGGGCATCCGCAACCATATTAGCATATGGGAAAGATATCCAGCAATTGATAGAGTTTTTAGAAGCCTTAGAGAAAAACCATATTCATGAAGTAGGTGGTCCTGATATCCAAGCTTTTCTTACGAAGTTAAAGGATGAGGGATATACTCCAAAATCACTTTCAAGAAAACTTAACTCAACAAGAACTTTCTATCGTTATTTGAAGGTAAATGAGTTTATTACAGACGACCCATCCCTACTTGTTGATCATCCTAAATACGAACTTAATCCGCCAAGAATGCTTTCTCCTCTTGAATATAGAGCCCTTAGAGATGCAGCATCAGTTGATTCACGAATCTATGCAATTATCGAAGTTTTACTCCAAACAGGTGTAAGAATAGGTGAGCTTGCAAATTTAAGAGTTGAGGATATAAACGATGGAACTCTCCACATTAGACCATATGAGGGACATGAAGCACGTGAAGTACCTCTAAATAGAAGAGCCAAAGAGGCGTTAAAGCGCTACATGGAATCTCGTGCAAATACATCTGATAATCATATTTTTGTTACAAAGACCGGAAGACCATTTTTAGTTAGAAATATTAGAGATGCAGTTGAGAGGTATTTTAAAAAAGCTGGAATTGAGAATGTAAAGATTAATGATCTTAGACATACTTTTGTGGCACATCACTTAAAGCAGGGCGTATCTTTAGTTTTTCTATCAAAAGTATTGGGGCACAAAAGATTGTCTTCAACAGAAAGATATCTGCAGTACGTTAAAGACCACAAAAGTGGTGAAAGTACCTCTCTTCAAGAACTTTAATCTCGTTTTTATCGCCTAGTTTCATTTGATTTTTTCGCTCATTTTGTGCCATAGTGTAACTATGGAACACCAAAAGCAGGATCACTCTCACGCTCATTCTTATTCTGATGTTAAGACATTGATATCTTGGTCTGCTCCAGGACGCCCATTCAAGAAAAAGAGTCGTGAATTCTATGTAACAGGACTTATGGTCGTGCTTTTGATAGATATAATTCTCTTTGTTTTTTCAGAATATTTGCTTATGTTTGTTGTTTTGACGCTTTACTTCTTTTCTGTCGCCTTAAGCTCGGTTGCTCCCCAAAATTTCCATTACAGAGTAAGCACCCAGGGGATAAAGGTTGAAGATCATTTTTACATATGGGATGAACTTTACGATTTCTATTTCAAAAAGATTGATGGGATAGAAATTCTACTTGTAAGAACGAAGGCAATATTTCCTGGTGAGCTCAAAATAACACTGGGAGATGTTCCCGCAGATCATCTAAGAAGGGTACTTATGACGTATATTCCCTATAGGGAGGTAATAAAACCTACCTTTATGGAAAAAAGCAGTGATTGGTTGGCCAAGAATTTTCCTCTCGAGCGACAAAGCTAGGATTTGCCTCAAAAACTGATATAATGTTCAAACAGTACGAGCACTCGTAAACAAGTTTGCGGGTTTGCTAACGCTGCACCCGTAGCTCAATGGATAGAGCACTGGATTGCGGATCCAGAGGTTGATGGTTCGACCCCATTCGGGTGCGCAAGATACAATGGTAGAATGGGGCAAAGTTCCGAGCGCAGTGAGTGGTTTTTACCCCATTCGGGTGCGCAAGATACAATGGTATTTTTGGAGGGTTCGCATAGCGGTCAATTGCACGAGTTTCGAAAACTCGAGGGAGAAA
>CAYTCO010000022.1:0-14878 GCA_964436385.1 uncultured Gammaproteobacteria bacterium
AATCTTAACGAAAAAGTATTTGATGAGGATGTTGAAAAAGAGGCAACTCGTGCCGGATATGGTGAGGGGCTAATTGCACTCGGAGAAACAAATCCAAACGTTGTCGTGCTTTCTGCAGATCTTACAGAGTCTGTTAAGGCAAATGGATTTGCTGAGAAATTTCCTGAAAGATTTTTTGAAATGGGAGTTGCAGAACAGAATATGGCTGCCGTTGCAGCGGGCCTGGGAGTAACAGGAAAAGTTGCATTTATATCTTCGTATGCAACTTTCTCACCTGGTAAAAATCTTGAGACTCTAAGAACTACTGCCGTATATAACGATGCAAATGTAAAAATTGCAGGACACCATGCGGGTCTTATGACTGGACCTGACGGAGCAACTCATCAAGCAACAGAAGACTTGGCAATTGTAAGATCTTGGCCAAAAATGAGAGTGATTGTGCCTTGCGACTCAAGACAGGCTGCAAAAGCAACATACTACTCAGGCGATAACTACGGTCCTTTCTATCTGCGCTTTACAAGAGACAATACTCCAATAATTACAACCAATGAAACACCTTTTGAGTTTGGAAAAGCTCAGACTTTTTGGGTAACAGAAAATCCCGTATGTGGAATTTTTGCAACTGGATATATGGTTATTC
The DNA here is from genome assembly GCA_964436385.1 of uncultured Gammaproteobacteria bacterium. GTDB lineage: Bacteria > Patescibacteriota > Microgenomatia > Levybacterales > GWA1-39-11 > JAUSNA01. The sequence goes on from CAYTCO010000022.1 coordinate 641, forward strand.
ACGCTTTAAAAGCAGCTAGGGAATTGGAAGAAGAAGGAATTAACACTCTAGTAACGAACGTCCATACTATAAAACCGATCGATGAAGAGGCGATAGTAAATATTGCAAAACAAACAGGCGCAATTGTCTCGGTTGAAGATCACCAAGTAGATGGAGGTCTTGGATCTGCAATCGCTGAAGTGCTTGCAAAAAATCATCCGACCGCCCAAGAATTTATCGGTCTGCAAAATACATTTGGAGAATCAGGAAAAATTGATGAACTTTTGACAAAGTATAAAATGGACAAAGACTCCATAAAAGAAGCTGTTAAAAAAGTGCTTTCCCGAAAAATTTAAAATCCTGCTTTTACTTCTTCTTGAGCAAGAATACCTAACTCTTCAACCTTCTCCAAATAATTTATTACGGTTGAAACAAACTCTGAATGACTCCAGGTTAATGGTGCTGCCGACAAATGAGCACCTGAATTTGGGTCCAACTGCTCTGGCAAAACTCCAGTTTTTGAAGCGTGAACGACAACCCATTTCAAAATTTCTTTAACTTTATCAAAATCTTTTTCTTCCTTAGCTTTTACAATGTAATAATTAGCAAGCCAAAGCGTTGTAATAATCCAAGGATTGCCGGGAACTTCAGGTGAAGTCTTATAATAGTCGTCATTTTCATGTCTCATAACACCACCTGCAGGAATCCGCCTGGCAATCTCTTCCATGGTATGAATCGAATCAACTACTCGTGGGTCTGAAACATCAAGGACTCTAAATCTGTAAATACCGTAAATACTTGAGAAGTCTAGAGTTGAATCAATAACAGACTGACCATTTTCAAAATTTATCATTTTATAGAACATTTTTTTATCATCTGACCACAGATATTTAAGAACTCCTTCTTTTACTTTTTCAGCTGCAACTCGATATCTTTTTTCGTTCTCTGCCTTTCCAAGCAGCCTTGAGAAATTTGAAGCTGATAGCAACGCAGCATACACAGAGGATGCTGTGAATGTTGAAATTCCTAACTTTTCCTCCCACAAATCATAGCTGGGTTTTGGCAATCCGGTTTCAGGACTAGTAAAACTTACCATGAAATCGGCAGATTTTTTTATTAATGAATTATAAATTGACTCAATAAATTCAAGATCTTTAGAAAATTCGTAATGCTTCCAAAGTGAATACAAAACTAGTGCGGTTTCATCTTCTTGGATTGGAAATTGAATACTATTGCCACTCACCCAAGAATGCCAAGAGCTCCCAAGTGATTTATCTGGTCGATATTTATGCATAAAATATCCATCTTTTGTTATTACATCATTACAAAATTCAAAAAATCTCTTTGAAACGTTATAATCCCCAGCTTTATCCAAAGCAACTGCAGATAAAGCACCATCTCTTGGCCACATATAACAATACGCGTCACGACCGTACTGTAAGAGTGTTGAATCACCTGATGCAAGAATTGAGCCATTATCATCAACATGCGCCCGGAGTATTAAGAGTGACTTTTTGAAAAGATCAATAACCCCTTCGTCGAGGTGATAGAAATTAAAATTACGGTTGTTAAGCCAAGCATGCCAAAAGTCTTTCGTAGTTTTCATAAGATAAGAAGTTGTTCGATCCAAAACATAATCATTAAGATCAGTTACCTCCTGAATTGTTTTACCAATTGCAAGCCAGTACTCGATAAGTTTTTCAGAATTGGCTTCAAGTTCCTGATAAATGCCGATTATGCTGTCAACCTTTCCATGCTCTATAGGATTTTTTGAAAGTTGACCGTCCGTTGCATCCAAATGACTCCCCTCTTTTCCTTCAATACCGAACAAACCTATATTGAAATCGTCAAATCCTCTATTCTCACACCTTGTGTTAACTAAAAAAGCTCTTCTTCCTTTATAGTGAACAATTACTTTTGCAACAGGGTCGTAGTACCCTGTATCTCCACGTCTTGATTCGTAAATTTCAAATTCGTGACCGAAATAAAATTTAATTTCCCTTTTATAGTCCCAAAGATTTTTTACTTTCACCTGCCTCATGAAGATATTTTTTTCGTTATACAATACGTCTTCAAAACGTATTTCAACTCCTATATCTTCGTTGAGTGCAATTATTTCTCCAGACATCGTCTCTCGACCAGATGACATATCTATTTTCCATGCGCTATCTGAAAGCCACGACATTTTGCCTTCAGCAAAAACTCCAACTCTATGGCGAAAATTTCCACCAACATGATTCTCAAGACCTACAAATGGAAAATACAAATCACGAAGTTCAGCATTCTTGTCAATGCCAATCAAGGTTTTACCGTTTCCTAATACTATCTCGGGCATAGGGCAGATTTAGTTTGGTGCAGATGCACTCTCTTTTTGGATAGACGCTGGATTACTAAGTCTTAACTGAATATCATTTAATACATTCATAAACGCAATAAAAGCATCGTATGGGGTCTCATATGGATTGAAGTATTTGTGCACGTCTCCATCCGAAAACCATTTAGTGCACATGTAATAAAAGTGGTCTGATGTTGTTAGCTTTCTCCAATCGCGTATAAGAACTGGGTCGTTTGAAGCCATTATTCCTTTTTCAACTGAGAATAATTTCTCCATTGCATCCTTTTGTATTGAATTAGACATCCAAGCAGAAAGGTCGCGCTCTGTATCGGCCCAAGATATATAGTAAGGAACTGAAAGATTTCCCCTATTATCTATCGTTGAAATTGCCTCTGATGGAGTAACAAATCTGTTGTGACCCTCTCTTAATATTTCTCCAGGGAAATGTCTTAGAAAATTAAAAATACCACTATCTTCCCATTGATGCTCCCCAAAAGTCTCGTAGTCCATGAAGAGATTAATAACGTCTCCCTGAGGAGCACTTATCCAATTTGAGTATTTTTCAACCGTAAGAGGGTGTTCACGCCAGCTTTTTTCCGAAAATCTAAAAGCTATATCATCGGACAATTTGTAATTCTTAAGCAATAGCTTCAAACCCTTTGTACCCTCTGCGTGATAAAGAAAATTTGGGCTTTTCCAACCCAATATCTTATCTGCTCCCTCAGTCAGTATCCCCTTAAATCCGAGCTCTTCAACAATCTTCCCTATTTCATCATTATAAATAAGCTCAGTGTTTCGGAATATAGTGGGTGTAGTACCGAACAACTTTTCTACTCTTTCACGATGCAAGCGGATTTGGCTTTCAAATTCTTCTCTAGAATATAGGAATGAGAGTGAATGATAATACGTTTCGGATAAAATTTCTACTCGACCTGTTGCGAAAAGCTTTTGAAATGATTCTATAACTTCTGGCATGAATTCCTCAGCCTGTTCCATAAATACTCCGGATAAAGAATAGCTAATTTTAAATTCTGGAAACTTTTCAAGTAATTCTAGAAAAACCTTATTTGCAGGTAAATAACATTTGTTGGCGACTTTCTCAAAAACCTTTCTATTATTTAGATCTGTATTGTCATTCGCGTCAAAATAAGAAGAGTTGTTACCTATATCAAAAACTCTATATTTTTTTATTCTGTAGGGTTGGTGTACTTGAAAGTACATGCAAATATTCATATTAATTTACCAATTCATTGTATATCCTCATGCATTCATTTGCTGCAGTATCCCATGAAAATGCTCCAATTTCATTAACGCCATTTTCTTTCAAGGTCTGTTGAAGTGACTCGTGAGACACAACCGATAAAATTTTATTTACCATTTCATCTATATCCCAAAAATCTACTTTCAACGCATTCTGAACAATTTCTGATACTCCTGATTGCTTAGAAATAATAACAGGTGTTCCATGGACTATGGATTCTAGAGCTGCAATACCAAATGGTTCAGAGACAGAGGGCATAACAAAGATGTCAGCCATTTTAAATATGTGCGCAAGCTCCTCACCCCTCAAAAAACCTGTAAACAAAACCCTGTCTGAAATACCCATAATTGCTGCTTCCTCCATTATTTTATGCTCCATATCCCCTGACCCTGCCATAACAAAAAGAATATTTTTGTCATACTCAAGAGCCTTCTTGGCAACCTGAAGGAAATATTCGGGGCCTTTTTGCAAAGTTATTCTACCTGCAAAAAGTACTACTTTTTTACCATCCTTTTTAATTTGAAATATTCGACTATCAGAATGTTGCTCACGGTATTCATCAGCGTTTATTCTATTGTGAACAGCAAATACTTTAGATTCTGGGATGTGATATTGCTCTTGAATAATGCTTTTAGTAAGATTGCTGACTCCAACGACTTTATCGGCAATCTCCATCCCCTTCTTTTCGATGTCGTATACGGCTTGATTCAGGTTGAGCCCACCACACCTATCGTATTCAGTCGAATGAAGCTGAACAACCAACGGCTTACCGGAAACCTCTTTTGCTGCAATTCCAGCTTCAAATGATAACCAGTCGTGAGCGTGTATGATGTCAAAATCCTCTTTTTCTGCAATCTTTCTTGCCTCCATAGCATATCGCTTAACCTCTGCGAATAAGTTGTGTCCATATAGAGTTACATCTTCCTCAAGTCTTGTGTATTCCCCGGGCGTTAAATATGGTCTTAATGGTGAATCAATTACGGTTACTTTTATGTTGTTTGCAAACAATAGCTTTAAAAATTTAGCATCCACCTCAACTTTCCTTGGCAACACAAAAGTAATGTCTACATTCTTTGATAAAGCCTTTGAAAGACCATAGCAAGCAACGCCCAATCCACCACTATTGAAAGGTGGCAATTCCCACCCGAACATAAGAACTTTTAGTCTCTTTTGCATACGACAGTTATCGGGCCATGAGCCCTCTAATTTAATTATGGGCAAAAAAATTCTTAAAAACAATGACTCAGAAGGTGGCAAAAAGACTACAAGATGTGGTATAGTTACAACTTAATTGTACACTAAAAAATCAATCAATAGACTCTATTTTTGAGGCCATAATAAAGTCGTTAATAGACAGCCCCTTTATCGCATGTGTTGTTAGACTAATATCAACTTTATTGTAGTAAATATAAACATCTGGATGATGACCCTGATCTTCGGCAACTAGTGCAATTTTATTAACAAATCCTATTGCATCCATGAAATTTTTGAATGTAAAACGTAGCGAAATAGACTTAAGATCGTCCGATATTTTCCAATCTTTCTTAAGAAGACTTAGATAAGTTTTTGCCTCGCGCTCACCCATCGGATCTACACCACCCTCACATGGTAAACAATGGCCTTCTGCCAGATGTGAATAATCCATAATTAAGTTTGAAGAATGAAGTCATTCAAGTCAAGAGCTACTAGACATGACCCAGAATCTTGGCGTTGATTGGTCTTTCTTCTGGAGTTAACGTTATCTCTGGAGGCTTTGAGAAAACTTCAATTATTGGCTTTAAATTTACACCCGGCCTTTCGGGATAAAAAGAAACCGGTTGGTTCTCTTTGTAGCTCATTTGGTCCTAATATACCATAATACTCTAGGATATTATACTAGGTCAACATGGCTACTGTTGCAAATCTTCCCTCCGAAATCTTGTTCCTGCTATCTCTATAGTGCGAAAAGAATTCCTCGTTTGCAGCCGTGTCCATTGGATCAATAGTTATATTTTCGCGCCTTACACCTTTTAAAATTAATTGATTTTGACTTTCACCAGTAAGATCGTATCCTTTTGGAAATTGTGGGAGGACGTAAGATTCTTTCTTTATAGAGGGTCCAAAAAAAGCTTTAAGCTCTTGAATATTTGTTCCATATTCACGCTTAAGATAGTTAACAACTATCTGCAAAAATGCCAACTTAGAATTGTGGCGCGAGACATGCACAAGGACAAGTATTTCATTTGCGCGATCAAACAAAATTACAGGAATACAGTCTGCAGTCAAAATTATTATTGCCAAATTTTTCTCACGGGTCACAATAGCATCTGCCTTAAGAGCAGTTGCTTCAGAGTAAAAACCAGTTCCAGCATTGCTTTCTTTTCCTTCAATAATCTTCGTCCCATGCTGTACCTCAAGAAATACGGAGCGCTCTACAGGAATTCTTACGTTGATTAGAAATTCAGTTCTGCTTTTTATGACATCCGCTTTCTCACCAAATGAGAAAGACATGTTGCCTTCGTTGACTGTTGAAATACCGTGGCGGAGATATCTATTTGTAAGAAGTTGCGGGATGTAATACATAAGGGTTCATCATTATATCTCATTGGGATAAATGCACTTGCATTATAACTCATTGAATCAAAACTGCTAGATTTTGGTAAAATAGGGGATTGCCTTCGGCTTTTAACGGTAACGGAACGTTGCCGTCAAAGCACAACCAAATACTTTTTGTTATTCAGCTTGCTGGATACCAAAAAGTATCGGGGTGTGGTTTAACGGTAGAATGTACGGCTGGGGGTCGTGCGGCCAGGGTTCAATTCCCTGCACCCCGACAAGAGGAGCTCTGACTGGTATCAAACATCCGAATAGATTGATATATCGGGCTAATTTGGGTGTTGCAGTAGCCCGGATAGCTCCAGCGCAAACCGGAGGGGAAAATTGAACACAAAAGTACCCGGAGCTGACTTAAACTCGACATTTGATAAGTCCTTCCTAAATTTGAAAATTTACCCTTCATAAAAGTAATAATTGCCTCAAGATTGTATTTTGCAAGCAACGCGTCATCTTTGGTAATTTGAACTTTCACAATTTGTCCCTCAAGAAGTTTGTTCTGCTCCTTGAATATGTCATCTGAGTAAACACCGTCTAGGTTTTTCTGAATTAAAGACTGACGAAGTTCATATAATCTTTTTAATTCACTATCTGCTTCATCTCTTCTTTTTTGTAATTGTGTGACCCGCTCGTAATATGTTCTTCTCAGAAGTGCTATGAACGCATCTAAGCCCTCTTTTGTTGGCGTTATGCTTGATAAGAAATGGATTGTTGTCTCATGCGCTTTGTCAGCTGAAATAGATGGAAGGCAACAACCCATTTGACAACGGTAATATGCATATCTGGCACGCTTTCCTTTACTCCACCCACCTGTCACAGGATTTCCGCATTGATCACATACTAAAAGTCTTCTTAAAGGAAATTCTTTATTATCTTTATTTCTTCTTGCAACCGGCGTATTTATATTGGTACTTCTTCCATCAATTGCTGCCTGAACTCTATAAAAAAGAGCTTCCGAAACCATTGACAAGTGTTGTCCGCGAACCTGGTCAGGGTATCTACTTGAGACTAAAATACCAATGTAATACTTATTCCTAAACATGCGGCTTAAAGCTTGTGGTCGTATAATTTGCTCACCAATATTGTACCTTTGTCTTAAACCCCACTCGTTCATAAGTGTTGCCATTTCTTTAAGTGTTTTTGTGCCGGTTGCCATTAACTCCCAGGCACTTTTTATCTTATCCCATATGTTTGGATCCTTTACCGCATATCCGTTTTCATATGTATAACCTAGAGGAAGGGTGCCACTTGAAAGTCCCGCTAAAAATCTCGCTTTTAAGCCATTCTTAGCCCTTTCACCCCTGACGTCATTGTCCATTTGAGCAAAACTTGCAAGCATCGACTCGATAAACCTTTCGGTGGGGCTGTTTCCCGTTGGTTCCGAAGCAGAAATAATGGTAATCTGATATTCTGCAAGTCTTTTTCGTATGGCTAAGTAATCTTGCAGTTGACGAGAAACCCTATCTATCCGGTAAACAATAACAGCATCAAGATTTCTTTTATTCTTGCGACAAAACTCAATAAGTTCTATTAGAACCGGTCTTCCTAAAATCGTCTTTGCAGATTTCCCTTCTTCCCTAAAAGTTTGGACGATTTCCATTCCACGTCTTTCTGCTTCCTGAACGCATATTTTCTGTTGAGTTTCCAAGGAGAAATTATCAACTTGTTCGTCCGTTGATACACGAATATATATAATTGCCCGTTTAGTATCATTGTTGATAATGTCTTTTCCAATTCCCATGATTATTTTTCGTTTAAAACCTCTTTTAAAGTCATCCCCTCAAAAACATCTCTTTCATATTCATCAAGCCATGCATTTATAAGGAATTGAAATTCTGTTGCCAAACATTCAACTTTTTCATCAGTAAGCTTATTTGCTGTTTCTCCCAGCATTCTTCGCATTTTAAGAACCATCTTTTCCTCAGGATTCTTGGTAAAAATACGGTTGAAAGAACTGTCCAGTACGCTAAAAGGATTCGTTGGTAGTGTTTGAGAAGTGAATTCGTTAGAAGAATTATTAACGCTAGCTTTAGATTGCTGAGTCTGAAATAAAGGTAATTCTGTAGCTTGCATATTCTATCTTGATTGATATAGTATATATCTCGAACGAGATAGTTGTCAAGAGGAGAAATAGCCTATATCTACGCACGAACTATGTCCTTACTTGCTAGGACATTTATTGACCTATACCATAGACTAAGTTTGAGTACAAAGTAGAAATTGAAAGTTCCTCTCTTTTCTATACTTTGTATAGTAATAAAAGAATGAACAATAATATAACGAATATAACAAAAAGTGATATAATCCAAAAAAACTCCTGCTCACTTAAACTTCTGTCCTAAATTAAATAAAACCCTGCTCCTAAAAATATATAAATACTTAATTAAAAAAAATAAAATAACAAAGACAAATGAATTACAGAGAACTACCAACAATCAGCAAAAAACAAAAAGAGATAATGTACTTGGTATATAAGTTTAGATTTGTTAATAGAGAACAATTGCAAAGACTTTTTAATCATAAAGATGCAAGCAGACTTAATAAGTGGCTTAAAGATTTGGTTGAGAAAAAATACTTGGGAAGAATATATTCCCATAAACTTTTAGAAAATACAAAACCCGCAATTTACTATTTAAATAATAATGGAATTATCTTGGTGAGGTATAAAGAAGATAGAGAACAATTGGACATTAAATATCTTAAAAAGTTTTACGAAGATAAACATGCGTCTCAAACTTTTGTTAATCATTGCGTTACCCTTTTTGAGTTTTACATTCAACTTAAAGAGGCAGAGAAAAATGCTAATAAAGATTTTGTGGAGGAAAGAAAAAAATTAAAGAATTACGATCCTGATCTTGATAAAAAACTGGATTATCATATTGAAACAAAAACAGAAATGTGGATTGAAAAACAGCTACATCTATATTCAGATGAAGATTTTGGGGAAATAAAACAATATATTCCTGATTTGTATTTTGAAAGATTCACAAATCTAACAGAAGAGAACATGGACTCCTCAACTTATTTCTTAGAACTATTTGATCCGAAAGCACCAAGATATAGCATAAAATACAGGATCAAACAATATATTAAACTTAAAGAGGAAGGAAAATGGAAAAATGAGTATACAGGTATGGATGGAAAATTCCCCATTATTATTTTAATATTCCCCCATCAACAAAAACTAAATGGTTTAAGTAAATACATTAAGGAGCAGCTCGAAAGAAGTTATGAATCAGAAGGATTAATATTTTTTCTGACAACTTACCAAAAAGCTATGGCAGAAACATTAGTTGGCAACTCAAATATTTGGAAGGTGATAAAGGAAGAATAAATGGATCTATTAATCTAAGGTGCGTATTTTATTTTTATCAAATGAGGGGCGCAACTCATATCACGAAGTGATTAGTGGTTATATTAATGTTTCGAACAAAGAAAACTATTTCTGTTTCGTAGTATTATAATTCTTAATGCTGAGTGTTAGAAATTTGAAGAATCTCTGTATTATCTACAAATTTAAGCTCGGAAATGTCACCCTTATTGAGTTGCAGATATTTCGCTATAGAGCCTTCTCTGGGTCCAAAGTATTCTCCTCCAAGATTACACTGTGCCACAAAATCACCTGTTTCTGGATCAAAAAACTCAGCTTGGAGCAATCGGACGCATGATCCGTTTCCTCCTTCCGACGGAGTAACAATTAGAGACTGTGATATTACTCTTTTTGCCGGATTCCAAAGTGTTCCGGGCTTTAATTCTCCTATTTTCTTATAGTAATCGCCTACTCTTGAATATGGTTCTGCCAAAACCACCCTGATTTTTCTTTCTAAGGAAGAAGCTATTACCATGCCGTTTCCCTCCAATGGTTTTAAACGCTCGGAAAACGCTTCGGCCTTTATACTAAAAAATTGGGCAGTTCTTTCTTCGGGAGATGTGTATTCACCCTGTTCTTGAGTCATAATGTAATCGAGTATTTTCTTTCCGCGTCATTATATTTCGTTTTTACTAATTTATCAATATTTTCAACACATCAACTTTATTTTATTACAACTGCGCCACTTGCTTCAGGTATCTTTTTGAATAGAACATACCTCTTGCCTACCAGTATCCTTACAAAATCATTCGCTAAAATTTCATCTCGAGGAATGTTTTCAATTCCCCCATGCTGCTGTTTTAAGGCTTCACCAACAGCTGTAATTTCTCTTTCTTGTTCAAGAATTCTCTCGTCTGTGGTATTTAGATTCAATGGTATTACAGTTCCGTTAAGATCAACTTCTTCCAAAATTTTTCTGGTATCCTTAACTTTTTTATCAGTCCTTTTGAATTTCAATCCATTATAGTGATCTTTTCCAATAAGTTGCGCTATTTCTTGTGGACTTAAACCTGGATATTCAACTTTTTCAAGAGTAAAAATTCTTGAACTATAGTTGCCTCCGTAACTTGCATCTCCGGAGTATTCTGGAACGATTCTAAAACCCAATGCCCAAACAAGCTCTTCAAAAAGTTTATCGTTCTTTACACCTAATGAGTAAATATTGCTTAAAACTAGTCGCCCTCCTTTTTTGAGCACTCTATTTGCTTCAGCCAAAACTTCTATTCTTTCGTAATTCTCTTTTGAGGGTTTAAAAGATGTATAGTGCCAAGATAAGCAAAGATTAGCATAATCAATTGACTCATCTCTTATAGGAAGATTTAAGAAACTTCCAACCATTGAATCCTGACTATCTCTATTAAAATGGTGCTTGTTTATATCGAGACTATAAATTTTTTGTTCATATCCATCTGCAATGTGCTTGGAAAGCATTTCAGGTCCTGAGGCAATATCTAAAATCCTGAGATTGCCTTTATCCTGACCACTTTCGGTAACAAACCTATCGATTAAAGTTCCGGAAACTCTACTTGCGTTTGCCTGATAACTACGTGATCCCAAATCGGTATAAGCACCTGCATAGCTTTGTCCGTAATCTCTTAAAAACTTTACAAAATCTTCTTCCCCTTTTTCCTTAACATATGCAAAAATTTTATTCATCCTGTCCCATGATGAAAAGTAATATGCAGCAAGTTCAGGATTTACGCCAAGCGTAGGATCAACTTTCTGCTCATCATTCTTAAGCATTCTATTTTCCATTACTGTTCTTGGAATCCCTCTTAGGAGTTTTAATACGGCACGCTCTTTCACATCGATATATCTAGTGATACCTTCTTCAATTGTTCCGCGACCGATAAGTGTTGTTGACTTGACAGGATGCTTTATGCCTGGCCGATATACGCGGGCACGCTGTTGTGCTTTATCAAACTTCGACCACGGCTCGTTGTAAAAAACTACTGACTCAGCAGCTGAAAAATCGACCCCAACATCAGCTGTCTGGCCACTTACAAAAATGACAACCTTCCCATCTGAGGATTTGAGTTCCTCCTGAATTCTAAGCCTTTCATTTTGTGTAACCGGTCCGTCAATAACCTCAATTCTTGTATTATCCGGCAAACCCAGTTTGCTAATAATTGAATTGTCACCGCGAATAACTCCATTAGTAAAATCGTTAACAAATACGATAACTTTGTTGTTTGAAGCGAACTCATCAGACAAAACATCATTAAGGGCTTCAATTTTACTTCCTTCAATTCCCGGAGTCGGATCAACAAGACCTGGATTTAGAAGAAATTGACGTAAAATTTGAAGCTTTTGTGTTGGTAGTAAATCATCATCGTTGAGAAGCTCTTCATATGCATCTCTTTCAAGACCCTGTAGATCAACGAATCTTGTCACTTCAGTAAGCTCGGGCATTTCAAGACTTTCTGATAATGTTTTCGCCTGCATTCGAGGCAAAAGCAAACTTCGTAGGTCAACAATTTTTCCATTAATAATGCTTCTTACCAGAAGCGTGTCATCTACATCTTCAAACCTTTCTGGGTATAGTAATTTTAGTGCAATTGCTATATCCTCAACCTTATTAGGAATTGGAGTTCCAGAAAGAAGAGCAACGTATTTATCCTCCCCCTCCATTCGCGCTGCAAGATCAACAAGATGTCCGGCGCGCACTCCTTCGCGTAAATTTTTCAACTTATGCATTTCATCAACGATAAGCATTCCTATATCCAAATCTTTTAAAGAATTCATGTGCGCATCGTTGAGCCTTTCATGAGAAAGTAAAATGTAGTCATAATCTGAAAGATTTGCAGATGTTAGCATTTGTGGATCCTCAACTGTTAGAACTCTTGGAGCATGACCAGCTCTAAAATATCCAATTGGTTTTCCCTCTCCGTCAACCTTATCCGAAAGAAAATTTTGCCATACCGAAATAACATTACTCGGTGCAACTACAAGCGCATTTTTAACATCCAATGTCTCTTTCGCCAAAATAACTGAAGCACTTTTCCCAAGTCCCATTTCATCAGCAATAAGAAGCCTTTTTTTATCCTGTAATTCTTTAATATTTATCCGTTGATTAAGATCAGGGAAAAGTCTCCCACCGTTGAGAGAGTCCACAATATGCTCAGGCTTTTGGATGTCAAAGAGAGCAATGTAATACGACCTTATCTCATCAGAAACACTTATAAACATCTCATCGTCAATCCCAACTGATTGATCTTTATAATAGTCAAAAACTTGTTCCAATGATTCGTTGTCATTTTTCTCCGGATGTACGTGACGAATTTCAGAAAGTCTCGCCAAAACATCCCTCTTCCAAACTTCCACAAGTCCCTCTCGAAAATTTGCTTCTGACAGAAAAGGTAAGGCTTCCTGAATTCCCGTTAAATTTAACGGACCGGATTGCAATAAGTAATCACCTAAATAGTCCGCAATCAACCCCTGAACCTGTTCATGCGGGATATCTCTGAACTGTGGGTGCAAACGATAAAGAATATCTGTAGCATTCGAAGCACCAAAAAATGATACTAAATCTTTTAGCCGTTCATTGTTGGTAATAAATTGTGGTGCTTCTTGGGTGGCCCTTTTCACGCTCCAATTTGGTTGCTCAATAATTCCTTTTTCAACCATGAAGTTTGTAAGGCTCTCCTTGTAACTTCCCCCTTTCTCAAGCACTTCTTTCTTTCTTTCATCAGAAATAGAAGCGTGTGAAAGAGTTGATTGAGACGGAACAAGCCCATCTAGTAGAAAAGTTGGGTCCTCAATCCTTCCGTCAGTGATTAATGTAAGAGCTATAGCATATTTTCGCTCTACATCAGTAGAAACTGAATATAGTGTTCTAAAATCAGGGTTAACAAGCGTTGCTTCAACTTGAGCTTGTCCGTAGGTAATAATAGGTTTTAAAATACCAGAAGATGTATAAATTTCCGGTTCTTGAGGATTTCCTTGTAAGCTATCGAGTTCTGTTGTCATAGTTATTCTAGCTTATCTAGGTTTCTCATAAATTCATCGGCAAAATCGGGAGAAATTTGTTGAGGCTGCGAATCAATTAATCCTAATTTTTCTCTGAACCCTCTAATTTTCCCAGGATAGTACTTGTTTATTGCAGAATAAAGCCCACTTAAACCAGCTTCTCCTAAACCTTGTCCTGTTAATGGAATACCAGCTTCAAAAGCCTTTCTTCCCTCATTTTCGATATTTGTAATGTCTCGCCACCAATCCCTTCCTTTTCGTATATAGCTAATTCCTAATTTTTCTCTTAATGTCTGTATCCCACCTTGATACTTACCATTAATTGCACTTAATAGGTAACCAAATCCTGCCTTAATCATTCTATTGCTTATAAGATCTGTTCCTCCTTCTATCATTTTTAAAGCTTCTGCTTCAATGTTTGCAGGTTCGTTCCAATATGCATTTGGCCTTCTTGCAATTTCTTCAGCTCCCAATTTTCTTCTTAAAGCAGGCATTCCACCTGGATAATACAAATGGGAAGCATTATCTAAGCTGGAATACCCATGAACCTTTAATGATTTTCTGGTAAGTTTTATTCCTTTTTCTAACAATTTTCTTGCCTCCCCTTCGATATTTGCAAGATCCTGCCAGTACCCTTTCTCCTTTCTTGTTTCAGCTAGTTCTAATTTTTTCCTAAGAGCAAGTAATTTTCCTGGATAATAAGTTCCTATCCCACTTACGAGCCACCCATAG